>NZ_CP063191.1:991315-1321754 GCF_028609845.1 Corynebacterium heidelbergense | reverse complement strand
GTCGAGACGACCAGCAAGAAAGGTGAGGTTTACTTCGTGCGGCGGCTGGGATGACGTAACCGTCAATGTCGGCGGATGAGGGAGGGCGGGCACGGAGCCCCAGTCCACTTCGGAAGGAGCCGACTCATTCGATGCGCCACAGCCCCAATCGGTGGAATAAATGGGACTCACTTCCATGCCCGCGACTTCCAACAGGGGTACAGGACTCAGCTCGTCCTCCGACAACATCTGTTCCATGGGTGTGCCCGTCTCGGAGGGAGGACAGTACTCGGTGTAGTCCTGTTGAGAGTGGGAATCCATTTGCTTTTCTCCTTGCGTTTACGCGGACAATGCACCGGGCCATCGTTGATTGCTTCGCCGAACGTTGTGCGAATGATATACCGCTATCGGTCTTCTGGTCGGACAACGGTGAGTACTTCGCGGTGTCACCGCCGGGCACCATATCGCTCTACCGATAGAAACCCCCCTCCCACCCACGCACTTCACAGGCGTTGGGGGGAGGGGGGTTTCGCACAGTTGCGAGCGACCTAGGCCAGCGTGAAGCCTTCGGCCTGGGAATTGATCACGTTCATCGCGTCCGCAATGTTGGTGGACCAGTCCGGGGCGTGGAAGGGCGCTGGGAAGGGTTGGTTGCACCAGGGCTCCGGGCCCCAGCTGATCAGTCCGACCAGCTCGTCGCCGCGCACCAACGGTCCGCCGGAGTCGCCGCCGACGGCGCAGGTCTGCTCGACAATGAAGTTGCGATCCTGCCCCCAGGCCCACGCGCAGGTACGACCGGTGGAGCGGCCCTCCTTGCAGACCGGCTGCCCGAAGAGCGGAGCGGTGCCGATGCGGTTGATGGTGGTTCCGCCCACGGTGCGCAGCGGAGTGACCTTGGAATCGTCCAAGTCGATCACGGCGACGTCCGGGCTCTCCCACGAGTGGGTGAACGTACCGATGTCGCCTTGGCCCTCAAAGTACTCGCTGGCGACCTTGTCGCCCGGCTTGCCGCAGTGGCCCGCAGTCAGCGCGATGAGGTTGTTGTTGCGGTCCCGGCCCACAGCAGACAGGGAGCACAAAAACTTCTCGCCGCTGTGCTGTTCCGTGATGATGATTCCAGAGCCGCCGCCGAGCGCCACCGGGCCCGTTGCCGCCTGCGCCGTCGCCATGGAGGCCGCGCCCCCCAGTGCACCAGCCCCCGTGACCATTGCTGCAGACGCAGCAACTCCTGCTATAACCCTGGAAATTTTTCTCATAGCGGCTGAGTCTAACCCACGTTCACCGGCGGTGTCTAGAAAATTATTCGGCCCTCACGCTGCGAATTTCCCTCGTGTACCCCCGGGAAGGCCGTCAGGGGTTGAGGGGCCCCTTTGGCGAGCTATCGCCGTGCGGGCACGATGAGTGTCACCGTGTCTGATGCTGTGGGAAGCGCGCGGTAGGTGGCGTCCTCACCAAAATCCAATCGCTGCACAAGATCGGCCAGGCCCTCCGCCAGATCGGCGCCCGCACCTGACCGCCCGGCGGACTCAGCCCCCAAATCCTCTGGGGCCAACGCCAACGCCCGCGCCAGCAGACCCTTGTAGTGCTTATTGAAGTGGCTGACCACCTTCCGCTCGCCGTCGGGGTACTCGGCCTCCACACGCACGCTCACGGCTCCGGGGATGCGGCCGAGGTTCGCATAGGCCCCGGAACGCAGGTCGATGACGGCGTTGTGGTTCTTATGGACGCCACCCTGCCAGCGCGCCACCGCAGCGGCGATGTTGGGGCCCGCCTGGCCCCCGGCCCAGAAAGAGCGCAGCGTCGCGGGCTTGCCCCCCTGTTCCGGCAGCAGCTTCGCCGAGCCGGACAGGCGGTAGCAGGGAATGGGATCTCGCGCGCCGACCACGCCGAACAGCGCCGAGCCGATCGCCAACCGGGAGCGGGCGGCTGCGGGCAGGGGCCGGCCGGTTCGGGTGCCGTTCGCGTCCAACGCGTCATAGGCCACGCCGGTGTAGCGCTCCACGGCGGGCAGCGTTGGGGAATCCTGTAGCTCGGCATTGTGGCGGAGCTCCTCCCGCTGGGTTTCGCGCAGCCCCAGCAACCGCAGGGCCTCCGCGTGATCGGCCCCGGAGCACAGGCGGCGCAGGGCCTCGGCGACGCGAACGCGGGTGGGGGTGAGCAGGGGGAAGGAAAGCTCATCGAAGTTCAGCGGTCCCCCTGTGCCCCCGGGTGCCTTCGTCTCGGATGGCGGCAGGATTATGAGCATGGGGACGTAGCCTAGCCGGTGGCGCAAACCAAGGGCCCTACCTTGTACTCTTTGCAACATGATCACCCGCATGTCTTCGCTGTTCCTGCGCACATTGCGCGATGACCCGGCTGATGCCGAGGTGCCCAGCCACAAGCTGCTCGTCCGGGCAGGCTACGTGCGCCGAGTGGCACCGGGCGTGTACTCCTGGCTACCGCTGGGGCTGAGGGTGCTGAACAAAGTGGAGAACGTGGTGCGGCGGGAGATGAACGCCATCGGCGCGCAGGAGCTCAGCTTCCCCGCGCTGCTGCCCAAGGAGCACTACGAAACCACCGGGCGGTGGGAGGACTACGGGGACGCACTCTTCCGTTTAAAGGACCGCAAGGGTGGGGACTACGTGCTGGGGCCCACGCACGAGGAGCTGTTCACCTCCACCGTGAAAGCCGAGTGCTCCTCGTACAAAGATTTCCCCATCATCCTGTACCAAATCCAGACGAAGTACCGCGATGAGGAGCGCCCCCGGGCGGGCATCCTGCGGGGCCGGGAATTTGTGATGAAAGATTCGTACTCCTTCAACATGGCGGACGAGGGGCTGGAGGAAAGCTACCAGTTACACCGGGGGGCCTACCGCCGGATCTTCGACACCCTCGGGGTGGAGTACGTCATCTGCGCGGCCACCTCCGGGGCCATGGGTGGGTCCGCATCGGAGGAGTTCCTGGCTATCGCGGACAACGGCGAGGACACTTTCGTGCGTTCCACCGAATCCGACTACGCCGCGAACGTGGAGGCCGTGGTCACCCACCCCCCGGCAGCGCTACCCATCACCGGGCAGGCGGAGGCCACGGAACACCACACCCCGGACTGCACCACGATCGAATCCCTGGTGGAGTGGGCCAACCGGGAGCGCGTTGCCGTGCGTGGCCGCGATGTCACCGCAGCGGACACCCTCAAGTGCGTCATCGTTCGCATCACGGAGCCCGGCACGGATGACGAGGGCAACCCGCACCGCCCCACCCTGGCTGGCGTGCTTGTTCCCGGCAACCGGGACGTGGCCATGAAGCGCCTCGAGGCCGCGCTCGTGCCGGCCACCGTGGAATTGGCGGACGATAAGGACTTCGCCCGCAACCCCTTCCTGGTCAAGGGGTACGTGGGTCCGCGGGCACTGGCCGAGCACGGATTGCAGGTGCTCGCGGACCCGCACGTCTTCGAGGGGTCTGCCTGGATCACCGGTGCCGACAAGCCGGAGCATCACATGGTGGGCATGGTGGCCGGGCGGGACTTCACGCTCGACCGGGTCGTTGAAGCAGCGGAAGTGTTGGAGGGGGATCCCGCCCCGGACGGAAAGGGGACCCTCACCCTGGCCCGGGGCATCGAGATCGGGCACATCTTCCAACTGGGCCGCAAGTACACCGAGGCCTTCGAGGTGTACATTCCAGACGAGTCCGGCAAGCGGACGGTCCCGACGATGGGTTCCTACGGCATCGGCGTTTCCCGGCTGGTGGCAGTGCTGGCCGAGCAAATGCACGACGAGGTGGGTCTGCGCTGGCCCGCCACCGTGGCACCCTACGACGTTCACGTGGTCATCGCGAACAAGGATGAGGCCGCCACCACTGCGGCCAGCGAACTCGTGGAAAAACTCTCCGACGCTGGACTGGACGTGCTGTACGACGACCGTCCCAAGGTGTCCCCGGGGGTCAAGTTCAAGGATTCCGAGCTGCTGGGGATGCCGCTCATCGTGGTGGTGGGCCGGGGCTTCAGCGAGCGCAAGGTGGAGCTGCGCAACCGATTTACGGGGGAGAAGCTGGACGTGGCCTACGAGGAGGCCGTGGCCACGGTGCAAAAGGCCCTGCAGGAACTCTAGGGGGTTTTCGGCGCCGCCTGCCCGCTGGGCTGCTCACCCCGCAGCGTGATCTCTTGGGTTTTCAGGCCCAGCGGGGCATCCAACTGGGATAAGGGTTGGGCCAACCGGCCCGCCCATACCGTGTAGAAGCGCCGCGCGGGGGCGGAGGTAGACCGCCACACCTCCTGCCGGAGCGCCGCGATGATCCCGTCCACATCCTCGCCGGTGTACTTCACCGCCTGCTCCCCGGACGTGGGGGCGGGGCGGGAACCTTCCGCAAACCCTGCCGGTGGACGATAGGGCACGCCCCCGCCCCCTGCCGCCTGGGAAGCGTCCAGCACTTGGGCCACGGCATCCCGGCAGACCCGCAGGGTATCTGCGCAGTCCCGGATGCCCGCCCGTGCGGGGCTATCCTCCTGCGCCAAGGCCAGGCCCAGGGCCCACACCGCTGCGTGCAGACGATCGAGTAGCCCGGGCAAACTGCGGTCCAGCTCCTTGGCCAGGGACTTCTTGCCACCACCCGCGCCGCTCACGGCGTCCTGAAGATCCCGCGTGACCTGATCTGCCCGCTGCTTATTGGGAAACTCCGTCACCGCCGCTAGCCCCGAGTACAACCCGGCCATGAGATGAGCCTGCGCGGAGCGATCTCGCGCGGCTGGGGCCGATCCTGGCGCACCCTGGGGATCGGCGGCCAGGCGCTCCATAGCGTCCTGCACCTGCTTAGCTCCCGGGCGTGGGGCGGAAGAATCAGCAGCGTCCGCCGTCGGCTCGGTTTGCCCGGTGCCTTCGGCCGCCTGGGTGCAGTCCTGTGGCCCGTGGCCCTCTTTGTCCACCCCGCACTGCCTGGTCAACTCCCCGGCGACTAGGGGAATCTGGCGCCGAATGAGGGCGGCTGCGGGATCGGCGGGGGCATTCGCCGTAGCTTGCGGTGCCCCACCGGCGCGGCGCATCAACGCCAAGAGGTCGGCGAGCCCCTCATTGGGGCTGGGGTCGGCGAAGGCGGACACCACTGTGCGCGGACTGCACGCTGCGAGGAGGGGAAGGCCCGCGAGGGACAGGGCGGCGCCGGCGAGGAACTGCCGACGGGTAACTCCGGAACCGGCAGCGGGGTGGGGGAGAGGGCGGGGAAGCGCAGTCACGCACCCCAGTGTGCCAAACCGGGTGGCTGATACTGTTCGGGGCATGGCTTTCCCCACCGTCGAGGATCTCACCCAACACATCCAGCCCCTGGCCCGTGAATTCGGTTACGACGTGGAGGGTGTGACCATCACGAAGGCAGGGGCTAAGTCCGCAGTTCGCGTGGCCGTGGACGCCGATGAGCGGCCCGACCTGGACGGCCTGGAGGAGTTCAGCGGAGCGCTGTCCGCCCGGCTAGACGCGATCGAGTCCGCCGGGGAGGTGAACTTTGGCCCGGGATACACCCTGGAGGTCACCACTCCCGGTGTGGATCATCCCCTCACCGAGCCCCGCCATTGGCGCCGTAACACCGGTCGGTTGGTGAAGCTCCCCTCTGGGCAGATCTGTCGAGTGGCCGCGGTGGATCAGGGTGGCGTCGTACTCCTCTCGGCACCGACCATGGGCTCCCACGGTGCGCAGGGGAACAAGGGCCGCAAAGGGGCCCCGCCGTCCATCCGAGAAGTGGGATTCGAGGAGGTGGCTGGGGCAGTGGTAGAAATTGAGTTCTCACCGGCCCCCCAGGTGGAGGCCGAACTCATCGGGTTGGATCGGGAAGAATACCGCAGGAGAAACAAGTGAATATTGACCTCAGCGTGCTCTACGCCATGGAACGCCAAGAGGGCGTGAACACCGAGGAGCTGCTGGCCTCCATCAGCCGCGGCCTCGTGCATGCCTACCGGGAGTCCACGGGGTACCGGGGCAGCGCGCGGGTAGACATCGACCGCACGACCGGGGAAGTGCGGGTGCTGCAGATCGAACGCGATGAGGAGGGACGGGTCACCGGCGAGCTAGACGACACGCCGGAGAACTTCGGCCGCTCGGCCACCCGCGTCGTGCGGGACGCCATCCGCTCCGCCATTACCGAGGCGCGCACCCGCCGTCGGTTCGATGAATATGCGCCCTTGCGGTATTCGGTGGTCTCCGGGGTGGTCAATAGGGACGCCAGGGCCAACGAGCGCGGCATCACCGTCGTCCGATTGGGCACAGAGCTCGACGGCATCGACGGGCAAATCCTGCCCGCCGAGCACATCCCTGGGGAGCACCCGGAGCACGGCGCCCGCGTCAAGGCTTTCGTCACGGACGTGACCAACCGGGGTGGGCGGGCCGTGCAGATCAACCTTTCCCGCACCCACCCGGAGCTGGTGGAAGGGCTGTTCGCGCTGGAGGTGCCGGAGGTTGCCGATGGTTCGGTGCGGATTGTCTCCATCGCGCGGGAGGCCGGGCACCGGACGAAGATGGCCGTGCAATCCACGGTGAAGGGGCTCAACGCCAAGGGTGCTTGCATCGGCCCCAGGGGTCAGCGGGTCTCCGCGATCATGTCGGAGCTGGGCGGCGAGAAGATCGACATTGTTGACTTCTCCGAGGATCCCGGGACCTACGTGGGCAACGCGCTGGCTCCCTCCAAGGTGGTCAGCGTGACCGTGTTGGACCCGGAGGCGCAGGTGGCGCGGGTGGTTGTGCCGGACTACCAGTTGTCCCTGGCCATCGGGAGGGAGGGGCAGAACGCCCGTTTGGCCGCGCGGTTGACCGGGTGGAAAATCGACATCCGCTCCGAGACGCAGGCCGCTGGGCTGGCGCAGGAGGAGAGCCGCACTCTGGGGGATGCCGTAGGTCGGATGCCTAGCGGGGACGCTGTGGAAAACGGCGGGGACGCGGCGGAGAGTAGTTAGAGCCCTAGGGACGCCGCGCGTTAAACTAAATCACGGTGATGTAATTCGCCTACGGACGTATCCCGCACACCCCCCGGCCCAACCGCCCGGGGGACAGGAAAGAGGCCCACTTCCCTTGTCCACACCTGCGAAGGCTTGCCCCCAACGCACGTGTGTCGCGCTGCGGCAGGTCCTCCCACCGGCGGAGCTGTTGCGTTGCGTGGTGCAGGTGGGCTCGGATGGTGCGCGGACCATCGTCCCAGATCCGCAACGAAAGCTGCCAGGCCGTGGGGCCTGGCTCACCCCGACCATGGAGGCCTATGCCCTCGCGGAAAAGCGCCGAGCCCTCCCCAGGGCGCTGCGCGTCCCGGTGGGAACGTCCACGGACGCAGTGGGGCAGTACATCGCTGCTCTCCAGCGCCCGGGAGAATCCCCGCCGAGCTGAGGGGGCTCGAAGCCCGTGGTGAGGGCCCATTCCCCCCGCCTCAGGGGGCCGCGAGTTCACTACAGCGGCCGCTATGGGGCACAATGAGGGATTGGACAAGGTCCCGCCCGGCGTTGATCGCCTAGGTGGGGACACCTTCGTTTACATCGACCGAGGAAAGAACCGAGACACTGATGAGCGCACGATGAAGCAGCATCAGCGATGAGTTACCACACGTACGGGAGCCGTACGTACCTGGTGGGCGCCTAGCGTTAGCGCACCGACCGGGCCTGCGGCTCCACCCAACAAAAGGAGAGTAGTGCCCGGAAAGCTACGCGTTCACGAGCTGGCAAAGCAGCTCGGTGTGACGAGCAAGGAACTTCTCGCAACGCTCAAAGAGCAAGGCGAGTTCGTTAAGACCGCTTCCTCCACGGTGGAACCCCCCGTGGTGAAGAAGATGAAAAAGCACTATGGCGTGGGCGGGTCGGACTCCGCTGGCTCCGCCAGGAGTGGCGGGGGCAATGTGCCCGCCCCGAAGCCCGGTGCGCCCACCCATGCCGCCCGGCCGGGGACCACCCCCAGCAGCAGCGCCAAGCCGGGATCCCCGGCCCGGCCCAACCCCTCCCGGGCTGGCGGCCCGGCAGGTGCCCGCCCCGAAGCTTCGCCGAAGCCCGGTCCGCAGGCCGCCGGAACGCCCGGTGCTAAGGGGCCCCGCCCGGGTACCCCCAACTCCGCTGCAGCATCCGGCCCCACCCCGGGGCCCCGTCCCGGCGCTGCCCGTCCCGGTGCAGATCGCTCGGGTGCGGACCGCTCCAGCGCAGAGCGTTCCGGAGCAGAGCGCGGCAGCGCACCTCGCCCCGGCGCCAACCGCCCCGGCGGAAACCGTCCCGGTGCCGGTCGGCCGGGCACTCCGGCTCAGGGTGCCCAGCCCGGTGCCACCCCCGGTGGCTCTGCCCGCCCGGGGGCATCCCCGCGCCCCGGCGGTACCCAACGCCCGGGTGGCACCGCCGGCGCGGCGGCAACCCCCGGCAAGCCCGGCCCGAAGCCGGGTCCGAAGCCCGGTGGTCGCCCCCGCGTGGCCAACAACCCCTTCTCCGCCACGGAGCGCCCGGCACCGCGTCCCCGCGGGGGCCAAGCCAGCCCCGGCGATATGCCGCGGCCCGGTGGCACGGGACCCCGCCCCGGTGGGGCACCGCGCCCCGGTCAGCGCGGCCCCGGTGGACGCGGGCAGGCTGGCGGGCGTGGACCCGGCGGCGCTCCGCGCACGGGTGACCGTCCCGGCGGCGAGCGCCAGGGCGGTGGGCGCCGACCCAGCCCGGCGATGATGCCCAACCACCCCAGCCCCGGGCAGATGCCCTCCAAGTCCAGCGCGGGCTTCGGTGGCGGCCGTGGACGCGGCGGCTCCGGTGGCCCCGGTGGCGGACCGGGCGGTCCGGGTGGACCGCGCGGCGGTCGCGGTGGACGTCGCGGTGGTACTGCCGGCGCCTTCGGGCGCCCGGGTGGCGCACCGCGGCGCGGGCGCAAGTCCAAGCGGCAGAAGCGCAACGAGTACGAGGCAATGCAGGCTCCCTCCGTTGTTGGTGGCGTGAAGCTGCCCAACGGCAAGGGTGCGACCATCCGCCTAGCTCGCGGCGCCTCCATCATGGACTTCGCCGACAAGATCGACGCGGACGCGGCAGCATTGGTGCAGGCCCTGTTCAACCTTGGCGAAATGGTCACCGCCACCCAGTCCGTCTCCGACGAGACGCTGATGCTGCTGGGCGACGAGATGGACTTCAAGGTCCAGGTCGTCTCTCCAGAAGACGAGGACCGGGAGCTGCTCGAGTCCTTCGATCTGCAGTTCGGTGAGGATGAGGGCGAAGAGGAAGACCTCGCCCAGCGTCCCCCGGTGGTGACCGTCATGGGTCACGTGGACCACGGTAAGACCCGCCTGCTGGATACGATTCGTAAGGCCAACGTCGGTGGCGGTGAGGCCGGTGGGATCACCCAGCACATCGGTGCCTACCAGGTGCCGGTGGACATGGAGGGCAGCGAGCGCCTGGTGACCTTCCTGGATACGCCGGGTCACGAGGCCTTCACCGCGATGCGTGCCCGTGGCGCCAAGTCCACGGACATCGCCATCCTCGTGGTCGCCGCGGACGACGGCGTGATGCCGCAGACCGTGGAAGCCATCAACCACGCCAAGGCCGCAGACGTGCCGGTTGTGGTGGCCGTGAACAAGATCGATAAGGAAGGCGCTCAACCGGAGAAGATCCGCGGGCAGCTCACCGAATACGGTCTGGTTCCCGAGGAGTACGGCGGAGAGACCATGTTCGTGGACATCTCTGCTAAGCAGGGCACGAACATCGAGGCTCTGCTGGAAGCCGTGCTGTTGACGGCGGATGCCTCCCTGGACCTGCGGGCCAACCCGGACATGGATGCCCAGGGCGTGGCCATCGAGGCCCACCTGGACCGCGGCCGTGGTCCTGTGGCCACGATCATCGTTCAGCGCGGTACCTTGCGGGTCGGCGATTCCATCGTCGTCGGCGATGCCCACGGCCGCGTTCGCCGCATGATCGACGAACACGGCAACGACGTGCGCGAGGCTGGCCCGTCCCGCCCCGTGCAGGTGCTGGGCCTCACCAGCGTCTCCGGCGCTGGCGACAACATGCTCGTGGTTGACGAGGATCGCACCGCCCGGCAGATCGCCGATCGCCGCAACGCCCGTCGCCGCAACGCCATGCAGGCCAAGAGCCGTAAGCGCGTGTCCCTGGCGGATCTGGACGAGGTGCTCAAGGAGACGAGCATGCTCAACCTCATCCTCAAGGGCGACAACGCCGGTACGGTGGAGGCCCTCGAGGATGCCCTGCTCAAGATCGAGGTGGACGACGAGGTCGCCCTGAACATCATCGACCGGGGCGTGGGCGCGGTCACGGAGACGAACGTCAACCTGGCGGCCGCCTCGGACGCGGTGATCATCGGCTTCAACGTCCGCGCCGAAGGCAAGGCCACGGAAGTGGCCAACGCCGAGGGCGTGGAGATCCGCTACTACTCGGTGATCTACAAGGCTATCGAGGAAGTGGAGCAGGCCCTCAAGGGCATGCTCAAGCCGATCTACGAGGAGCGGGAAATCGGCAAGGCCGAAATCCGGCAGATCTTCAAAGCTTCGTCCGTCGGCCTCATTGCAGGCTGCATGGTGGAAAGCGGCAAGGTCCGTCGCAACGCCAAGGTGCGACTCGTGCGCGATGGCAACGTGGTCACCGAGAAGGCGACCATCGAGTCCCTGCGCCGGGAGAAGGACGATGTCACGGAGGTCAGCGCCGGCTACGAATGCGGCATGGTGCTGTCCTACCCGGACATCGCGGTGGACGACATCATCGAGGTCTTCGAGATGGTGGAAGTGCCGCGCACCTAGCGGTCGCCGGTTTTCATGTCAGGTAAGTAAAAGAAAGAGAGAACTGTAGGCCCATGGTTGATCACGCACGGGCAGCGCGGATGGCCAAGAGGATTCAAACCATCGTGGCAACCGCACTGGAGCGGGAGATCAAGGACCCCCGGGTGGAGTTCATCACGGTGACCGACGCCCGAGTCACCGGGGATCTGCACGACGCCACGGTGTTCTACACTGTGCGCGGCCGCACCATCGAGGATGCCCCGGACTTCGCCCTGGCGGAGGCGGCGCTGACCAAGGCCAAGGGCCAACTGCGCAAGATCGTCGGCGATCAGCTCGGGGTTCGCTTCACCCCCACCTTGAGCTTCGCGGTGGACACGGTCCCGGAGGCCTCCGCTCATATGGAGGAGCTCCTCGCCCGCGCCCGAGCCCGCGATGAGGAAATCCGGGCGCAGGCTGCGAACTCCCGCCCGGCCGGCGAGGCGGATCCCTACCGCAGTGCCGAGCCCGGAGAATAGCCCTGGCCAGGAGCGGATCAGCTCCCTGACGATCCTCTCCCTGGCGTGGCCCGCTCTGCTGGTCCTCGCCGCCACCCCGCTGTACCTCCTGTGGGACACGGCGGTGGTCGGCCGCCTGGGCGCGACTCAACTCGCCGCCCTCGCGGCCGGGGCAACCGTGCTATCCACGGTCACCACCCAGTTGACCTTCCTCTCCTACGGCACCACCGCCCGGTCCGCGCGACTCTACGGGGCCGGGCGGCTCGCGGATGCCATCTACGAGGGGATCCAGGCCACCTGGGTCGCGATCGCCGTGGGCAGCACCCTGGCGGTGACCATCTTCGCCGCGTGTCCCATCATCATGCGGGCCCTGGCCCCAGATCCCGAGGTGGCGCAGCTTGCCACTAGCTGGATGCAGATCACCTGCCTGTCCATCGTCCCCGCCCTCGTGGTTATGGCGGGAAACGGCTGGTTGCGGGGGGTGGCCAACACCCGCTTACCCCTGCTGTTCACGCTCGCGGGGGTCATCCCCATGGCCATCACCGTCCCGTGGGCCGTGCACCGTTTCGGCGTGGTCGGTTCCGCCCTGGCGAACGTGCTGGGGGAGAGCATCGTCGCTGCCTGCTTCGTGGCCACGGCGATGTTGTGGTGGCGGAGGTTTGGGGACGCCAGGCCCTGGCGTCCGGACTGGTCAGTCATTCGGCCGCAACTGGCCATGGGCAAGGACCTGATCGTGCGCTCCCTGTCCTTTCAAGTTGCCTTTCTCTCCGCTGCTGCGGTGGCGGGCCGGATGGGGAGCGGGGCTCTCGGCGCCCACCAGGTGCTGCTGCAGCTATGGAACTTCCTCACCCTCGTGCTGGACTCCGTGGCAATCGCCGCCCAAGCCCTCGTCGGGGCTGCATTGGGGCGGAAGTCCCGGGCGTCCGCGGAGGCAGTGGCCTATCGCGTGATCCGCTTCTCCGTCCTGGCGGGACTGTTCATCGCCGCTGCCCTGGCTGCGGGTAGTGGCTACATCCCGCAATTGTTCACCACGGATGAGGTGGTGCTGGGCCGCATTGGGCAGGCCTGGTGGCTGCTGGTGGTCATGGTGCTCATCGGTTCCGTGGTCTTCGCGCTGGACGGGGTGCTGCTGGGCGCCTCCGACGTCCGGTTCCTGCGCACGGCGACGGTGCTCTCCGTAGTCGTGGGCTTCATCCCGCTGGGTTGGCTCTCGCTGGCCCTCGGGTGGGGGTTGCCCGGGTTGTGGTGCGGGCTGCTGCTCTTCCTCGTGCTGCGGTGTGGTGCGGTGGTGTGGCGCTTCCAATCGGGGCGCTGGGCCGAGAGCTAAGGGGTCTGGGAGCCCGGGGGCACGTCAGCTACCCCCGGTAGCTACCCCCGCCACAGGTAATTCTCACCCCGAACCCTTCCCGGCCCGGCGGCCGCGCGGGGATACTGTGAACCGCCATGGATCTCCAGACATCGCCACCCCCGCCGGGACCCGCACCCGAGGGCCCCCCGCCGCCCAGCTCCGGGTCGCCCGGTCGGCGCACGCTGTGGGCCGTAAGCGACCTGCACATGGCCGCGCTAGGTAACCGTGGCGTTGTCCACAAATTTATTCGCCCCACCCACCCCAAGGACTGGCTCATCGTGGCCGGGGACATTGCGGAGAACCTCGGCACCATCCGGCGCACCCTCAACGACCTCTGCGCCACCTTCCAGCAGGTCATCTATACCCCCGGCAACCACGAGATCTACGCCCGCAGCACCGACCGCTTCACCGGGAAAGATAAGTACGAGGCAGTCATCCGCTCAGCTCGCAGCGCCGGGGCGAGCACACCGGAAGATCCCTACTTGAGCTTCGCGGGCCATCGGATCGTCCCGCTGTTCACCCTCTACGACCACTCCTGGCGCGCCCCGGACACCACCCGGGACCAGGCCCTCAGCGCCGCCCAGGAACGCGGCATCGTCCTCACCGACCACCACGCCATCGCCCCCTACGTGGACATCCCCCTGTGGTGCCACGAACGCCTGCACTACTCCGTCGACCGGCTCAGCGAAGTCACCGAGCCCACCGTCCTCGTCAACCACTGGCCGCTCGCCCGGGAGATGATGGCCGGGGTCCGCCACGAAGAAATTGCCCTGTGGTCCGGCACTCGGCACACCCAGGGGTGGCCGAAGCGCTACCGGGCCAGTACGGTTATCCACGGTCACCTGCACCTGCCCGTCCGCCGGAACATCGACGGCGTAACGCACGTGGAGGTATCCCTCGGTTATCCCAGAGAGTGGCAATACACGCTACGGCCGCGCCTACACCGCGGCCTATGGCCCTACCCGGTGCTCACGGAGGAGGTGGAGCAATGAGTCAACGCACGGTGGAATTACCCCACGCCGCTGCCCTAACCCCGCGGGGCGAGCTGGAGGACCCCGTCGTGGTCGCCGACATGCTGCCCACCGGCACCCGCATCGTGGAGTTGCACGTTCCCCCCACCGCGCCCACTCTGGAGAAGTACGAGCTGCTGGATGACGAGGAACGCGCGCTCGTGGCCACCGCCGTAGATCGGCGTAAAGCGGATTTCGGGGATTCTCGCTGGTGCGCGCACCAGGCCATGAGCTCCTTCGGCCCGGACCTGCCCATCTTGCGGGGGCGGCGGGGAATGCCCCTTTTTCCGGACGCCATCACCGGGTCGCTGACCCACACCGACGGCTATCGGGCAGCGCTCGTGGGCAGCAGCACGCGGTGGGCCTCCCTCGGCATCGACGCGGAACCCGCGACGGCGCTGCCGGACGGGGTGCTGGAGGCCATCGCGCGGCCCGCCGAGTTGCGCCGACTGCGCAGGCTGCAGCGCGGAGAGATGGGGGAGCTGATGGGCAAGGTGCTGTTCAGTGCGAAGGAATCGACCTACAAGGCCTGGTTCCCGCTGACGCATCGCTTCCTGGACTTCGACGAGGCCGATATCGACATCCGTGCGGATGGCACCTTCACCGCGCACTTGCTGGCCCAGCCGCAGCCCGTGCCCTTCATTGAGGGGCGCTGGATCATCTCCGGCGGGTTCATCGCCACGGTGACGGCCGTGCGGCGGTACTAGCCGTTAGCCAGCGGGGTAGGGCGGCTTCAGCGGCAGTGAACAGCCTTAGTCCATGCCAGCCGGACGGGCGACGAAAACGCTGGCCGCCCGGGATCCGCGCTCCTCGATAAGCGCGATGGCCCGCCCCCGCGGGCCTACCGCCGCGTGGACCCCTTGAAGCCCGATGGGTTCCAGCCACTTGCCCAGCGCTAGATCCCGCGCCTGGGGTTCGGAGATCTCCCGCACGGGAAAGCAACGAGCCATCGCCTCGTCCAAGGTCCAGGTCAACACCGGACGCGCCGCAAGCTGCTCCAAGGTCTGGGCCTCCGCAAGCGGAAACGGCCCCGAACTCACCCGGCGGAGTTGTGTGAGATATCCCCCCACTCCCAGGGCCTCCCCGGCGTCCCGGGCTAGGGCCCGCACGAAGGTGCCCGAGGAGCAGTGCACCGCGAAGGCCGCGCGCCAGCGGGGGCCCTCGCCCACCAGGGCCGCATCGGCGGCCGAGCGTTCCAAGAGTTCCACCTGGTCGACCGTGAGGGAGTGGATGCTCACCGGCCTGGCGGGTAGCTGCACGTCCTTCCCGGCGCGGACCAGTTCGTGGGCGCGTTTGCCGTTGATTTTCACTGCGGACACGGAGGAGGGCCGCTGCTCGATGTCCCCGCAGAATGAGGTGAGGGCGGTGGCGACCGCTTCCGGCCGAAGGGCCCGGATGCTCGCGGCTGGGGCGATGGAGGTTGCCGCCGACTCGCAATCCTCGGTGACGGTGGTGGCCCCGAACTCCGCCGTGGCCTCGTAGCGCTTGTTATGGGCGACGACATGGGCGAGGAACTTCGTGCCCCGCTCGATCCCCACGACCAGCACGCCGGTGGCCATCGGGTCCAGCGTCCCGGCGTGGCCCACCCGGCGGGTGCCGAAGATGCGGCGCAACCGTGCGATGACATCGTGGCTCGTCATCCCGGCGGGCTTGTCCACCACGAGCACGCCGGATCGCTGCAGGATGCCGCCCTCCGGGGGCCGGTGGGCAGCGGTATCTGCGGAGGATGGGGTTTCGGACATGGCGCAAGTCTATGGGCTAGGCTAGCCACTCGTGAGTATGTGGTACGGACTGGACAGGGTTCCCACCGACCTGGGCCCCACCGTGGTGACGATCGGCGTGTTCGACGGGGTTCACCGCGGCCACCGGGAGCTGGTGGACCGGGCCGTAGCCGAAGCTCGGCGGCGGGGGATCGCCAGCGTGATGTTCACCTTCGACCCGCATCCCACGGTGGTGTTCCGCCCGTCTGCGGTGCCCGCCCTGTTGGGTACGGTGCATCAGCGCGCCGAGCAGGCCTATGCCTGCGGGATCGATCACGTGGTCGTGGTGGCGTTCACCCGCGAGCTGGCCGGGTGGACCCCGCAGGAGTACGTGGATCGGGTTCTCGTCGACATCCTGCACGCCCGCACCGTCATTGTGGGGGAGAACTTCACCTTCGGTCGGAACGCGGAGGGCACCTCCGAGATGCTGGCCGAGCTGGGTGCGCAGCGGGGGATCGACGTTCAGGTTGTCCCGTTGTTGACGGAGGGGGATCACACCATCTGCTCCACCTGGATTCGCGGGCGGCTAGTGGCCGGCGATGTTGCCGCGGCGGCGGGGGCTTTGGGGCGCAGCTTCGAGGTGGAGGGGGAGGTGGTCCACGGGGCCGGGCGGGGTGGTCGGGCCCTGGGGTTCCCCACGGCGAATCTGTACTTCCCGGAGATGTATGCCCTCCCGGCGGAGGGGGTGTATGCGGGGTATGTCACCGTGGTGCCGGAGGAGGGGGAAGCTCCCGGCGGCCTCGTCGGTACCATGCCGGTGGGAGCGCAGCTTCCGGCGGCGATCTCTGTGGGGACCAATCCGACTTTTGGGCACGAGCCCCTCAGCGTGGAATCCTTCATCCTCGATCACGAGGCCGATCTCTATGGCCGGAAGGTCCAGGTCAGCTTCGTGGAGCGGTTGCGGGGCCAGGAGACCTACAGCGGCGTGGAGGAGCTTGTGACCGCGATCGAGCGGGATGTGGCGAATACCCGCAGCGTGCTGGAGAGCGCCGCTGCGGGCGCTCCCACGCGGCCCTAAGTGTGCCGTCCGCTCGTGGCTGCGCCGTCACTTGGCGCTCGCACGCTTTTTGTTTGCGGTCACCGACGGTGTTAGGCTTGCTGCTCGTCATGCGGCTGTGGTTTGCGGTAGCCGCGGGCGCTTTTCCGGTTACTGTTCTTTTTTCTTCCGGACGCCAATAACAACGCGCAAACTGAAACAACCATCGAGATTGAGGAGATACTCCCACCATGGCTCTAACCCAGGAGCAGAAGGCCAGCACCCTTAAGGAATTCGGTCTGCATGAGACCGATACGGGTTCCCCGGAGGCACAGATCGCCCTGCTGACCGTCCGGATTCGCCAGCTCACCGAGCACCTGAAGGATCACAAGCACGATCACCACTCCCGTCGCGGCCTGTTGCTCCTGGTGGGTCGCCGTAAGGGCCTGCTGAAGTACCTCGCCGAAAACGACATTGATCGTTACCGTTCGCTCATCGAGCGCCTCGGCCTGCGCCGCTAGGACGCGACGCAAAGTCACGGTGCCGCCCTCCAGCTCATGCTGGAGGGCGGTTCTTTCGTGATACCCTCGGAATCGCGATTTACCAGCCCTCCCCGGGAGGGCAATGATCGGCACGCCCACGACGGTCGGCATCGATGACCAGGCCGTGAGGAAAAGTTCACTGTGGGATCTCCGTGCCACCGCACAAAATGCAGAAAGGTTCTTGCACTCCACATTATGAGCGCACCGCAGAACGAGAACGTCACGATTGAATTGGTCGATCCGGAGGCCGGGGTTTGGGAGGCAGCGGCAACCATCGACAACGGGGACTTCGGGGTCCGCAGCATCCGCTTCGAGACGGGCCTGCTGGCCCGCCAGGCAGATGGTGCCGTGGCCACCTACCTCGACGACGACACGATGCTCCTGTCCACCACGACCGCATCCCGCCAGCCCCGGGAGGGCATCGATTTCTTCCCCTTGACCGTGGACGTGGAGGAACGCATGTACGCCGTGGGGCGCATCCCCGGCAGCTTCTTCCGCCGAGAGGGCCGACCGGCCACTGAAGCCATTCTGGCCGCCCGGCTTATCGACCGCCCCCTGCGCCCCACCTTCGCGAAGGGGTTGCGCAACGAGGTGCAGGTCATCGTCACCGTCATGTCCCTGGACCCCAAGGAACGCTACGATGTCGTGGCCATCAACGGTGCCTCTGCAGCCACCCAGCTCAGCGGCCTGCCGGTGTCCGGGCCCGTCGGCGCGGTGCGCATGGCCCTGGTGGTGGACGAGGATCATCCGGAGGGGCAGTGGGTCGCATTCCCCGACCAGGATCAGGAGGAACAAGCGGTCTTCGAGCTGGTTGTCGCCGGCCGCGTGACGGAACCGGTGAAGAAGGCCCGCGGCGGCGGCCGGGGTCGGCACGCCCGCCGCAGCTCCACGGAACCCAGCGTGGCCGTCATGATGGTGGAGGCCGGAGCCACGGAGAACGTGGTGGAGCGCATCGCCGAAGGTGCCCCCGCCCCCACCGAAGACGTTGTGGCCCAGGGGATCGAGGCCGCAAAACCCTTCATCGCTACCCTTTGCGCAGCGCAGGTCGAGCTGGCCCGCACCGTGGATGCCGCGCAGCGCGAATTCGAGCTGTTCCCGCCGTTTGGCGGGGATGTCCTCACCGCCGTGGAGGCGGAGACCGAAGAGGCTCTCGCGGACATCATGCAGATCCCCGACAAGCAGGAGCGGGACGAAGCCCTAGCGGAGAACATGCAGGAAGTCGTGGCGGAACTCGCCGAGAGCTTCCCGGATCGTGAAGCCGAGATCCGCGCGGCCCACAACGACGTGACGAAGCAGATTGTGCGCCAGCGCATCCTGGAGGAGGGCATCCGAATCGACGGTCGCAAGCCCAAGGACCTGCGCAGCCTCGGAGCAGTTGTGGACATCCTGCCCCGCGTCCACGGTTCTGCCCTCTTCGAGCGTGGTGAGACGCAAATTATGGGCGTGACCACACTGGACATGCTCAAGATGGAGCAGCATATCGACTCGCTGGGCCCCCAGAGCGTCAAGCGCTACATCCACCACTACAACTTCCCTCCCTACTCCACCGGCGAGACCGGCCGGGTAGGCAGCCCCAAGCGTCGGGAAGTTGGACACGGGGCACTGGCCGAGCGCGCGCTGGCCCCCGTCATCCCCAACCGGGAGGTCTTCCCGTACACCATTCGTCAGGTCTCGGAGGCCCTAGGGTCTAACGGCTCCACCTCGATGGGCTCCGTGTGCGCCTCCACCCTCTCCCTGTTCATGGCCGGGGTGCCCCTGAAGGCCCCCGTCGCCGGGATTGCCATGGGCCTGGTGACCGGCACGGTCGGAAAGAAAGAGAAGTACGTCACCCTTACGGACATCCTGGGGGCCGAGGATGCCTTCGGTGACATGGACTTTAAAGTCGCCGGGACTGCGGACTTCGTCACCGCTCTTCAGCTCGATACGAAGCTGGACGGCATCCCCTCCGATGTGCTGGCAGATGCCCTGGGCCAGGCCTACGAAGCTCGCCTAGAGGTCCTCACCTTCATGGCCGGCGCCGTAGATGGCCCCGAGGAGCTCAGCGAATTCGCCCCCCGCATCACCACGGTGAACATTCCCCAGTCCAAAATCGGTGAGGTCATCGGCCCCAAGGGCAAGACCATCAACCAGATCACGGAGGAAACCGGTGCGAACATCACCATCGAGGAGGACGGCACCGTGTTCATCTCGGCCGTGGGCGGACCCGCCGCCGAGGCCGCTGTGGACCGAATTAACTCGATCGCCAACCCCCAACTGCCGAAGGTGGGGGACCGCTTCCTTGGCACCGTGGTGAAGACCACCGCCTTTGGTGCCTTCATCTCCCTGCTCCCGGGCCGGGACGGGCTGCTGCACATCTCCAAGATCGGTGGGGACCGCCGGGTGGAGAAGGTGGAGGACGAGGTCAACGTCGGCGACAAGCTGCAGGTGGAGATCGCCGATATCGACAATCGCGGCAAGATCTCCCTGGTGCCCGTGGAGGACTAGGGCCGTCTTCGCACCCGGCCCCATTTCCCCTGTCGTCATAACTTCCCCCCGTCGCTCCTAACCCCTTCCCAAAGGTGGGGGTAGAGCAGACCGCAATCCGCAGAAGGTGAGATACAAGCATGATTCGAGTAGCAGTATTGGGCGCCAACGGGCGGGTCGGCACCGCCATCGTTGCGGCGATCGAAAAATCCGAGGACATGGAGCTGTCTGCCGCCGTCGACCGCGGCGAAGACCTTCAGGTGCTCGTGGATAGCAATACCGACGTCGCCGTGGACTTCACCCAGCCGGATGCCGTCATGGACAACGTCGCCTTCTGCATCGACAACTCCATCCATGCCGTCGTCGGAACGACCGGCTGGACCCAAGAGCGCTACGATGCCGTCCGCCGACAGCTAGCGGATCACCCGGACGTCGGCGTGCTCGTCGCCCCCAACTTCGCCATCTCCGCAGTGCTCACGATGAAGTTCGCCGAAATCGCGGCGCCCTTCTTCGAGTCCGCCGAAGTGATCGAGCTGCACCACCCCAATAAAAAGGATGCCCCCTCCGGAACCGCCGTTCACACGGCGGAGGGCATCGCCGCCGCCCGCCGGAAGGCCGGGCTGGGAGACCAGCCTGATGCCACCGAGCAGCGGCTAGACGGAGCCCGGGGTGCCCAGGTGGAATCCGTCCCGGTCCACGCGGTCCGTATGACTGGCATGGTCGCCCACGAGCAGGTCATTTTCGGCACCCAAGGCCAGACCCTCACCATCAAGCAGGACTCCTACGATCGCGAGTCCTTCGTGCCGGGCGTGGTTATCGGCGTCCAAAAGATTGCACAGTACCCCGGGCTGACCATCGGCCTTGAGGGTTTCCTCGGCCTCGACGTCTAACCGACATGGCCGTCGCAGTAGACCTGGACATCCGGCTCATCGGCCACACGGCCTTCACGGCGCCGGAAGACATCGACTGGGATCCGCAGGCCCCCGACGGCTCCGCGCTCGCCGAGTTCGCCGGGCGGGCCTGCTACGAAACGTTCGATAAACCCAACCCGCACACCGCGACCAACGCCGCCTACATCCGGCACATCCTGGACGTGGGCCATCTCGCGGTGCTCGAACACGCCAGCGCGACGATGTACCTCCGGGGCGTTTCGCGGTCATGCAGCCACGAGATCATGCGCCACCGCATGTTCTCCTTCAGCCAGCTATCCCAACGCTATGTGCCGGCGGAGGAGGCGCGGGTGGTGCTGCCCGCCGCCATCGCCGCCGACGAGCAGCTCAAAGCCCTGTTCCTGCGAGCTGCGGACGTCTCCCACGACGTCTACGGGGAGATCCTCCAGGGGCTAGCCGGGCACACCGAGGCCCAACCTCACGCTGCCCTGCGGCTCAAGCAGGCCCGGCAAGCTGCCCGGGCGGTGCTCCCCAACGCCACCGAGACCCGCTTCGTTATGACCGGAAACTTCCGGTCCTGGCGGCACTTCATCGCCATGCGGGCCGCCGAGCACGCCGACGCCGAGATCAGGGCAGTGGCGGTGGAGTGCCTCCGGCTGCTGCAGGAGATCTCCCCGGAAGTCTTCGCTGACTTCTCCATCTCCCAGCTCCGTGACGGCACCCAGATGGCCACAAGCCCCTACGTCAGCGACTCCTGAAGTGTGCGCCGGTGCGGCGAATGCTTCCAACGACACAACGGGAAGGTAACCTGGTAACCCATGAGTACTGGTAATGCAGCGACGCGCGGTGCCGAGCACTTCGGCACAATCTCCGTGGCGATGGCAACACCGTTCACCCCAGATGGGTCCATCGACGTGGACCGCGGCGTAGAGCTCGCCGGACACCTCGTGGACAAGGGGTGCGACTCCCTCGTGTTAGCCGGGACCACCGGTGAATCCCCCACCACGAAGATCGCGGAAAAGCTGGACCTACTCAGAGCCGTGCGAGCTGAACTGGGCGATCGGGCTCGCCTGATCGCCGGGGCCGGGACCTACAACACTGCGGAGTCCGTGGACATCGCCAAGGCCTCCGCCGCAGCCGGGGCCGATTCCCTGCTCATCGTGACGCCCTACTACTCCCGCCCATCCCAGGAGGGGGTGTACCGGCACTTCACCACCGTGGCCGATGCGGTGGACGTGCCGATTTGCCTCTACGACATCCCCTCGCGCACGAACGTTCCCATCGAGTCCGCGACCATCCGCCGACTCGCGGAGCACCCCAACATCGCCGCTGTGAAGGACGCCAAGGGGGACCTCGCCGCAGCGATGGAACTCGTGGAAACTACCGACCTGGCTTGGTATTCCGGGGATGATCCGCTTAATCTGGCGTTCTTGGCCAGCGGAGCAACCGGCTTCATCTCCGTCATCGGCCACCTGGCTGCCGACAGGCTCAAAGCCTTGCGGGAAGCCTACGACGCCGGGGACATCGCCACCGCCCGTCAGATCGCGGTGAGCCTGGTGCCCCTGCAGCGCGCCCAGGCGCGGCTCGGGGGAGTGGCTCTGGCGAAGGCGGGTTTGAAGCTGCGCGGAATTGATGTGGGCTCGCCACGGCTACCAATCGTTGAACCATCCCCAGCAGAACTAGAACAGCTGGAAAAAGACCTGCGTGAGGCAGGGGTATAGGAAAAATATGACTGAACAACGCTCCCGGGGACGAAAAGTAACCCGGCAGGCGGCTCCGCCGAGCGCGGAAACGACCCAAGAGGCCGACAACAAGGACGCCGATTCAGCCCGGGCCCGCGCCCAAGCGGCGGTAGAGGGGGCCCAGGGTTCTGACTCGGCCCAGCAGCCCACCCAAGCAGCGCCCGCCAATGCGGCCGCTGCCACGACATTCGACGACGGCTCGGTGGCCGGCGCACCGGCGGACTCCGACACCTCTTCGGGGAACGGCTCGCAGGGGGACAACGCCAAGGGCTCCTCCCGTAACCGCTCCCGGCGTTCCCGGGGACGCGGCCGTGGCGGGGACCGCAGCTCGAACCGAGGTGGGGAGGACTCCAGCTCGGAGAATAACCGCGGCGGGCAGCGCAACGGAAATAACCGCGGCGGCAATAACAACAACGGCAACGGTGGCAACGGTAACGGCGGCAACGACAACGGCCGCGGTGGCCGCAACAATCGGGGGGACCGCGGAGACCGCAACCAGCGCAAGGGCCCGCTGAAGTCCATGCAGGGTGCGGACCTCACCAAGCGTCTGCCCTCCCCGCCGAGCGCCCCGAAGAACGGGCTGCGCGTCGTCGCCCTGGGTGGCATCTCCGAGATCGGCCGCAACATGACCGTTTTCGAATACAACGGCCGCCTGCTCATCATCGACTGTGGCGTGCTCTTCCCCAGCTCCGGTGAACCGGGCGTGGATCTGATCCTGCCGGACTTTTCCTACCTGGAGGGCAAGTGGGACAAGGTGGAGGCGCTCGTCGTCACCCACGGCCACGAAGACCACATCGGCGCCATTCCGTGGATGCTCAAGCAGCGCGCGGACATCCCGATCATCGCCTCGCGGTTCACCTGTGCCCTCATCGAGGCCAAGACCCAGGAGCACCGCCAGCGGCCGAAGCTCATTGAGGTCAACGAGGAATCCCACCTCAACCGCGGGCCCTTCGACCTGCGCTTCTTCGCGGTGAACCACTCCATCCCGGATTGCCTGGGCATCGCCCTGAAGACCGGGGCCGGCCTGGTCGTGCACACCGGTGACATCAAACTGGACCAAACGCCGCTGGATGGGCGTCCCACCGACCTGCCCGCACTGTCCCGCTTCGGTGACGAGGGCGTGGACCTCTTCCTGTGTGACTCCACCAACGCCGCTACTCCCGGTTTCTCTGGCTCCGAGGCGGACATCGCCCCCACCCTGAACCGCCTGGTCCGGGATGCCAAGCAGCGCGTGATCATCGCCTCCTTCGCCTCCAACGTGTACCGCGTGCAGTCTGCGGTGAACGCGGCGGTGGCCGCCGGCCGGAAGGTCGCCTTCACGGGCCGCTCCATGATTCGCAACATGGAGATCGCCGAGCGCATGGGATACCTCACCGCACCGCGGGGGACCTTCGTCAGTATGGACGAGGCCGGCAAGATGGCCCCCCACAAGGTTGTGCTCATCACCACCGGCACGCAGGGTGAGCCGATGGCCGCCCTGTCCCGGATGGCCCGCCGGGAACACCGCCAGATCACCGTACGCAACGGGGACGTCATCATCCTGTCCTCCTCCCTCGTGCCCGGCAACGAGGAAGCCGTCTTCGGCGTGATCAACATGCTCTCCCAGATCGGCGCCACCGTCGTGACTGGACGAGATGCCAAGGTGCACACCTCCGGTCACGGCCTGGCCGGGGAACTGCTGTTCCTCTACAACGCCGCGCGGCCGCGCAACGTCATGCCCGTCCACGGGGAATGGCGCCACCTGCGGGCCAACAAGGAGCTGGCGATCTCCACCGGGGTGAACCCGGAGAACATCCCGCTGGCGCAAAACGGCGTGGTCGTGGACCTCGTCGACGGGCAGGCCCGGGTCGTCGGGCAGTTCCCCGTGGGCAACCTCTACGTCGACGGTGTGCGCATGGGGGACATCGACGATGAGGTGCTGGAGGATCGGACCGCTATGGCCGACGGTGGTCTGCTCGCCGTCTCGGTGGTCATCGACAACCGCAGCGGACGGCCGCTGGAGAGCCCGCAGATCCAGGCCAAGGGGTTCTCCGACGATGCCCGCGACATGCTCACCGAGCTGCGCGAGCTAGTGGACAACATCATGATGGACCTGGCCGGGGAAGGGGAGAACGACCCCTACCGCATGGCGCAGGCCATCCGCCGGCGCGTCGGCAAGCACATCGCCGACAAGTGGAAGCGCAAGCCCCTCGTGGTTCCCACGGTCATTCCCATGACCAGCGAGATCGTCGAAGAGCTAGACGAGGTCGAATCCCGACCGGCTCTGTAACCCCTCGCCCCCGGCGGGGGCACCGGGCGCCCTGGGCGCACATGCGCTCCCGGTGAAGCGTACGTAAGCTGGCCACCATGAGCGAAAACACAGCCTCCGGCTCGCCGTCCTCCGCCCCTATGACCGTTGCCAAGGCGGAGCGCGCCAAGCTCGCCGACCTGCTGGCCGTGAGTGGTCCCGATGCCCCCACGCTCTGCGAGGGGTGGACCACGCGGGATCTCGCCGCCCACCTGGTCGTGCGGGAATACCGACCCGACGCCGCCGCAGGCATGTTCGTGCCCTTCCTGTCCGGCCATCTCGATTCGGTACAGAACACCTATGGCTCCAAGCCCTACGCAGAGCTGGTGGAGATGTTCCGCTGCGGCCCCCCGGCCTGGAACCCCATGCGCGCCGGTGACAACCTCGTCAACGCCGTGGAGAACTTCGTCCACCACGAAGATGTGCGCCGCGCCGCCAGCACGGGGGAGCCGGGCCAGGCGGGCGATGTGGAACCGCGCCAGCTCTCGGAAGCCCACAGCAACGAACTATGGGCGGCCGCACGCCGCATGGTTCCCCTCGTGTGCGCCGGGTCCCCGGCGCGCGTGATACTTCAGCGCACGGACGTCCCCGGCGGCGAGCACAGCTCGCTGGAGGGCGGCTCCGCAGGTGGCCCCCGGGCACAAGTCAGCGGACCGGCAGGGGAACTAGTGCTGTGGCTCCTCGGCCGCGATGATGTAGCCCAGGTCAAGATCGAGGACTTGACCAAGGGAGCCCAGGAAAAGATCAAGCGGCGCACCATTTAAGCCCGCCCACCGAAGCCCATTTCAGCCCGCCCAGTTTCCCCTGCGGCGGGTTCACGTCGAGTCCCGGAGGCTGAATAAGCTTCCGATCGTTTCCGAACTGTGACCGATGTGGCGTGTGTTGCAACTGTGACGGCAGTGACGGGACCGATTAAAGTAGGCGCCATGTCTATGAGGAGTGGAACGCGCACGCGCGCCCGGACCAACGCCAGCAGCCCGCAAGGCCCCGGCAGTAGCGCCCGCGCCAATAACCGCCGGGCCACCACCCCCGCCAAGCAGCGAGCCCATCGCGGCGCAGCCGCAGGCACGTCTGCTCGTCGCTCGTCGGCCCCGGCCCGCTCCCAGCGCCACGCCTACGATACCTCCGACTTCGAGCGGACCCCCAGCCCCTATGGCGTTCTCGGGTCGCACATCGGCTCCGCCATGTCCCAGGCCGCCCGCGGCATTGGTGGCCTGACCCGCAAAATGGCCGGTGCTAGCCAACGGCCCCCTCGCGGTCAGCAGGGTACCCGTGACCATCGCCCAGCGGGGGAAGTCGACCTCGACGAGGATCTCCTGGCCGACAACGGCGCCGCCCGCGGTGCGGAGGACGACCGCGAGGCCCCGACGGTCCGCATTAACCGCCCCCTCAGCAAAGCCCAGGCCGCCTCCCGCGCCGCGGCGAACTATGCCGACGGAACCGTGCCGCACTCCACGGGCCGAGTGTCCAAGCGGGCAAACACCACCTTGGAGGAAGGCGCCCGCAAGGCCCCCCGGGAAGATCAGCCCCAGGGCTACAGCGACGAGGCGGATCACCTGGCTGCCCCGGAACCCGGCCGTCTGGGCGGCGGCTACGACGGGCCCGCCCTGGGGGTGTTTGCCCTCGGCCTCATTCTTGCGGGCACGTTGTGGTTCGGAGTGGGCGGTGCCGTGGGCGGTGCCATTGCCGCCGGGTTGAGCTGGGTAATCGGCGCCGGCGCCTTCGTGGTGCCCGTGGCCCTGATTGGGGCGGCGTGGGTGCTTATGGTGGGCGTGACCAACACGCAGCGCTCCTCGCTGCGGTTGTGGGGCGGGGCCGTTCTTATCGTCCTGTCCATCCTCGGCCTCCTGCACATCTTCGCCGGTCAACCCGTCACCACTGAAGCGAAAGCCGTGGCCGGGGGCATCGTCGGCCAGTTCATCGGTTCCCCCATGGCCGTGGGCTTCAGCGAGTACCTGGCTGTGCCCCTGCTGCTGCTCGCCATCGTCTACGGAGCCCTCCAGCTCACCGGCCTGACCGTCACCGAGTTGGTCGGCGCGCTGCGCCAGTGGCGCGATAACCGCCACGTTGGCCGGGCAGATTTACATTCCGCAGATCAGTGGGAGGAAGAGGACCCCGCCCAGTTTGACGAGTACGACCTCGTGGACGAGGAGCTGGAGCGCGCCATGGCGGAGGATCGCGCAACCCAGGCGACGCGCCGGCCCGCTCCCCAGAACGGGAGCACCCGGGTTATTCCTCGATCCGCCGGGCCCCGGGAGGTGGAGGAGGATCTTGATCTTCCCCTTGTGGACGCCCCTCCCGCGTGTGGGCCCGAATCGCCGCGCCCGCGGCGATTCTCCGCTGCCGTCGAGCAGACCACTACCCCCGCGCGCAAGAGCGCTCCCGTGGAGCATGCGGACACCGCAGTGCTTCCGGCTGTGAAGGACCCAGGCGCGGATTCCGCCGGGGACTCCGTCGACCGCTCCCGGGAGGCCATCCGCCAGGCCATCGTCGCTCGCTCCGGGATCGACGCCGCTGAGGTGGAGCAGCGTCAGGCCGCCGAGGGCGCGGGAGAGGCGAGCCCGAAGGCGGCAGTTGAGAAGCGAGGTGGTGGTGGCGTCGATAAGAAACAAGCCGCCGCAGCACCTGCCGAGCGATCCGGGGCTACGGCGGAGACGGGCGGCTACACCGTGCCCTCCACCGACCTGCTGCTCCCGGGGGAACCGCCGAAGGCACGGAGTCGGGCCAACGACCTCATGATCGAGGCCATCACCGCCGTCTTCCAGGAATTCAAGGTGGATGCCACCGTCACCGGATTCTCCCGTGGCCCCACAGTCACCCGCTACGAGGTGGAGCTGGGGCCGGGCGTGAAGGTCTCCAAGATCACGAACCTGCAGTCGGATCTGGCCTACGCCGTAGCCACCGACAACGTCCGGTTGCTCGCGCCCATCCCCGGCAAATCCGCCGTGGGCATCGAGGTCCCCAACACCGACCGGGAGATGGTGCGCTTGGCAGATGTGCTCAAGGCACCCGCGGTGGAAGGGGAAGCGGATCCCACGCTCGTGGGCCTCGGCAAGGACATCGAGGGCGGCTTTGTGGCCCACTCCATCCAGAAGATGCCGCACCTACTGGTGGCCGGGTCCACCGGCTCCGGTAAGTCCGCCTTCGTCAACTCGCTGCTGGTCAGCCTGCTCACGCGGGCTACCCCTGAGCAGGTGCGCCTGATCCTCGTGGACCCAAAGATGGTGGAGCTCACCCCCTACGAGGGCATCCCGCACCTCATCACCCCCATCATCACGCAACCCAAGAAGGCCGCGGCGGCACTGACCTGGCTGGTGGAGGAGATGGAACAGCGGTACATGGACATGAAGTCCACCCGCGTGCGGCACATCAAGGACTTCAACCGGAAGGTCCGCTCCGGGGAGATCACGGCCCCCCTGGGGTCCGAGCGGGAATACCGGCCCTACCCCTTCATCGTGTGTGTCGTCGACGAGTTGGCGGACCTAATGATGACCGCGCCGAGGGAGATCGAGGACTCCATCGTCCGCATCACCCAGAAGGCCCGGGCGGCTGGGATCCACCTGGTGCTCGCCACCCAGCGGCCCTCCGTGGACGTGGTCACCGGGTTGATTAAGACGAACGTGCCCTCCCGCCTAGCCTTTGCCACGTCCTCCCTGACGGACTCGCGAGTGATCCTGGACCAGGGTGGCGCGGAAAAGCTTATCGGTATGGGCGACGGGCTCTTCATCCCGCAGGGCGCCGGCAAGCCCCGCCGTATCCAGGGGGCCTTCGTCACCGACGAGGAAGTGCAGGCGGTCGTGGACGCTGCCAAGGACCAAGCCGCACCCAATTACACCGAGGGAGTGACCGACGAGAAGGCCGCAGAGGGCGGAAAGGACATCGACCCGGATATCGGGGATGACTTGGACGACCTGCTGCAGGCCGTGGAGCTGGTGGTGACCAGCCAGTTCGGCTCCACTTCCATGCTGCAGCGCAAATTGCGCATTGGGTTTGCTAAGGCAGGTCGGTTGATGGACCTCATGGAGACCCGCGGGGTTGTTGGCCCCTCCGAGGGATCCAAGGCCCGGGAAGTGCTGGTGAAGCCGGAGGAGCTGGAGACCATCCTGTGGATGATCAAGGGCGCCGATCCGGCGGAGGCCCCCAAGGATGACATGGCGGACGGCTCCGGGGTGGACGGCGCCGGGGTGGAGGATGAGGACCCCACAGAGTCCGTGGTGGAGCCCGGGGCGGCACAGCCGGCGGATGCAGGGGATGCAGCCGGTCCAGCGGGTGCCTCGCGGTCGGAATCCGGTGAGGAGGGCGCGAAGGTCGTCTCCGCAGACCCGACCCGCGGGGCCTTCTAGGTCCCGTGTGCCCGGCCGCGTCCGGTGACAGCGGCCAGGCCCACTGGGGGAATTGCCGCAATCGTGCTGGGCTCGTGTACTGTTGCCCGCAATGGAGGGGAGTACCCCACATCCGCTACGTCGGCATTGATCGTCAACACGGCTTGCCCCGCCCGCACCCCATGGGTGCGCGGCGGGGACATCCCGGTCATGTCGGTCGGCGCACCCACACCTGTTGTGCGGCCGCCGGCGGGGGAGACCTCCGGTTCCTCACCGTTGTCTAGGACCGGAGGTCTGAGCGTAGCTATGGAAGTAAATTTTTTGACCTGGGCGATCACGATCGCCGTTATCGCGGGCTTCTTCGTCTTCGATTTTTTCAGCCACGTGCGCACCCCCCACGAACCCTCGCTGCGGGAGTCCGCGCTGTGGTCGTTGTTCTATGTCGGCCTGGCCTGCCTCTTCGGCGGATTTCTGTGGCTGACGTGGCCCGAGCCCGGTAACCCGCACCAGCACGGCATCGAGTTCTTCACCGGTTACGTCACCGAGAAGGCCCTCAGTGTGGACAACCTATTTCTGTTCGCTCTGATCATGGGTGCTTTCAAGATCCCGCGAGAGTATCAGCAGAAGGTGCTGTTAATCGGTATCGCGTTAGCTCTCGTCTTTCGGGGAATCTTCATCGCGCTCGGCGCGGCCATGATAGCCGCGTGGTCCGATGTCTTCTACCTCTTCGGCCTGTTCCTGCTGTGGACGGCCGTTAAGCTCGTGCGGGATGAGATGTCAGAAAAGGGGGAAACTGATCCCAATGACATGGCGGTGGTCCGGTTTATCCGCAGGGCTGTGCCGGTTTCTGAGGGCTACCACGGGGACAAGCTGTTCTACCGAGACAAGAAGATCGTGCTCACACCGCTGTTCGTGGCACTGCTTGCCATCGGATTCGTGGATCTCCTCTTTGCCTTGGATTCCATTCCGGCGATCTACGGCATTACCTCCGAGCCGTACATAGTGTTCACCACGAACGCCTTGGCGCTCCTCGGCCTGCGCCAGTTGTACTTCCTCCTGGACGGCCTGCTGGACAAGCTGGTCTACCTCTCCTACGGCCTGGCGATCATCCTGGGGTTCATCGGTATCAAGCTGCTCCTCCACGCCCTGCATGAAAACAAGCTGCCCTTCGTTAATGGTGGCGAGCACGTGGCTGTGCCGGAGATCCCGGTGGTGACATCGCTTGTGGTCATCGTGGGCGTGCTTATCGTCACGACGGTGCTGAGCCTGACCGTGGGGTCCCGCCGACACCGGGCCGCCGAACAGAACGGGTAGAATTTGCTACGTGCACTCCCCTAAGCCACGAGTGGCCCCGACGGGCCCCGGAATCAATAGCGAGGACCAGCGCCGGCTGAGCGGATTCGGCCGTTTCGTCCGCCGGGTGGGTCTGCCCAACATCCTCACCTGCGTGCGGATTGTGTTCATCCCGCTGTTCGTGTGGCTGTTGCTGTCTTCTGCGGGGGAGGGGCTCACGGAGACCGGGGAGGTAACCCGTCGGTGGTGGGCCTTGGCGGCGTTCGCGCTACTCATGGCCACGGATCAGGTGGATGGCCACCTGGCCCGGAAGTACCGGGTCATCACGGACTTCGGCAAATTGGCCGATCCGATTGCGGATAAGGCCCTCATGATCTCCGCCCTGGTGTGCCTCAACGTGCTGGGCGAGCTGTGGTGGTGGGTGACCGCCGTTATCGTGGTGCGGGAGCTGGGGATCACCCTGTGGCGGATGGTGCTGGCGCGTCGCTCGATGGTGGTGCCCGCATCCCAGGGCGGCAAGTTGAAGACGGTGCTGCAGACCTTGGCAGTCGCGCTGTACGTCATGCCGGTCGGCGGGTTGATCACGTGGGCCGCCCATGGGGTCATGGCGGTGGCGGTCGTGGTCACGGTGGTCACGGGCGTGCAATATCTGGTCGATTCCCGTCGCGAAAACTAGCTCTGTGGTGCTTATAGACGCCAACGCCAGCGCGTTGATAAAGAAACTGTCGCACAAGGGACGCACGCTCGCAGTGGCGGAGTCACTTACCGCAGGCATGGTGTGCGCCCACTTGGCCAGCGTGCCCGGGGCCTCTGCCGTGCTGAGCGGTGGCGTGGTCGTCTATGCCACGGATCTTAAGCACACCCTGGCCGGGGTGGATGAGGAACTGCTGCGTCAGCGCGGTCCAGTGGACCCCGAGGTGGCCCGGCAGCTGGCGCGGGGGGTGGCGCACACGTGCGGGGCTGATGTGGGAGTGGGCCTGACGGGTGTGGCAGGGCCCGATCCCCAGGACGGGCATCCCGTGGGGGAGGTATACGTGGCGGCGTGGGTGAGCGCACAGGCGTTGGCGAAAACTCGGGTTCCGGCGGACATCCGTGAGCCGGCCGGGAGCTCGTGGGTGCGCACCCTAACCCGGGGCCCGTGGGGCCCGCTCGAGCCCGCGGCGCGGCGACAGGCAATCCGCTCGGCTGCGGTCGACGCGGCTGTAGATTTGCTAGTCGAGGTGGAGCCGCACATTGCGGTCACCGCCGGGAACAAAAGCCAGGCCCTCCTACGTTAGGCACATTGATGGCAACCAACACGGCACATAACAGGCCCGGGTCGGTCGCGCTGTTAGAGCGCCACCGCCCCGCCCCCTCCCCGCGCCCTGCTTCCGCGACGGTCTCCGATCGCCGTGCGGAACCAGCCGGTGGCTGCATGCCCACTGAAGAACCGCTGCTGCGGGAGGCCCTGGGCTCCACCCTCAAGGAAAGCCGGATGGCTAACGGCTTTACGCTGCGGGACCTGGCGAAGCTGGCCAACGTCAGCCCCGGGTACCTCTCCGAGCTCGAACGCGGCCGCAAGGAGGTCTCCTCCGAACTACTGGCGAGTGTGTGCCATGCGATGGGGGTGAGCGTGGCCTCGATCATTCTGGAGGCGGCCTCCATGATGACCCTGGACGCCGCGGCTGCGGAGCTGGCGTCCACAATGGCCGCATCGGTGGGTACGGAGTAGACCACCGGACGCGCGCACAATACCGCACCGGGCACGCCACCGGTTTAGAGTGGACGAAGAACACTCGACCATCGTTAGATCATTCAATCCAAGGAGCCTCGAAGCACTCATGGCCAATCCGTTTGTCAAGGCATGGAAGTACCTCATGGCGCTGTTCGACTCGAAGATTGAGGAGAACGCGGACCCCAAGATCCAGATTGAGCAGGCCATTCAGGAGGCTCAGCGGCAGCACCAGGCCCTGTCCCAGCAGGCCGCGACCGTGATTGGGCACCAGCGTCAGTTGGAGATGAAGCTCAACCGTCAGCTCTCGGAGATCGAGAAGCTGCAGGCGAACACGAGGCAGGCGCTGACCCTGTCCGAGAAGGCCCGGGCGCAGGGGGATGCGGCAAAGGCCACCGAGTACGAAAACGCCGCAGAGGCCTTCGCGGCGCAGTTGGTGACGGCCGAGCAGTCCGTGGAGGACCTCAAGGCCATGCACGACCAGTCCCTGCAGCAGGCCGCGCAGGCCAAGCAGGCCGTCGAGCGCAACGCCATGCAGCTCCAGCAGAAGACGACGGAGCGCACCAAGCTGCTGGGCCAACTGGAACAGGCCAAGATGCAGGAAAAGGTGGCCGAGTCCGTCCAGTCCATGAACTCGATGGCGCAGGGTTCCACGCCGAACCTGGACCAGGTACGCGAGAAGATCGAGCGGCGCTACGCCAACGCCCTGGGGCAGTCGGAGCTGGCGCAGAATTCTGTGCAGGGCCGGATGGCCGAAGTGGAGTCCGCCGGTATCCAGATGGCTGGGCACTCCCGGCTGGAGCAGATCCGGGCGGAGATGGCGGGCTCCGGTGGGTCCGCGGGCGGCAACAGCGCTATCTCCGGTGGTCAGCAGCAGGCCTTGGGCCAGGGCAACCAAGGCAACAGAGCCCAGGAGCCGATGGTCGGGGATGTCTCTCAGGACGCCGTGGCCGAGCGCATGCGGGAGCTGCGGCGCAATAGCTAACGTCCCGTGCGACAGACCGAGTTTGATCGACTAACCCGCGGGGAGTTTGGGGACAGCTTCGCCGCGTGGATCGCCGACAGTCATGTGCTGAGTTCCGTGGGGATGACGGCTGCGGAGGCCATCCACCGTGGGATGGACCTGCGCGAGGTCTGGTGGGCGCTGTGCGAGGATTTCGACGTTCCGGAGGAACGGCAGTTGGGGGAGGACCTCTAGCGGGTTGTGCCCCTGCGCGGCACGAGCGGGGTCTTCGGTACGCTTTCGAACACTTGTTCGTGTATGGTGGGTGCAGATGTCCGGCGTGTGGGGCACACTGCAGGCCATTGGCTGCTGATGCTCGCTTCGGTCGGTTCGCGTGAACCCTTTGGGGCCGCGCGGCGTCTAACAACTACGAGCAAGGTTTGTGGGCGCACGGGTATGCCCCACGAACTTCTGAGCACTGCGGTTGGGTGTGCGGCTAGGTGTGCACATCCGGCCTAGATAGTCCGCACGAGAAGCTTCCCCATCAAGGAGAGACGAAAACACTATGGCACCGAAGAAGAAGACGGCCGTAGCCACCGGGGCTGACCGCTCCAAGGCGCTGGACCTGGCGATGGCCCAGATCGAGAAGGACTTTGGCAAGGGCGCCATCATGCGCCTGGGGGACGATAACCGCCCCCCGATTAGCGCTATCCCCACGGGCAATATCGCCATCAACGTGGCCCTAGGTATCGGGGGTTTCCCCCGGGGTCGCGTTGTAGAGGTCTACGGGCCAGAATCCTCGGGTAAGACGACCGTCGCCCTTCACGCCATTGCCGAGGCGCAAAGGGCCGGGGGTATCGCCGCCTTCATCGACGCTGAGCACGCCCTGGACCCGGATTACGCCGCCAAGCTGGGGGTGGATACCGATGCATTGCTCGTGTCCCAGCCGGATACCGGTGAGCAGGCCCTGGAGATCGCCGACATGCTCATCCGCTCCGGAGCCATCGATATCGTCGTCATCGACTCGGTGGCCGCGTTGACACCCAAAGCGGAAATCGACGGGGATATGGGAGATTCCCACGTCGGCCTGCAAGCCCGGCTCATGAGCCAGGCGCTGCGTAAGATGACCGGTGCGCTGTACCAGACCGGGACAACCGCCATTTTCATCAACCAGCTCCGCGAGAAGATCGGCGTGATGTTCGGCTCGCCCGAAACCACCACCGGTGGTAAGGCTTTGAAGTTCTACGCGTCCGTGCGCTGCGATATCCGCCGGATCCAGGCGCTCAAGGACGGCCAGGACGTGGTGGGCAACCGGACCCGCCTAAAGGTGGTCAAGAACAAGGTTTCCCCGCCATTCAAGATCGCCGAGTTCGACATCCTCTACGGGGAGGGGATCAGCCGCGAGGGCTCCATCATCGACCTCGGTGTGGAACACGGGATCATCAAGAAGTCCGGCGCCTGGTTCACCTACGAGGGCGAGCAGCTCGGCCAGGGCAAGGAGAAGGCCCGCGAGTTCCTCAAGTCCAACCCGGATCTCGCCAGCGAGCTGGAGGATCGGATCATGCGGCAGCTTGGGGTGGGGCCCTACGCCGTGAGGAAGGGCAGCGCGGACGATGCCGTGTCTCCCGAGGATGAGCCCATCGATGTGGTGCCCAACTTCGATGACGAGGACGAAGATTAGTGCCCACCGACCCGGCCAGCCCCAGGGCTAAGCCCAGCCGGGCGGCCAAAGTCGAGCAACTGCGCAAGCACCTGGCCCAGTGGGAGGCCGGGGGTGGCCCCATCACGGGGCAGTTGGTGGACAAGCAGCGGGAGCGCGAACTAGCCCCGGCGATCGCCAAAGCTCAGCGCCTCATCAACCACCGCGCCCGCTCGGAGCACGAGCTGCGCGAACGGATGGCGGCAGATGGGTTCGAGGCAGCTGAGATCGAGGAAGTCGTCCAGCGTTGCCTGGACAACGGGATGCTTAACGACGAGGACTTCGCCGAGCAATGGGTCCACCAGCGGCACAAACACCTGGGCAAATCCTCCCACCTGCTGCGCCGCGAGCTGCAGGACAAGGGGGTGGACGCGAGCATCATCGACCGCGCCCTGGCACAGCTAGACGCCCAGCAGGATCGGGACATCCTGCGGGCCCTCGTGGAGAAGAAGGCCGGTCAGCTCAGAACCATTCCGCACAATCGCGCCGCATACCAGGCAGCGTTGCGGCGGATCGTTGGAGTCGCAGCGCGGCGTGGGTTTTCCTCCGCCGAAAGCATCGCAGCCGGAAAGGCCGCCCTGGAGGGCCGTATTGCCGAGTTGCGGTCTACTCCGCCGTGCTCCGAAGATCCCGGTGCGCCGGATCGTGCCAATCGACGTTGACGTTGTCCTTCGTATCCAAACCCTGATCCTGCTGTTGGGGTACCTTGGCGGCGATATTCCGCCGAGCCCGGCCCGCCCGGAGCTGACGCTCCACCCGCTCGGCCACCCGGGACAGCGTGTAGTTGATGAGGATCATGATGACGGCCACCACGATCATCGCCACGAAGTAGTTTTGGTACCAGGAAGCTGACTGCAGGCCGGAACGCACAACTTCCACGTACCCGATGGTGTAACCCAGGGCCGAATCCTTCAGCGCGATCACCATCTGGGAGATGATGGCCGGCAACATCGCCGCGATCGCTTGGGGAAGCAGGATGCGCGTCATCGTCTGGGCCCGGGACAGCCCCAGGGCCATCGCCGCTTCCTCCTGGCCCTTCGGCAGCGACTGCACCCCCGAGCGCAGGACCTCGGCGATCACCGAGCCGTTGTACAAGGTCAAGCCGAAGACCACCGCGGCAAAGGCCAGTTGACTCGTCGGTACAAGCCCGTAGATCGCGAAGACCTGGTAGGCGAAGATCATTAGCAGCAGCACCGGAATCGCCCGGAAGAACTCCACCACCACCGCACAGATAGCGCTAATGAACCGGTTGTGGGAAAGCCTTCCCACGCCCAGCAAACCACCGAGCACGAGCGCCGCCAGGATGGACACGACCGCCGCCTTCAGGGTGCCCCACAGTCCCGGCAGGATGTAGGTGGTCCATGTCGAGGCGGTAGTGAAAGGGCTCCACTTCGCCGCCTCTAACTGGCCCGTGGACCCGAGGGTGCGCAACACCCACACCAGGAACGCAGCCAGAACGACGATCGTAGCCACGGTCAGAATGCTGTTAAGCCGCCGCCCCTTCGGACCAGGGGCATCGTAAAGAACTGTTGCGCGCGTGTTCGACATCTACCGCTTCACCGCCAATCGTCGGCTCAGGGAGCCAAAGAGAAGGCCCGTGGGGAGGGTGAGAATGACAAACCCCAGGGCAATGATGCCGAAGATCCACAGCACCTGATCGGCGTTTTTCTCAATGGTGGATTTCATCAGTAGGGATGCCTCGGCCACGCCGATGACCGAGGCAATAGTCGTGTTCTTGGTCAGGGCTATCAACGTATTGCCCAGCGGCACGATGGAACCCCGCAGCGCTTGCGGGAAGATGATGTAGCTGAAATTTTGCGTGAAGGTGAACCCGAGTGATCGGGCCGCTTCCGCCTGCCCGAAGGGGACCGTGTTGATGCCGGACCGCAGGGACTCCGCCACGAAGGCGCTGGTGTACACCGTAAAGGCCAGCACCGCCAGCCGAAAGGCATTGGAGGTAGCGAAGTGCGCATTGTTGGGGCCGTTGTTCGCCAGGGTGATGCTCAGGTTGACCCATAGGCCCAGCATGGCGAACAGCACGATGAGCGTCAGCGGCGTATTGCGCACCGTATTGATGTAGAAGGTGGACAGCACGCGCAGAATCCGCACCGGGGAGACCCGCATGGCTACGAGGATGGTGCCGAGGATCATGGAGAAGATCGCCGAGAGCACGGTGAGCTTGATCGTCATCCAGAACGCCGGCAACAGCGCTGGCCCTAACTGGGACCACACATCGGAATTCATGGCACTGTTCCTCCTTTCCTAAGTCTTCACAAATGACAGATCGCCGATGGCCGGTTTCTTCCCCGGATCCACGTTCTCGCCGAGGTTGCGGTGGAAGATGCGGGTGTACTCCCCGGTGTCGTGCATAGCGTTGAGAGCTTCGTTGACCGCCGCAACGGCCTGTGGGTGGCCCTTGGCCATCCCGATTCCGTAGTTCTCGTTGGTCCAGTACTTGCCGTCGGGTTTCTTCAGCTCCACGACCCGCATCTGGCCGGGATGCTGCTGGGCAAAACCGGCGAGAATCGTGGCGTCCGTGGTCAGGGCATCCACCTTGCCGTTGGCCAGGGCTTCCACGCAGGCGGAGTAGGTATCGAACTCCTGGAGTTGCACCTGCGGTAGTGCCTTCTTCACCTTCTGGGCGGGCGTGGAACCGGTGACGGAGCACAACAAGGTAGAGCTGTCCATGTCCTCCAACCCGTTGATCTTCCCGCCGTTGCGCACGAGCAGGCCCTGGTGGGTCAGTAGGTAGGGGCCGGCGAAGTCCACGGCGCGCAACCGCCCGGCGTTAACAGAGTAGGTCGCCGCAATCATGTCCACCTCCCCGTTGTCGATCAGTGTCTCCCGCTGAGCGGTGGGCGTTTCCCGCCAAGTGACCTTGGGCTCTGCCCAGCCGTGCTTGTGGGCCAAGTAGTTCACCACAAACCGGGAGACGTCGGTGTCCACCCCGGCGAAGTCCCGGTCGGGCGTGCGCACGCCCAACCCCGGTTGGTCGAACTTAGTGCCCAGGATCACGTGTCCGTCTCGGATACTGCTGAGCAGGTCACGAGGCTCCCCGCCGCTGCAGGCGGCGAGCCCCATAACCGTGCAGGCCGCCAGGAGGGCGGCTCCCACCCGGCGCAGCAGCCCGGCTGCGGGCCGCTGCGCGCTGCGGTGGTGCGTGGAATAAGTCATGTTCCCTATTACCCCTCTCTGCCTCGGCTACCGGGGCTTTAGTGGCCCAGGATCTTGCCCAGGAAGTCCTTGGCTCGATCCGTCTGCGGGTTCTGGAAGAAATCCGCCGGTTTGGCGTCCTCCACAATGCTGCCCTCCGCCATGAACAAGATGCGGTTGGCAACCTTGCGGGCAAACCCCATCTCGTGGGTCACGCACACCATCGTCATGCCCCCGGAGGCGAGGTCGGCCATGACGTCCAGAACCTCATTGATCATCTCCGGATCCAGGGCGGACGTCGGCTCATCGAAGAGCATGACCGCGGGGTCCATGGCCAGGGCCCGGGCGATCGCGACGCGCTGCTGCTGACCGCCGGACAATTGCGCCGGGTACTTCTGCGCGTGCTCGGCGATACCGACGCGCTCCAGCAGGCTCATGGCCTTTTCCTTGGCGTCCGCCGCGGAGAGTTTGCGCACCTTGCGGGGCGCGAGCGTGACGTTCTCCAGGATGGTCATGTGGCTGAACAAATTGAAGGACTGGAAGACCATTCCCACTTCGGAGCGCAACCGGGCGAGGTCTTTGCCTTCCTCCGGTAGGAGTTCGCCGTTGATGCGGATCTCGCCGCTATCGATGGTCTCGAGGCGGTTGATGGTGCGGCACAGGGTGGATTTGCCGGAGCCGGAGGGGCCGAGAAGCACGACCACCTGCCCGGCGGGCACGTCGAGGTTGATGTTCCGGAGGGCGTGGTAGTCGCCGTAGTGTTTGTCCACCCCCTTGAGCGAGATCATGGGGGTGCTGTGGGCTGTGCCATCGGGGCGTGGCGGAGGGCTCGCCTGGGGTCGCGGTTCTGGGCTGCCGAGGGTGCTCTCAGTCATTTATAGAACTTTAATGCATCCGGGGCGCCGCAGCGGCCGATCTTTTTCGCTCTTCCCCCCGGGACGGCGGTAGGATCGTTCCCCGTGATAAGACCCCCAGCAGCGACAATTGGCGATGATTTTCAGACTTCGTGGGAGGCCGATTCCGCGTCGGCGCGTACCTACGAAGTGCGGACCTTTGGGTGTCAGATGAACGTTCACGATTCCGAGCGCCTCTCTGGGCTTCTGGAAAGCTCCGGGTATGTCGCGGCCCCGCACGGCTCCGTCCCGGACGTGCTGGTGTACAACACCTGTGCTGTGCGCGAGAATGCGGACAACCGGCTCTACGGAACTCTGGGACAGGTAAAGGCGGTCAAGGACGCCCACCCGGGCATGCAGATCGCCGTGGGCGGGTGTATGGCCCAGAAGGATGGCCAGCGGATTGTTGATCGGGCCCCGTGGGTGGACGTGGTCTTCGGGACGCACAACCTGGGTTCCCTGCCCACCTTGTTGCAGCGCGCGGAGCACAACGAGCGCGCCGAGGTGGAGATCGTGGATGCCCTGGAGCAGTTCCCCTCCGTCCTGCCCGCCAAGCGCGAATCGGCCTACGCGGGGTGGGTCTCCATCTCCGTGGGGTGCAATAACACGTGCACGTTCTGCATCGTGCCCTCCCTGCGCGGCAAAGAGCAGGATCGGCGGCCGGGCGACATCCTGGCGGAGGTCAGGGCACTGGTGGAGCAGGGGGTCACCGAGGTCACTCTGCTGGGGCAGAACGTCAATGCCTACGGTGTTAATTTTTCGGACGCCACCCTCCCGCGCGATCGTGGGGCCTTCGCGAAGCTGCTGCGAGCCTGCGGCGAGATTGAGGGCCTGCGGCGCCTGCGGTTCACCAGCCCGCACCCGGCGGAGTTCACGGAGGACGTGATCGAGGCCATGGCGGAGACTCCCGTGGTGTGCCCGCAGCTCCACATGCCGCTGCAGTCCGGCTCGGACCGGGTGCTCAAGCAGATGCGGCGGTCCTACCGCTCCCGGAAGTTCCTCGGAATCCTCGACCGGGTCCGGGAGCGACTGCCGCACGCCGCGATCACGACGGACATCATTGTCGGCTTCCCCGGGGAGACGGAGGAGGACTTCCAGGACACCTTGAATGTCGTGGAACAGGCCCGCTTCGCCAGTGCCTTCACCTTCCAATACTCCCCGCGCCCGGGCACGCCGGCGGCCACGATGGACCAGCAGGTGCCGAAGGACGTTGTGCAGCACCGCTACGACCGGTTGCTGCGTCTCCAGGAGCGCATCAGCGAAGAGGAGAACCGGGCCCTCGTGGGCACGACCCAAGAGCTGCTGGTGCTAGAGGGCGGGGGCCGCAAGAACGACCGGACCCACCGGATGAGTGGGCGCTGCAGGGACGGGCGGCTAGTCCACTTCGCCCACGACGGCTCGGTGCGCCCGGGGGACGAGGTGACCGTGGAGATCACCTCCGCCGCCCCGCACTTCCTCATCTCGGATACGGGCGTGCGCGATCACGTGCGCACCCGGGCGGGGGATATGTCCGAGGCCGGGCGGGTGCCCACAACCGCCCCGGTGGGGGTGGGACTAGGGTTACCAACTATCCGCCGCGATGACGCGGTTGAGCAGATCGGAAGGTAGAGGCGAGGGACGTGACGAACTCAGCAGGCAAGAGCTCCGAGGGCCGGGGGACCCCGGCAACGGCGGGGACCTCCCCGGCCGCGAAGCCGGACCGCCTCGCGCCATACCGCAAGGACCTGCGCGCCGCCGAGCGGGAGGCTGCGAAAGTAGTGGACTACCGCTATCAGCTACCGCTGATGACAACGGGGACTATGGCAGTTCTGCTGTACTTCTTCCTGCCCCATGCGGGAGCGGTCATGGGTTACGACGTCCTCTTTCACTCCGCCAAGGCGGGTGCGGCCCACACCACCTACCCCGAATACGCCTACGCCACCCTCGCGCTCATTGGGGGCCTGCTGCTCACGGTCGGCACAATCGTGTCCAAGTCCTGGCTGGTGGCTTGGGTGAACTGGGCAGTCGGCGGGATCGGCTGGTGGTACAGCATCCTGGCTATTTGGATGCGTCAATCCCGGCCGGTGACGGACACCGGGGTGGGGCCCAGCTTCGGGCTGATCGTCGGATGCGTGGGGATGACGTTGGTCTTCGGCGGGTTGACGTGGCTGCTGTTCACCAAGAATCACCTGCAGCGGGCGCTGGCCGCTGCGAGGCGGGAGGAGGCGAGCAACAACGCCGAAGCGCAGGCCCGCCAGCAGGTCCTGCGCACGGGCATTGCCCCCCGGCCCGCCGAGGAGATCGTCGATGACCGCCGCGCCCGCGCTCGGGCGAGGCGGCAGCGCAAGCAGGAGGGTTAACTTCCCCGGGGCCGGGGGAGGGGCCGGGGAGCTTAGCTCTCCGTAGCCGAGGCCGCAGTCCGCGCCCACTCCTGCCACTGCTCGGCCTGCTGGCGCAACTGCTCGGCCTTGGCGGTCTTGCCGTTCGCGGCGGCGGCCTCCGCCTCGGCGGCCAATCGATCCGCGCGGCCCTGGAACTGGGCCACCCGGGCCTGGAGCTCGGGGTCGGTTCGCCGCCATTCTCTATCCTCCAGGGCGGCGACCTTGTCCTCCAAGGTGCGGATGTCCTTCTCGAAGCGGGAGATGTCCCGGCGGGGGACGTAGCCCACTTCCTCCCACTTATCTTGCAGCTCCCGGAGGGCCGCTTTCGCGGACGCTAGGGAGGTGGCGTCCGAAATGAGCGGGGAATATTCATTCAACAATGCCTGCTTGGCCTCGGCATTGTGCTGGTACTGCTCGTCCTTTTTGGCCTCGGCGGCCTTGCGGGCTCCGAAGAAAACGTCCTGGGCTGCCCGGAAACGGTCCCACAGCTTGTCATCGGCGGCGCGACCGGCGCGACCCGCGGCTTTCCACTCGTCCATGAGCCCCCGGAATGCCTTGGACGTCTCCACCCAGTCCGTGGAATCCTGCAGCTCCTCCGCACGGGCGATAATCTCCTCCTTCGCGCGCTTGACGCTGGAGCGGTTACGGTCCAACTCCGCGAAGTGGGCACCACGGCGGCGGTGGAAGCTCTCGCGGGCGGTGGAGAAACGCTCCCACAGGGCATCGTCGGTGGATTTGTCCACGCCCCGGATCGTGCGCCATTCCTCGAACATCTCGCGTAGCCGGTCGCCGGAGGCCTTCCAGTTGGTGGACTCCGCGGCGATGGTTTCTGCTTCCGTGGCCAACTGTTCCTTGCGGGCCAGGGATTGCTCCCGCTCCTGCTGGCGCCGTTGCTCCAACTGCTCTTTAGTGTCCACGCTGGCCTGCTCGATGGCGGCTAGCTGCCGGTCGAGGGCCACGAGATCGCCCACGACAGCTGCGGTGTCCAGGCCGGCGCGTAGGGCGGTGGCGTCCGACCCAATGCGCTGGGCCTCCTCCGGGTGCGATTTCAAGCGGGCCTGCAGCAGCGCTACCTCCGTGGCTAGGTCCTGGTAGCGGCTCGCATAGTGGGCGAGGCCCTCCTTCGGGCTGCCCGCCTGCCACTGGCCGACCTGGCGCTCCCCATTGGCGGTGCGGACCCACACGGTGCCATCCTCGTCCACCCGGCCGAAGGTGGCGGCATCGGACTGCGCTGGGGTGGGCACCGGGGCGGGCGTAGGCGTTGCGGCAGCAGGGGACCCGGGAGTGGTCGCGGGGCCGGGGAGGGGATGGGGCTTGGGAGTCGGCTTCGGCGAGGGGCCAGACGGGGCGGAGCCGGGGGCAGGGGAATCAGGAGTCGCGGGATGCTGCGTCATGGTTACTCCTTAGCGATGAGCACGCGGTGGGCGCACGGGACGGACACGATCCGGGGACATATGGGAGGGGTTTGAGCGGTAACGATCAAGGGTAGAAGGTGCAAAAGTGAATTATGACACACGTTACCCCTTGAGTTCCGGGGCAAGCAGGGGTGCGGGCAGGTGTGGACAGGCGCGGGCGGTGTTCCCGCCCCCACATCCGCACCCGTACCGTTCGGTCGCCGAGAGCGCCGCTACCGTAGAGCCTTGTGACCCCGACCGACACCCACACCGGCCCGCCGCCACCCGACGCGGCGCCGCTGCCCACCCCCATCGTCATCGTGGGCCCCACGGGTTCGGGGAAGTCGGAGGCCGCCCTGGCCGTGGCGGAACAACTCGGCGGGGAGGTGGTCAACGCGGATTCCATGCAGATGTACCGGGGCATGGATATCGGCACAGCGAAGCTTCCCCCCGCCCAGCGCAGGTGCATTCCCCACCACCTGTTGGATGTCCTGGATGTCACCGAGACGGCGAGCGTGGCCCGCTACCGGAAACAAGCCGGTCAGGTCGTGGACGCCCTACGCAGGGACGGGACCATCCCCGTCATCGTGGGCGGGTCCATGATGTACATCCAGGGCCTGATCGACGACTGGCAATTCCCGCCCACGGATCCGGAGGTCCGGCAACGCTGGATGGTCGAGCAGGACCGCGTTGGGGTGGAGACCCTACACGATCACCTGGCCGCGGTGGATCCCCAGGCCGCTGCCGTCATTGAACGCCGGGATCCCCGCCGAATCGTCCGCGCCCTGGAGGTCATCGAACTGACCGGTAAACCCTTCAGCGCCACCCAGCCGGACAGGAATCGCCCGCCGCGGTGGAACGCCCGGATTATCGGCCTGCAGGCCCCCGCCACCTGGCTATCCCCCCGCCTGGAGGCGCGCGTGCAGCGCATGTTCGACTCGGGCCTGCTTACGGAAACTCGGGGCCTCGTCGAGCGGGGGCTGGTGGAGCAAAGCACCGCTGGCCGGGCCATCGGCTATTCCCAGGCCCTGGCGGCCATCGCCGGAACGATGACTGTCGACGAAGCTCAGGAGTCCACGGTGGTCGGCACCCGGCGCTATGCGCGGCGCCAGCGTAGCTGGTTTCGGCGCGATCCGCGCATCCGGTGGGTAGAGGCTGGGGACCCAGCGGCCGTGGCTGCGGTGGTGCAGTTGGCCGCGGAGGCGCAGGCGAGCGGGGTATAAAGTGGGGCACCTGATGAACGATTCCCGCGACATCTCCCCAGCCGTCGGCACACAGAGCGGCCCGCCCACGTCGAAGCGCCCGGCCCTGCCCTTCATCAAGGCCCACGGCACCCGCAACGATTTCGTGGTTCTGGTGGATCCCGAGGCCGAGCTGGAATGCCCCCCGCAGTTGGTGCGGGCCATGTGCGATCGGCGCGCCGGGGTGGGGGCCGATGGCCTCATCCGGGTAGCCCGGGCAGGGGCCTTGGAGCGCGCGGGCGTGATCCCGCAGCGACCCACCGGATGTGGGAAGGCGACGTGGTTCATGGATTATCGCAACGCCGACGGTTCCGTAGCCCAAATGTGCGGCAATGGGGTGCGGGTGTTCGCCCACGTCCTCGTTGCGGAGGGGCTCATTCCCGCTGCCGAGGGGGTAGAGCCCTTCTCCGTGGGCACCCGCGCCGGGGCCAAGCGGGTGGTCCTCCACCGTGCCGACGCCCGGGACGCGGTAGTCAGCGTGGACATGGGGGCTCCGCACCTCCTCGGGCCCGCCACGGCCCGGTGGAATGGCCAGCAGTTGCGGGGACTCGGCGTGGATATGGGTAACCCGCACCTGGCTGTAGTCCTGGAGGATCACGACGCCCATTCCCTGGCGCAACTGCCCGTGCCGTTGCCCGTGGAGGGGGATCCGGAGGTCTTCCCGGAGGGCCTGAACCTGGAGTTGCTGACCCCGCTGGCCGGCGGCCGGGCGCATATGCGGGTGCATGAGCGCGGGGTTGGGGAGACCGAGTCTTGCGGGACGGGCACCGTCGCCGCGGCTGTGGCAGCGCTTGCCCACCGGGGGCGCCGGGTGGGGAATGTCGCTGTCTCCGTGCCCGGCGGAGAAGTCCAGGTGAGCGTGACCGAGGATGGTTCCACGCTCACCGGCCCATCTCAGATTGTCTTCCGGGGTTCTTTTCCTCTTTTGGACGCCAACTCCGTGACCTAGCGCCCAGAAACGACAGCGCACGGGGGTGAAGCCGAGCTGGCTAAAGCGCTCTGGTGGCCGCCGGTTAGGAGCAGCCGTCGCACCCGCAGCTACCCGATCCACACCCCCCGGCGCCGCCGCAGGTCGCGGGCGCGGAGAGGGAGACGGCGAATTGCACGGTGCCCTCAACGACGGCGCCCTCGACTACGGTGGTGCCCAGCTCTGCCGGGTCCGCGATGTCGTGGGGGAGGAGCAGGGTGAAGGGAAAGGGCTGTTGCACCTCCGCGATCGTGAAGCTCTGCCCCGTGAGCTCGTTTCGCCCGGGCCGCACGGAGGCGAGGGGCACCCGGATCTGAGCCCCGGCGTGCGGGGCCGTGCTTCCGGCGGATAGATCCCGGTACCCCGTGGACACCACGGAGGGCTCCTGGGACCCGGCGCCGTCGGCGTGAAGCCGGACATCCGTGGCGATGGCGGAAAGAGCTATCGGTTGGTAGTTGAGGGTACCGACGTCCGAAAATAGTGGCCCCTGATCTACCGTGGCCGTGACCGTACCGAGGACAGGGGCCGATTGGCCGCTGGTGTGCAGCTCGGTGGTGTCCGCGACGATGTCCACCACGCCGATGATGTCCGTGACCATGGAGATGTGGCCGGTGGTGGGGGCTCCCGTGCGGAAGCTGGCGAAGCAACCGTAGGGTTCGGCGGCGAGGATGACGAGGCGGCTGCCGCTGGCATCGTCGTAGCACAGGAGTTGGCCGTCGCCAACCTCCCCCAGCACCCCCAGGCGGCCGGAGGCATACGCGGCCTCCAGGGCATCCTGCCACCGGGGGAAGTTCAGTCCGATGCTGTTGAGCTCCGCAATCATGACAGCCATGCTAGCCCTGCCAAACCCCCACCGGTTACGCCGGTTCCGGTCGCACCGGTGTAGAAAAGAACACAATGACACAGCAAGAATGGCCCGGTGAGCCGGGATGGTCCGAAGAGGACCCGACAGTAGGCGAGCTGGACCTCGAGGCCCGCACCAGCTTGCGCCGCCTCTCCCGGGGGGTCAGCGACTACACCGACGAGCAGGCGGAAGGCTACGACGTTGAGTACCGCAAGCTCCGCCTGGAGCGGGTGGTGCTGGTGGGGGTGTGGACCCAGGGCAGCCTGGCCCAGATCGAGGCCAGCCTCGAGGAGCTTCGAGCCCTGGCGGATACCGCCGGTTCGGAGGTCGTGGATGTGTTGTACCAGCGACGGGACAAGCCCGACTCGGGAACCTATATCGGCCGGGGGAAGGTGGAGGAGCTGCGGGCCGTCGTGCGGGAAACGGGCGCGGATACGGTGATCTGCGACGGCGAACTGAGTCCGGGGCAGATGATCGCGCTGGAGAAGGCCCTGGACGTCAAGGTGATCGACCGCACCATGCTCATCCTCGATATCTTCGCCCAGCACGCCAAGTCGAAGGAGGGCAAGGCCCAGGTGGCGCTGGCCCAGATGGAGTACCTCATTACGCGGGTGCGTGGATGGGGCGGTGCCTTGTCCCGTCAAGCCGGTGGGCGGGCCGGATCCAACGGCGGCGTGGGGCTGCGCGGACCGGGTGAGACGAAGATCGAGGCTGACCGCCGACGCCTGCGGGCGGACATGGCCCGGTTGCGCAAGGAGATCTCGGGGATGAAGACGTCCCGGGATGTGCAGCGGGAGCGCCGGGATAGTGCGGCGCTCGCTCAGGTAGCTATCGCGGGGTACACGAACGCGGGGAAGTCTTCGCTGATCAACGCGTTGACCGGGGCGGGGGTGTTGGTGGAGGATGCCCTGTTCGCGACCCTGGACCCGACCACCCGGCGGGCCAAGTTGCGCGATGGCCGGGCCGTGGTGTTCACCGACACGGTTGGGTTTGTCCGCCACCTCCCCACGCAGCTTGTGGAATCTTTCCGCTCCACGTTGGAGGAGGTGCTGGCAGCCGATGTGGTCCTCCACGTTGTGGATGGGTCGGATCCCTTCCCGCTGGAGCAGATCGCGGCCGTGAACTCCGTTATCGGGGACATTGTCGCGGAGACCGGGCGCCCGGCCCCGCCGGAGATCCTCGTGGTGAACAAGGTGGATGCGGCGGACCCGATTGTTCTGGCCGAGTTGCGGCATCGCTTGGATGACGTTGTCTTTGTCTCCGCGCGCACGGGGGAGGGCATCGCGGAATTGGAGGCCCGGCTGGAGCTGTTCCTCAATTCGCTGGACCAACACGTTCGGTTGTTGATCCCCTTCACCCGGGGCGACCTTATCTCGCGTCTCCACGAGGTGGGGACGGTAACTCACGAAGAGTACGGGGCTACGGGAACGGTTGTGGACGTGCGCCTGCCCGCAGTGGTTGCCGCTGAGCTGGCGGATTTTCGCGCGGAGGGCCTGGGGGCCTAGATCGCAGGGCGAGCTTCTGCGCCGGGCCGGGGGGCGGGGCTAGATCTTGCGCAGAACGGCCGCAACCTTGCCCAAGATTTGGGCTTCGTCCCCGGGGATGGGCTCGAAAAGATCATTGTGGGGGAGCAGCCACACGCCCTCGGCGTTGCGATGGAACTCCTTAACGGTGGCATCTCCGTCGATCATTGCTGCGACGAAGTCCCCTTGTTCTGCGACAGATTGCGATCGCACGACGACCCAGTCCCCGTTGAAAATACCGGCGTCCTGCATCGATTCGCCGACCACCTGGAGCAAGAAGAGCTCGCCCTGGCCCACCAATTCCGTGGGCAGGGGAAAGTGGGCTTCCACGTTCTGCTCGGCGAGGATTGGATTGCCCGCGGCGATTTGCCCGACCACCGGGACGTAGGTTGCTGGGGGTAGGAGGGCCGCGGAGTCCTCTTCGGCTGCCGGAGCCGGGCGGGGTTGACGTCCCGGCTTCTTCCGGGAAGTGACGTCGTACTCACTGCCGTCGAAAGAACGCACGTCCACGGCCCGGGGCTTCTTGTCCTCGCGGCGCAGGTAACCCGCCTTCTCGAGGGAGTTGAGGTGATGCGAGACGGAGGACGTGGATTGCAGGCCCACGGCGTTGGCGATCTCGCGGATGCTCGGGGGATAACCCCGAAGCGCGCGGGAATCCTGGATGACCTCCAGGATGCGGCGCTGCCGGTCGGTCAGCGGGGCCCGCTTGGGGGAGCGGGAACTGGATTTGCCTGCAGGCCTGGGGGTGGCCTTCTCGGCCCCCTTGTCGGAGCCTTTCGCGCTGGTCTTGGCCGTGCTGCTCTTCCCCTTCGAGCTACGCCGCCCACGCAGCGGCTCTACCGTGCCGTCCCCTGGTGTGGAGCTTTCCCGTGGTGCCATCGTTTTCTCCTTCTCGTCCCCGCAACAGCGATGGTGTGACGCCTCCGGCGCCTGGCTGTTATCACGCTACACGATGAGCTGGACGATTCGTGACACATACGTTCGAAAAGTTTCGGGGTTTGTATGGACAGGCTCGAACACGCGTGCTAACTTTCCAGGCATGGACAAGTTCGAACGGGTGTACGATAAAACGCTCTGTTCGATGTTCTCTACACAGGGAATGTCCCGCCCGTGCGCTCTACTAGTGGAACCCGTGGCCGCCAGGTAGTGCCAGGGGAGGAATATCTCCTCAGCCGCCGGTGGTTCCCGGGGATAGCTCCTCGTCCCCAGTTAGCCATCTCCAACCGCGAAAGGATACTTCCGCGCCGTGACTATTCTCAGCTTCCCAGATATCCGTCATGCTGATCGTCGCCCCGCAGTCGGCGCTAAACAGCCTGTTGTGCTCACCTCTCGCTGTCTGGAGGCGGGGAACCGGGGCACTGCGCGCGTCCGCCCCGCGGCGGTGCGCCCGGCTTTGTCCCCGGCGAAGGTGCACCGCGGCCATCACGTCCAGAAGCTCATCTCCCTAGGGGTCGTCGAGTCTGTAGTTGACGGTCAGAGCGCCCGGGGCACACGTACGGAAACCGCCGCCGCTCCGGGTCGCACACCCCGGACTCGAAAGCCGGATTGGGCGGATCGCGGTGAACTCGCCGGTTCGAACACCGCAGGAGGCGGTCTGGCCCTATCCCGCGGACCGCGAACCCGGGGGCGGAGCCAGGTATCCACAAGCGGCTGTTCGAATGTGCAGCGTGCCCGGGCCGACCGTACGGCTCGGGACGGTGCCGCGCGGGCCCACGGAGGCACGCCCGTTCGGCGGTGGGGACAATTTCTCCGGACCGCTCGCCGGGTAGCCGAGTCCCCGGGTGGTCTGACCCTATCCGTGGGGTCCATCATCCTCACCGCGGGAATGAGCCCACTCGTCTTCCTGTGACCAGATACCTTCCGCCTACCAGGTGCCTTCTTCCCCTGACTGGCAACCCGCCGTGCGTGAAAAGGGAACAAGGTGAAAAAGGGGACAAGGTCATGGGGCGAGCGGGGGCTGGGTGGCTAAGCTAGGCGGCGTGCTGTGCCCTTCCTGCCGCTCCGAACAGTCTCGCGTTGTGGACTCCCGCACCGTCGACGGCGGTGTCGCTATCCGCCGCCGACGTGAGTGCACGCAATGCCGGACGCGTTTCACCACCCTGGAACGCTCCGTTCTTCTGGTCACCAAGCGCAACGGAGTCTCGGAGGAATTCAGCCGGGACAAAGTCATCCGGGGCGTGTCGCGAGCCTGCCAAGGCCGAGAAGTTTCCGAGGATGCCCTCAAACGACTGGCCCACGAAGTCGAGCAGAGCATCCGAGCCACCCACGGATCGCAGGTACCCGCCCACGACATTGGGCTGGCCATATTAGACCCTCTCCGCCGCCTGGACGAAGTCGCCTACCTGCGATTCGCCAGCGTGTACAAGTCCTTTACCTCAGCAGAAGACTTCGAGGAGGAGATCGCGACCCTGCGGGCCCACACGGTGCTGGCCGCGACCGAGATGCACGACCCGCCGCGAACAGAGCCACCGGAGGGACGTGCGGGAGGGGGAAGCCTAGTGGAATTACCCCAGCGAGCCGACTGACATGGGCGGTTCGGGAAACGGGTCCGGGCGGTTCCACAAGGGCTGGCCATGCGCCTAGCGGATCTTCTCCAATGCCTTCCGGATCCGCGCCACGGATACCGAACGGGTCGTGCCAAGGTTCTGGGCGAACAGGCTCACACGCAGCTCCTCAATCATCCACCGCACCTCCTTGAGCTGGGGCGAATGAGCCCGCGCAGACGGTAGCCGATCGACAGTCGCCCGGTAGTACTCGAAAGCCTGGCGCACCTGTTCCTCCAGGTCCTCATCGCGGTCAGGCTGCGCTTCGAGGTCCTCCAACCGCTGCTTGACGGCCGCAACATACCGCGGCACATGCTTCAGGTGCCCCACGCCATGCCTCGCCACCGCGTGTTGAGGCAGATAAAACCCGAGCTGCTGCTGAATGTCCTTGATGATCGGCCCAGACCATTCCCGCAACTCCGCGCGGAGGTCCTCCACGGCGAGAATGGCGGGCGCCACAGCAACCACCATCTGCCGGACCATCCCCGGCACCTTCTGCCTGGCCTGCTCGATCGCACGGTCCGCCTCATCCGGATCGCGCAACACGGGGCCAATCGAGGTGAGGATGTCCCGACAGGCCACAGCCACGCAGTCGGCGACAAGCCCCTCTACTCCCTGGGCCACCCCGGTCTGCTGCGCCCCACCATTCCGCTTACAGCCCCCGGTCTTGTTCGATGCCCCGGTTCGTTTCGACCCGCCGTTCGATCTCCCGGAGCTCGGGGCGGAATCGGTGCCCACGCGGCTGGCATAGGTCCCCATCGCGACGCGCTGGCGCAGGGGTAACCCCTTGATCATCTGCTGCGGCTGCACCCGTACTGCAGTGACCATGAGATCCAGCACCGTCTTGAACTGCTGCGCCGCCGCTGCCTGTTTCGTCGGAAATGCCCGGACGATCATTGCGCCGTCCTGCGCCAAGATGGCGGGGTAGGCCTGGACCGGCTGGCCGTCAATGATGGTCTCGATATGTTCCGGAATGACGCCAATACCCTCCGCCGTCCACTTAGCGGCTCGCGTCAGCTCGTCACCGCCCATGCCAGCGGACGATGCGGCACCCCGCCGCCCCTTGGAGCCCGTGCCTCGGCCCCCAGAGGAGCCGGACTTGGCCGCAGCACCGTGCCCGTTGCGTGTGTCCTGCGCCCCCTGGCCGCCGGTCCGTCCGTCCGACCCCGCAGCACCGTGCCCGGCTCCGCGCATTCGCCCCTGGGCACTGGCCTTGGCGATGGCCTGAGTGATCTGGCCCGAAAGGTCCGCCTTGAGTTGGGAGATATCTCGGCTCGCGGCCACCACCTTGCCGTGGCGATCAATGGCCGCAACGTTCACCCGTAGATGAGGCGGGACCTTTGACCAGTCGAAATCCTCCGCGTCGATCCCGGTTCCACCTAAGGCCCTCAATGCGTCTGCCAGAGCGCGGTCGATGGGGCCGTCGAAGGCGCTCATCCTGCCGAGCGCCGCTGCGGCGAAGTTGGAGGCCGGCACAACCGATTTGCGCAGGGCCTTGGGGAGGGAACGAATGAGAGCTACGCACAATTCCTCCCGCATTCCTGCGACCAACCATTGGGCCTGTTCCTCGTCCACCGTAGCCAGCAAGGGGAGCGGCACGCGCATGGTGATGCCATCATCCGGACGGCCCGGTTCGAAGACGTAGGACAGGTCAAAGCGCAGGGAGCCCTGGATCCACGTGTCCGGGAACTCACCGGCTGCCGCGGCTGCTTCCGGGGATTCGATAAGGGCATCTAGGTCGAAGTCCAACAGGTGGGGATGCCCGTGACGGGCCTTTTTCCACCAGCTATCGAAATGCCGGGCGCTGACGACGGACTCCGGCAGGCGAGCATCGTAGAAGTTGTAGAGGGTTTCGTCGTCTACCACGATGTTCCGCCGACGGGCCTTGTCCTCCAGTTGTGAGGCTTCGGCCAGAACTTCCTGGTTGTGCGCGAAGAAGCGGTGGTGGGTACGCCAGTCGCCCTCCACCAAAGCCCGGCGGATGAACATCTCCCGGGCCTGGGGCCGGTCCACCTTGCTTAGGGAGACCACCCGATCCGCGATGATGGGCAATCCCAGCAGCATGATTTTCTCGTGGATCATGGCTGCCGAGCGTTTCGCGGACCAATAGGGTTCCGAGTAGGTGGCTTTGGTCATGTGGCCTGCGACCTGCTCCACCCACTCCGGCTTGCAGGGGCCGACGGTTCGTGCGAACACCTGGGATGTTTCCACCAACTCTGCGGCGATAATCCACTGTGGCGGTTTCTTGGCCAACTGCGAGGAGGGGTGGATGACGAAGTGAGAGTTTCGGGTCCCCAGGAATTGACGCGAGTTACCCTCACGCATTCCGATATGGCTAACCATTCCGGAGAGAACGCACTGGTGCAGTACATCCTCGTTGAGGGCGGTGGGGTCGAAAACCAGCTCACGCACGTGGGGGATGTAAGAAATCTCCCAGCCGAGGTCCTGCACGATGCTGAGAAATTGGCGGACCAGATCCATCCATTCCCGGGCTCGAACGTAGTGCAGAAATTCCTCACGGCAGAGTTTCCGAAACTGGTTGCCGCTCAACTCCTTGCGCCGGGTTTGGATGTAGTTCCACAGTAGGATAATTGACGTGAAATCCGAATCGCTGGCAAAACGCGCATGCAGTTGGTCCGCCCGGGCCTGGTGTTCTAGCGGGCGCTCCCGAATGTCCTGGATGGACAAAGCCGCCACAAGCACCGCCAGCATGTCTACTACCCCCGCAGCGTGGGCCGCCACTAGCATGCGGGCCAGGCGCGGGTCGGCGGGAATCCGGGCGAGGTCACGCCCCACCGGAGTCAAGCTGTAACCGGAATTCCCAGCCGCGCTCGACCCGGTTGCCGAGCCGTCGTCGCCGGTGGCGTTCCGCTTGCGGTGACCCTTGTCCTCGTCAAGGGCTCCTAGCTCCACGAGCAGCGCGATGCCGTCTTTCACGGCACGCTTGTCGGGCGGTAGGACAAACGGGAAATCGTAGATATCTCCCAGACCCAATGCAGCCATAGCGAGGATGACGCTTGCGAGGTGCGTTCGCAGAATCTCCGGATCGGTGAATTCCGGCCGGGCTTCGAAATCCTCCTGGGAGTACAGGCGAATAGCAATGCCGTCGGCGATGCGGCCGCACCGGCCCGATCGCTGTTTTGCGCTGGCCTGAGAGATCTCCTCCACGGGCAAGCGCTGGACTTTCGTTCGGCTGGAGTACCGAGAAATTCGCGCCAGACCGGTGTCCACCACGTAGTGAATCCCGGGGACGGTGAGAGAAGTCTCTGCGATGTTAGTCGCCAACACGATGCGCCGACGCCCACCCGGGTGGAAGACGCGGTGCTGCTCCTGGTTGGAGAGCCGCCCGAATAGGGGCAAGATGTCCACGCGCTTGGACCCGGGGCGACCCCCGCCACCATTGAACTCGCCTTCTAGCGCTTCTGCAGCATCCCTGATTTCCCGCTCGCCGGAGAAGAAACAGAGGATGTCCCCGTCGCCCTCGCTCATGAGTTCCCGGCAGGCGGAGGTGAGGGCCTCCAGGGGATCGCGCTCGACGGTGCGCACGGTGGACGTGGCGTCTTCAATGATTTCGGTGGTGAGCGGACGATACCGGATTTCCACCGGAAAGGTGCGGCCGGAGACCTCGATGATGGGCGCCGGATTGCCCCGGGAATCGCTGAAGTGCTGGGCGAAACTCTCCGGGTCGATGGTGGCGGAGGTGATGATGATCTTAAGGTCCGGGCGGCGCGGCAGCAGTTGCTTGAGGTAGCCCAGGAGAAAATCGATATTGAGACTGCGTTCGTGAGCCTCGTCGATAATGATGGTGTCGTAGGCTTTGAGCGTCCTATCCCGCTGAATCTCATTGAGCAAAACACCATCGGTCATGAGTTTCACGGCGGTGGATTGACTAATAGTATCGTCAAACCGGATCTTATAGCCCACCGAACTGCCGGGCTCGCCCACCGACGTGCCCATTTCCTCCGCGATTCGTTCGGCAACGGAGCGGGCTGCAAGGCGCCGCGGCTGGGTGTGTCCGATAACCTGTCGCCGACCCCGGCCGAGATCGAGGCACATCTTGGGTATCTGCGTCGTCTTCCCGGACCCCGTTTCGCCCGCGACAATCACCACCTGATGATCGCGAATGGCCGCCATGATCTCGTCGCGGCGTTGGGAAACGGGCAGAGCTTCCGGATAGGAAATAGCGGGAATAACGCGCTCGACGGTGACGGGGGAGCGATCGGGTCCACGGTGCCGGGATCGCCGCCGACGGCCTTTCCTGCGGGGTGAGTGGTGGGCGGAGTCCTTCACCTGTGGAAGTTTAACAACCCCCGGATGAGCGCCTCCGCAGCAGATGGCGGAGCGGGTGGGCCTCCGGTGCGTCCCCGGCGCGCTGCCCGGTCTTCCTTCCCGCCCGGCCCTGCCCGATTTGCGGCCGCTTCCCCAGGATGGCGGTGGGTTTGCGGGTTTACGCAAAAATGACGATCGCATTACATCGGTGCTATCGAAGCAGCGGAGTTAGCAATTCTTGTTTCGACCTGCGCTAAACTTTCCCTCGTGGTCAACCGAGAGTATCGCCCTACGCTAGCGCAGTTGCGGACGTTTGCGACGATCGCTGAGCACGGCCATTTCGGTACGGCCGCAGCCCATCTCGGAATCTCCCAGCCCTCCCTTTCACAGGCACTGGCCGCCCTGGAAAACGGGCTCGGGGTGCAACTGATTGAACGATCTACCCGCCGTGTCATCGTCACCCCAACTGGCCGCGCTCTGCTGCCGTTGGCGCAGGCCACGATGGAGAGCCTGGACAACTTCGTCGCCCACGCCCGGGGCGCTAGTGGCGGTATGACCGGCCCCATGTCCATCGGCATGATCCCCACAATCGCACCCTACCTTTTGCCCGCCCTGCTGGGGCTTTTCCCACACCAGGCCCCGGACCTCACGCCCCGGGTGGTCGAGGACAAGACCCTGCACCTCGTGGACCAATTGCGCCAGGGCAGCATCGATGTCGCCGTGGTAGGCCTCCCCATCGAGGGGGGTGGGTTGACCAAGGTCCCCCTGTACACCGAGGAGTTCGTGCTCGTCGTCCCCGAGAACCACCGGCTGGCCGGGCAGCACGGAATAGCGGCGAGTGAGCTGGCGGAGCTCGACGTTCTTCTGCTTGACGATGGTCACTGCCTCCGCGATCAGGTTCTCGACCTGTGCCGGACCGTGGCGATGCGCAACGATCCCCGACATGCCCTCACCCGAGCGGCCAGCTTGGCCACCGTCATTCAACTGGTGGGTGCGGGACTGGGGACGACGCTCGTGCCCGTCAGCGCCGTCGCCGCCGAATGTCAACGTCCCGGGATTGCGCTGGCTACCTTTGCGGAAGGGGTGACATCCGCGAACCGGCACGTGGGGCTGGTGTATCGCACAAGCTCCTCCAGGGAGGGTGACTACATGGCCCTGGGGGCGATGGTCAGCCAGGCCTTCGCGGAATCGGTTCAGGAGAGCCGCGAACTCCTCGTCGAGCGGGTGTGCTAACCGCTGACGATGTCCAGCGTCCTCAGGCGGATCTCCCCGGCTTCGTCGGTGGCATCCAAGTCGACTACGCCCACCAGTGCCCAGCCGTGGTCCCCCTCGGGGTCGCTGATGGTCTGCCGTACGTGCCACAAGCGGGATGACGTGGCGGCAGCCTCGTCCGTGCTTTCGCGGGCACTGGGTTCTGCGGAGCGGCGAATGCTGATGAGCTGGGGGGAGCGGGCCGCCGCGTCGACGCCGACGTCCGCGTATTCATCGAAGTAGTCGTCCATCGCGGCGGGCCAATCGGGGGGATTGTCCAGGTAGTCATCCATCTGCACCAATTGGTTTTCGCGCTCGAGGGCAAACAGTTCGACGTGCCGGAAGAAGTAGTTGCGGATCATCCGGATGAGGGCCGGTTCATTGCTGCTGAGCGCGGAGCTGTCTTCCTCGCCGTAAGCGTGCTCGCGCACCTGTTCCTCGCTCAGCGGGGCATCCGGATCGTTGAGGGTTGCCCATTCGTCCATGAGCGACGAGTCCACCTGGCGGACCAGCTCAGCCAACCAGTTGAGGATGTCCTCGAGCTCCTCCGTGCGGTGGGATGCGGGCACGGAGTGTTCCAGGGTTCGCCAGGCGTCGGTGAGGTAGCGCAGCACGACCCCCTCGAGCCGACCTAGCTGATAGGCGGCGACGAAATCGGAGAACGTCATGGCCTTCTCGATCATGTCGCGCACGATGGATTTCGGGTCGATATCGAAGTCCTTGGCCCACGGATGGGCCCCGGAGTAAACCTCGAATGCCCGGTCTAACTCCTCTGCCAGGGGCTGGGGCCATGTCACCTCTTCGATGAGGGCCATGCGTTCGGTGTAATCCACCCCCTCCGCTTTGAGCGCGGCCAGTTCTTCGCCCCGCTCGCTGCGCTGCTGGGCCAGTAGGATCTGACGGGGGGAGTCCAGCACTGCTTCGAATGTGCTGATTACGTCCAGGGTGTAGGTGGGGGACTCCGGGTCCAGCAGTTCCAGTGCGGCCAGCGCGAAGGGGGCCAGCGGCTGATTCAGCGCAAAATCCCGCTGCAGATCCTCCGTGAGTTCCGCGGTCTTCCCGGAGGGGGTGTCTGCTGCGGTCTCGGCGACGATGCCCGCCTGCACCAGGCCCCGGTAGAGTTCGATGGTGGTGCGGATGTGCTGGTTCTGCTTGGCCCGTGTGTCGTGGTTGCCCCGCAGCAGGTGCTGTAGGGCCGCGTAGGTCCACTCCGGCCGGGCCACCACGTTGAGCAGCATCGAGTTAGACACCCGGAACTGGCTCGTCAGTTCTTCCGGCTGCGCGTCCTTCAGACGCTCATACGTCGATTCGCTCCAGGTGGCTTGCCCGGACGGTGCCGATTTCTTGCGGAGTTTCTTGAGCTTCTTGGGGTCCGTGCCAGCCCGTTGGCGCAGGCGGAAGTTCTCGATCTCGTGCTCCGGGGCCTGAACCACGACGGTCCCCTCGGTATCAAAGCCCGCCCGCCCGGCGCGGCCGGCGATCTGGTGGAACTCCCGCGATTTGAGAATCCGGTGTTTGTAGCCGTCGTATTTCGCCAGGGAGGTGAACACGACGGTGCGGATGGGCACGTTGATGCCCACCCCCAAGGTGTCCGTTCCGCACACGACCTTGAGCAGCCCCTGCTGGGCCAGTCTCTCGACGAGGCGGCGATACTTCGGGAGCAAGCCCGCGTGGTGCACCCCGATGCCGCGTCGCAAGAGTCGGGAGAGCACCGAGCCGAAGGACGAGGTGAATCGGAAAGAACCGATGGCGTCCGCGATCTGCGCGCGCTGTTCCGCTCCGACGAGGGGAATACTGGTTAGGGATTGGGCCCGCTCGATCGCCTCCCGCTGGGTGAAATGCACCAGGTAAATGGGCGCCTTGTTCTCCGCCAGGAGGTTTTCGAGGGTCTCGGGCACCGGGGTGTACACGTAGCTGAAGCTCAGCGGTACCGGCCGCACGCTGCCGGTCACTGGGGTGGTGACTCGGCCGGTCCGGCGGGTGAGGTCTTCTTCCAGCCACCGGGTATCGCCCAGGGTGGCGCTCATCAACAGGAACTGACAGCGGGGTAGTTCCAGCAGCGGCACCTGCCAAGCCCAACCGCGATCGGGCTCGGAGTAGTAATGGAACTCGTCCATGACCACTTGATCGATATCCGCCCGGGCTCCTTCCCGAAGCGCAATATTCGCGACGATCTCGGCCGTCGCGCAGATGATCGGCGCACCCCCGTTAACCGTGGCATCGCCGGTCATCATGCCGACGTTTTCCGGGCCGAAGACCTCACACAGGGCGAAGAACTTCTCGTTGACGAGGGCCTTGATCGGCGCTGTGTAGAAGGAGCGCTGTTTCCGGGCCAACGCGATGAAGTGGGCCGCGATAGCGACCATGGACTTTCCGGATCCAGTAGGCGTGGACAGGATGACGTTGTCCTGCGCCACCAGGGCAGTCGCGGCCTCCTCCTGGGCCGGATACAGCTCGATGCCTCGATCCGATACCCACCTGAGGAAGCTGGCGAGGATCGCGTCATCCACGAGCGATGCCGGGACCTCATCGAGGTCCGGGAGCATCTGGGCTAGCTGCGTGGCTATGGACAACCGCGCTCATCCTCGTCGCACTCGTCCTTTGTGCGGTCGTCATCACTGCGCTCGCCGGTGTCCCCGCGCCATCCGGTGCCTCCGTTGGCCTTCGCGCTCGGGCCATCCGCAGCGCCATCGGTTCCGTGGGACATCTCGGCGAGGAAGGCCTCAAACTCCGCCCCAAGCTCATCGCTCGTCGGGATCGACTGTCCGGGAGCGAGCAGGGAGTTGTTGCGGCGCTGCCGGGTCTTTTCGGCATGTGCGTCATACTGCCGCTCGAGGGCGTGGACGACGGAGGCGATTTCCTCCGATTCCTCCACCTGTTCGGCCAGTTGATGCTGGACCCGGTTCATCTCCGCTTCCAGGGCCTTGAGCGGGAAGACGCGCCCGGTGATGCCGGACACGGCCTTGAGCAGCTCGTACGTGGCCTCCGGGTAGTCGTGAGCGGACACATAGTGCGGAACGTGTGCCGTCAGGCCGATCGTCGCGCAGCCCTGGGTGCTGAGGCGGCGCTCCACCTCCAGCGCCGCAGCCCCAGGAACGGTGATCCGAGCGTCCCACGAGTGGAAGTCCCGGGCCAGCTCCGGATCGGAAGCGTGCGCGGAGATGGCGATGGGCCGGGTGTGCGGCACGGCCATGGGTGCGGCGTATAAGGTCACCACCTTGGACGCGCGTACGCGGCGGGCCAGATCCGCAACGGCCTCGCTGAAGGCCTCCCAGCGCAGGTCGGGTTCGGGGCCGGACAGAAGGAGGAACTTGTGCCCGTCGGCGTCGTCCACCGCGTGCAGGTCCAGCTCTAGGCGGTCCGTGTCAGCGATTCGATTGCCCTCGATGGTCACACCTGGGCGCCGCGAACGGTAGTCCACGAGTTCGTCGACGTTGAATCGCGCGACACGGGAGTGCGGCAGGGCTTGAAGAAGGTGGGTACCGGAGTGGGCGACGGCTTGCCCGGCATCGGCGTACCCGTGCAACGCGATGAGCATGGGCAGGCCCTCAGCAGTGCCCTCCTCATCGGCGGCGCCGTGGCCTTCCGGGTTGATCCGCCGTTCCGGCAGGCGGGGGAGCCGAAAGTGCTCCCCTGACGTATCAATGGGCGCGGGGTACTCCATCTCGTACATCCGGTTGCGTGCCTGGTTGTTGGCCGGCGTGTTGTCAGTCATGTCTGTGGCACTTCCTTCCCATCGAACCGCGGCGAGCAGGCGGTGTCGAATAATCCTATCAACTGCGAGGATGGGGTTGCTTTCGGCAGGTCCCGGCGGGTCCCCGGTGGGGCCTGATGGGGGTCATGCTTCCTGGCTACTTTTCCACACATTTCCGGTAATCCACACCCACCTGGGGTTTTCCCGGGTGGGTCATCCCGGTGGGGCTGTGCGGCGGGAAACATCTGGCCCATGACATCTCGCAGAAGTGCCTCGTACAACCAGAACACGTGCTCCAATATTCCGCGGGCGCAGGGACCCAGTGAGTGCCGGGACATCGAGAGAGCGATCCCCCCGACGCCCATTCACCTCGGCGGCAGCCCTGGCCAGATCATCGCGGCGTTACCCAGCATGTTGGGCTTCCATCCGGATAATTCCGTGCTGGTCATCGGGTTGCTACCGCATGCGAGCCAAGCCAGCCGGATGCGTGTGGGGCCGGTGGTGCGCGCCGATGCCGATTGGTGGTCCCTCGATGAGGCCCTGCGGGCGATGGCCGCGGTGATGGGGGAGACAGCGGGCGCTCAGGCCGTGGCGGTGGCGGTCATGGGATCGGGGGAGAAGGCCGCGTCTTTTCTGGACGCCACCTCCGCCTTCCTCGCCACCGAGGACATCGAGTGCGTTGGCTTATTTTGGGTGGACGCCATTGACAGCGGCGCGACTTGGCGGGCCCGCCGGAGCACCGCTTTTTGCCGGGTGGAAGCCGAGGGGGATCCTCTGTGGGTGGAAGAGGGGGCGGTAACGGACGTGCGGGATAATCCGGTGAGCATCAACGCGGCCGTCAGTGGAGCCCTCTACTTCCGGGACCGCGAGGAGCTGGAGGCGTGGCTGGATCCCTGGCCGGGCGACGGCCGGGACGGCGGCGGGGTGCCGCCGGGCCCGTCCCCCTGCGGGGATTGCACCCCGTCTGCCCACATCCCCTGCGGAGGCCAGCTATACGGCGCTACCGCCACCGTTGTGCGGGCCCTTCACGAGGTGCGCGTGCAGATGTGCAGGACGGCGCAGTCCTTGTGCAACGACGATGATGTGATCGGGGCCGTCGCGCTGTTGGCCGGGCACCGCCACACTCTGCCGCTGCTGCTCGTGGTGGGACTGGGCGAGAACTTCCCGGTACTGCGCCCGGCCCTCGCCGACGCCGTGCGGCGCCTAGCCGGGCCGCCTCGGATTCGGGCCATGATCGGCCTGGCGCATCTGCTGGCCGGGGCCGGTGAGGGGGTGGTTGCCTCCCACACGATGCAGCGGGCCGTGGAGGAGTTGGAGACCGTCGCACACGGATCGAAGCGAGGAGAGGGAGGGCCGTCAGATCAGGGGACGGCACAGTCATCACAGCACATGCACAGCCAGGCGGACACGGATCCATGGGTGGGCCGAGAGGAGGTGCAGTCACTGTTGGCCGCGCACTACGTGGGGGAGGTGTCGCGCCACCTAAGCAGCTACCTTGCAGAGGGACACAGCACGATTGACCGGCTCACCCGTCCGGGCGCCAAGGACCTCGTCGGCGGGCTGAAGTGCGGCCTCGGTTGCATCCCCGCCTCGATGACCGAGCGTGGTCGGGGAACTCAGTCCGGGGCAAATCCGCAGACCGAGGAGCTGCGCAAACTCGCGGAGGTCGTGGATTGGCTGGCGGTCAGCGCCGTGATGAGTGCGCCCGGTCGCCAAGGGCTGCGGTGAACTCCCAGGCATCCCGCACGATCGTTTCCAAATCCGAATGCTGGGGTTGCCACCCCAGATCTTCGATGGCGCGGGCGGACGACGCGATGAGGGTCGCCGGGTCCCCGGCGCGGCGGGGAGCATCTTCGGCGGGAATGGGGTGGCCCGTTACGGCGCGGCAGGTTTCCACCACTTGCTTCACGCTGTAACCATCGCCGCTGCCGAGGTTGAAGATGCGGTGCTTGCCGGGCGCGTTGGTGTGGGCTGCGAGGATGTGGGCATCCGCGAGATCGAGGATGTGGATGTAATCCCGCACCGCCGTGCCGTCGGCTGTTGGCCAGTCTGTGCCGAAAACCTTGATGGCGTCCCGGTGCCCCAGGGCGACCTGGAGTACGAGGGGGATGAGGTGGGTCTCCACGCTGCGGTTCTCCCCGCAGCCGCGATAGGCCCCGGCGACGTTGAAGTAGCGCAGGCTCGTGGCGCCCAGCCCGTGAGCTGTGGCGTAGGAGGAGATGATGTGGTCGATCGCGAGCTTGGAGGCACCATAGGGGTTCGTGGGGGAGGTGGGCGCATCCTCCGTGATGGGCACCTCTTCCGGCTCTCCGTAGCAGGCGGCGGTGGAGGAGAACACGAGGTTGTTCACTCGATGCAGCCGCATCGCGTCCAGTAGTTCGAGGGAGGTCACCACGTTGTGATGCCAATACTCCTCTGGGTGCTCCACGGATTCCCCGACGAGGGAGCGGGCGGCGAAGTGGAAGGCGGCCTGGAAATCCTCCGAGCCGAGGATGTCCCGGGCCACGTTGCGGATATCCCCCTCGACGAAGCTGGCGCCCTCGGGGACGGCGTCCCGGTTCCCCGTTGTGAGGTTGTCCACGACGGTCACCCGGTAACCCCGGTCCAGCAGCACCTGAGTGCAAGCGCTGCCGACGTATCCGGCGCCACCGGTAACGAGGATGTGCGAATCGGCGGGGAATTCAGTCATGCCCGCGCAGTCTACTAAGGAATGACCCGGATAGCATGGCCCAACTCGTGGGGGACGGTCACGCTCCCGTTGTCCCCGGTGAGGACCAGCCCGTCATCCGTCGCATGCATTCGGACCTGCGAACCCGGATTGATGCCGAGGGTGCTGAGTTTCGCCATGATTTTATGCTCGAGCTGAACGATCTCGTTGAAGCTAACGATCGTCACCTCTACGGGATCGTCCGCATCCACGTCACTGCCGCGGACACCCGGGGCAGACGCGGGGGAGGCACCGGCAGTGTCTGTCGAGGCGGGAGCCGCTTCCTCCTCGACAATGTCGGCCAATCCTGGGATGGGATTGCCGAAAGGGGAGGTGGAAAACTCGTCGAGTACCTTGACCAGGCGGCGTTCCACCTCGTCGCCCATAACGTGTTCCCACCGACAGGCCTCATCGTGGACCTTTTCCCACGGCAGCCCGATGACGTCCGTCAGCAGGCGCTCCGCAAGCCGGTGCTTGCGCATGACGGCGGTGGCCAGGGCACGGCCCTCATCGCTGAGTTTGAGCGACCGGTCCGGCTGGATGCTGAGCAGCCCGTCGCGCTCCATCCGGGCGACGGTCTGGCTCACCGTGGGGCCCGACTGATCTAGCCGCTCGGCGATTCTGGCCCGAAGCGGGGGGATTCCCTCTTCCTCCAGTTCGTAGATGGTGCGGAGATACATCTCGGTGGTATCTACGAGGTCCCTCACGGTGCGGACTGCCCTTTCTCCTCAGCCGCGCCAGCCACGGCGCGCCCATCACATGGATGACTAATGCACTTAGACGTTACACGGCCCCTGGGCGCGGACGGGTCCACATCCGCTTTAGCCCGCGTAGGCACGCAACTTGTTGGCGCGATCGCCCTCACGCAGCTTGGCCATGACCTCCCGTTCGATCTGGCGCACCCGCTCCCGCGACAACCCGAAACGCCGACCGATCTGGTCCAGGGTTCGAGGCATCCCGTCATTGAGGCCGTAGCGAAGCTCGATGACGTCCTGCTCCCGCTCCTCGAGGGTGTCCAGCACCGCCCGGACGTCCGAGTGGCGCAAGGAGGCAACGACAGCGGACTCCGCATCGGTCGCCTCGGAATCTTCGATGAAGTCCCCCAGTGGTGCTTCCTCATCGCTGCCCACGGGCATGTCCAGGCTCACTGGATCGCGGGATTGCTTGAGCAGCATCTCGATCTTGGACTCCTCGATGCCCGATTCCTCGGCCAGTTCCTCGTTGGTGGCTTCCCGCCCGAGGTGCTGGTACATCTCCCGCTTGATCCGAGACAGCTTGTTCACCTGCTCCACGAGGTGCACCGGCAGTCGAATGGTTCGCGATTGGTCCGCCATGCCCCGGGTGATGGCCTGCCGAATCCACCACGTTGCATAGGTGGAGAACTTAAAGCCCTTGGTGTAGTCGAACTTCTCCATGGCTCGGATCAGCCCGAGGTTTCCCTCCTGGATGAGGTCAAGCAACGGCATGCCCCGCCCGGTGTAGCGTTTGGCGAGGCTGACGACCAGGCGAAGGTTGGCCTCTAGGAGGTGGGTACGGGCCTGCTTGCCCTCGCGCACCAGAATCTTCAGATCGCGCTTGCGTGCTCGGGTAAGCTGTTCACCGCTGGCCAAGATGTGCTCTGCGTAGAGCCCCGCCTCGATCCGCTGCGACAATTCCACCTCATCGTCTGCCGTGAGCAGCGCCGTTTTCCCGATCCCGTTGAGGTAAACGCGGACGAGGTCTGCAGAGGGGTTGTCGTTGTTGCCCCGACGGCGCCCCTTGTCTTCCTTCGCCTCGGAGCCGTCGGAATCGGGATCCCCGGAAGGCCGCTGGGACCGGGATGTCCGGTCATCCTCGGAGGAATCCTGCCGGTCTAAATCGGTATCCGCACCAACACCCCGTTCAACTTCATCGTCCTCATACATGGAGTTCGTCATGCGGTTCATGTCCTCCTGCAGGCATAGGGGAGCGAGCGTTCTAATCGCTTAACGGCCCAGTGGGACATATTGTTCCACTGGGTAGACAAAGTTCCGCAACGAGCGAAAAATTCATACCCCCGATTACCCCCAAGGGTAGCCCGAAAGGGCCGCTGACCGGCCTGAACTCAGGTGTCTACGATGACGGTGAACGGCCCCTCGTTTGTGGACTCGACAGTCATATTTGCCCCAAATCTCCCAGTTTTTACCTGGAGCCCGCGGGCACGCAGGTAAGCGACGATGTCCTCGATGACCGGTTCCGCCTGGGGGCCTGGGGCCGCCGCGCCCCAGGAGGGTCGCCGCCCCTTGGCCGTTGCCCCCATCAGGGTGAATTGGCTGACCACAAGGATTTCGGCTCCAACGTCCACCGCCGAGTGGTTGCGGGGCCCGTCGGTCCACGACTGCCCCGGGGCGGGAAAGAGCCGAAGATCTGCGATCTTGCGGGCCATCGTGGAGGCTGCCTCGTCGGCGTCCTGTGCGCCCACCCCGATGAGAGCGAGCAACCCGGGACTGCCGATGGCCCCGACAACCTCCCCGCCCACGCTCACCTGTGCCCGGCTCACCGTGGATAGCACTGCGCGCATTGTTTACACCTCCTCCGTGTCCTCGGCGATAAGTTCCGCCGGGAGCACTAACCCGTGTCGAACGAGCTCCACGATTGCGGTCGCGGCCTGCTCGCGGACCTGCTCGGCCGCGATGTCCCGCGCCGCGCAGTACAGCTCCACCACGTCCCCGAGGTCCAACCCGTGCGGGCTGAGCCCGGCGAGAATGGCCTGCAGGTGCTCGTCAATGTCGTGAGACCACGCAGGGCCGTCGGTGCGAACCAGGCGACGGTGGTGGTGGACGAATCCCAGCCGCGCCGCACCATCGGGGATGTCAACTATTTCCAATGCAACTGTTGGGCGGACTGCAAAGCTCGTTCGCAACACGTCCGCGTTCTCCACCTGGGCCACCCACTCGGCACGCTCAAACCACTCCGCCACCTCCGTACCCAGGTAGGCCCCCGGAGCCAGGGGGTGATCCATCGTCTCCACAGTGACCTCCGATGGACCCTCGATGCGGCGCATGTGCACCCAGCCGAAACCGATCCGGTGGATGCCCTTGGCCTCCAGGTAGTCCAGCCACCCCTCGGCGAGCCGGGTTCCTTCCGCAGAGCGGGGATCCACCGCCTCGTCCGCGATCCAGGTGGCTACATACTCCTCTATGTTGACTTCCTCGCGCCGCACCACCCAGGCCCGCACCCCCCGATTCGGTATCCACCCGGCAACCCGCTGGGCCGCGCTTTCCCCTTCACCCAGGGCCCAGCTTGCCAGGAGGTGGGCGCTTCCTCCGTCAGCCAGGTAATCCGGGGCCTGCGAGATCACCAGGCGGCTGGCGCCATCGAGTTCGAGGCCGCCGTCCCGGTAGACGTGCCGCTGAGCCCCGGGCCCGATGAGGAAGGGAGGGTTGCACACAATGGTGTCGAATTCCTCGCCCTCCACAGGATCGAACCATGAACCGTGAAGCAGGCGGACGCGGCCATCTGTCACGCTCGCGGCACTCGCGGCGGCGAACATGAGGGCCCGTGGGGAGATGTCCGTGGCCGTCACCTGGGCGTGCGGATCCGCCGTGGCCAGGATGAGGCCGAGGACACCCGAGCCACAACCGAGATCGAGAATGCGCCGCCCTGGCCGCGGCGGGATGGTGCCCAGCAGTGAACGGGGGGCATTGCCCACGCCGGGCACGAAGTCGCTTCGGGGCACGCGTAGGTCCAGGGAGGCGTCCGCGTCCGAAGCAATAATGATCTCGCTGCCGCCGTGCGGTGTGCTCCGAATGGGTCGGATGTCCACGCTCGGGGCGTAAAGATCGGGGAGGACGCCACCAACCCCGGCGCCGGTCGAGCGCCACAGACCGGTGTCCACCAGCTCCTCGGTAAGCGACGGGCCGAAGATGGCCTCCAGGTCCGCGCGGGGGTGGGGCGTGCGCAGGTACACCGCGCTGACGATGAGCTGCGCACGGCGCCGGGCGGGGTCCCAGCTGGACTCGCCCCGACAGCCCGGGGACTGTGCCGCTGGGGACTGCTCTCCCACGGCTTGCGCCGCGGCCCGAAGGCGCAGGCGCCGCCGAGCCCCGGCTGGGCAGCGCTTCGCGAGGGCAGTGAGCCCCGCCTCGCCCAGCGCCTCGTGCACCATCTGCTCCGAGTAATCGCAGGTGGTGAGGGCCGCGACGGCCCGCCGGAGCGCATCGCGCACGCGCTCGGAGTGCTCCGGTGGTTCCAGCAGCGGAGGCTCGGGCAGTTCAGCTTGGGGCATGGGTGGGGTCCTCTCCGTCGGAGGTGGTGGGGCGCTGGTGTTCGGTGGCGTCCACAATCCATGGCTGATCGGGGCCCTCCGGGGGATGAACCCCCGCCTGATCGCTCGTGCGGGATGGCAACTGGGCGGCCTCGTTGTGAGCCGGCCCCAGTTGAGGATGGGGCGGGGCGAAGAAGTCCCGGTTCTGCCGGACCACGGCGGGCTTGTACACCTTGCGCTCCTGTTTATCGACATCCCCGGTCTCATTGGCCAGCAGGACCGCGATCCACGGCAGCGGCACGCTGATGGAGGCGATGATGACGGCGAGCACCGTATTGTGGGTCAGCCACAGCACAAGGCCGGTTAGGGCGAGCAGAGGCAGGCGGATGAGCTGCAGGATGATGTAGGTCTTGCGCCGTTTACGCCAGTTCTCCAAGGGGCTGCGCCGCGCATCCGTGATCAGCTCCACGGGCTCACCGCGGCGGCGGCGAGCTCGGCGACTGGGCTTGGCAACAGGCATGCGCTCCACGCTAGTACGCAGTTGGAAATGACGGCGCTGGCGGGGCATGATGGGTAACCGTGAGTAGCCCCAGTACGACCACCATCGAGCGCCCGGACGTCGCCACAGAGGAGCGCACCGACGAGGGCACGCCGAAGTTCTTCCACTACGTCAAGAAGGACAAGATCGTGGAGTCCGCCGTCATGGGCAACATGGTCGTAGCCCTGTGCGGGGAGACCTTCCCGGTCACGAAGCAGGCTAAGCCCGGCTCTCCCGTGTGTCCGAAGTGCGAGCAGCTCTACCAGATGCTGCGCAAAAAGTAGGCGTGCCGCGGAAACTACGTGCCTGGCAGCAGGAGGCACTGGACAAGTACATCGCTACGGCGCCGAAGGACTTCCTCGCCGTCGCGACCCCCGGGGCGGGTAAGACGACGTTCGCCCTGACCATTGCGCGGACCCTGCTGGATGCCCGCATTGTTCACCGCATCGTCATCGTGGTTCCCACAGAACACCTGAAAACTCAGTGGGCCGCTGCAGCGGCGGCAAACGGCATCGCCATCGACGCGCAATTCGGCAACTCCTCAGCGCTCAACAGAGCCTATGACGGTGTTGCCGTCACCTACGCCCAGGTGGGGATGAAGCCCACCAAGCACTATCAGGTCGCCACCGCTAAGAAGTCCCTCGTCATCCTGGACGAGATCCACCACGCCGGGGACGCCAAAAGTTGGGGGGATGGGGTCCGGTTCGCGTACTCGTCGAGCGAGCGCCGCCTCGCACTGACCGGCACCCCCTTCCGCTCGGACGACTCCCAGATCCCCTTCGTGCGCTACGAGCCGGTCGCCGACGGTGGGGCCCTGCAAAGCACGGCCGACTACACCTACGGCTACTCCCATGCGCTGCGGGACGGCGTGGTGCGCCCCGTCGTTTTCCTCGCCTACTCGGGACAAGCGCGCTGGCGCACCAGCGCGGGGGAGGAGTTCGAAGCTCGGCTGGGGCAGCCGCTGACCCCGGAACAGACTGCGCGCGCCTGGCGCACAGCTTTGGACCCCCGCGGCGAGTGGATCCCCGCCGTGCTGCAGGCCGCCCACACCCGGCTGCGGCAGCTACGAACGCATGTTCCCGATGCCGGCGGTCTGGTGATCGCCTCCGACCGGACCACCGCGCGCGCCTACGCCAAGATCCTGTCCAGCATTAGCGATACCCCGGTGACCGTCGTGCTCTCCGACGAGGCGGACGCGACCCGGCGGATTAGCGAGTTCTCCGAGTCCAGCAACGAGTGGATGGTGGCGGTGCGCATGGTCTCGGAGGGCGTGGACGTGCCCCGACTGGCCGTGGGAGTGTACGCCACGTCCGCCTCCACGCCGCTGTTCTTCGCCCAGGCCGTGGGGCGTTTTGTCCGCGCTCGCCGGCCGGGCGAGTCCGCGTCCATCTTCGTGCCCAGTGTGCCCGTGTTGCTGGACTTGGCGTCCACAATGGAATCCCAGCGCAACCACGTGCTCGGCAAACCGCACCGCACCCAAGAGGGATGGGATGAGGCCCTGCTGAATCAGGCGCAGCGCACGGAGAACGAGCCGGAGGAGGACAAGGGCTTCGAATCCATTGGTGCCGACGCGGAACTGGACAGCCTCATCTTCGACGGCTCCACCTACGGCACCGCCACCATCACCGGCTCGGAGGAGGAGGCCGAGTACCTCGGACTGCCCGGGCTACTCAATGCCGAGCAGATGCGGATGCTGTTGCAACAACGCCAGGCCAGCCAACTGGACACGCGACAGGCGAGAGCGGCGGGTGCGTCGGCATCGAGTGCGGGGAACCGGCAGGAGCGTGCGGAACGGGCTCCCGAGCAGGCCGATGGGTCCCGGTCCTCGCGAGCTCACGCTGCCGAGGAGCTGCCAGCGTTGCGGAAGGAACTCAACGCGCTGGTGTCCATGACAGCCGGCCGGACGGGTCGGCCGCACGGCGCGATACACACCGAGGTGCGGCGCAACTGTGGCGGGCCGCCCACCGCGCTGTGTTCGGCGGAGCAACTTCGGGATAGGATTGCCTACCTACGGGACTGGTAGGCTCTGGGGTCGTTACACTCACCCCCCGCCGCCCACTGGGGAAGGCGCGCCAGCAGAGGAAGAAGCTCATGGTCCCGAATAACTACTCCGACCTTTCCGGATCGTCCGCACCCCGGCGGGCCGAGCCGGTCGCCGTTCAACCCCGCCGGGTGACGGGACTGTCGCTGGCGGCGTTGATCCTCGGCATCCTCGCGCTGCCCTGCGGTCTGCTGCCCGTGTTCGGAATCATCGCGGCCATCATCGCTATCGCCGTGGGCATTGTGGCGCTCACTGTCGCCAGTCGGAAGCAGGCACCCCGGGCCTACGCCGCCACGGGGTTGGTGCTGGGGATCCTCGCGATGATCGTGGGGATCGTGTCCACCACGATGGTCTCCCGCGCCGTGGACCAATGCCAGGGCAAGGAAGGGGACGCGCTCACCCAGTGCATCAACGAGATCGGATCCAAGTAATGATCCGAAAGGGGGCCGAGCGCTAGTCCAGGTAGTCCCGCAATACCTGGGATCGGGAGGGGTGGCGCAGCTTGGACATGGTCTTGGACTCGATCTGCCGGATGCGTTCCCGGGTGACCCCGTAGACCTGTCCGATCTCGTCGAGGGTGCGCGGCATCCCGTCGGTGAGGCCGAAGCGGAGCTTCACCACGCCCGCCTCACGGGGGGAGAGGGTATGCAGCACATCCTGGAGCTGGTCCTGCAGCAGAGTGAAGGACACCGCGTCCACCGCCACGACTGCCTCGGAGTCCTCGATGAAGTCCCCGAGTTGCGAATCGCCCTCGTCGCCGATCGTCTGGTCCAGGGAAATGGGCTCGCGGGCGTACTGCTGGATCTCCAGCACCTTATCCACGGTGATGTCCATCTCCCGGGCCAACTCGTCCGGGGTGGGTTCGCGGCCGAGGTCCTGCAGTAGCTCGCGCTGGATCCGCCCCAGCTTGTTGATGACCTCCACCATGTGCACGGGAATGCGGATGGTGCGGGCCTGGTCCGCCATAGCGCGGGTGATGGCCTGGCGAATCCACCAGGTTGCGTAGGTGGAGAACTTGTAGCCCTTGGTGTAGTCGAACTTCTCCACGGCGCGAATGAGGCCCAGGTTGCCCTCCTGGATCAGGTCCAGGAATGCCATGCCGCGGCCCGTGTAGCGCTTGGCCAGGGACACGACAAGGCGGAGATTGGCCTCCAGCAGGTGGTTCTTGGCCTTGCGCCCGTCTTTGGCGATGTCCCGCAGGTCTTTGCGCTGCATCGGTGCGAGGCGTTCGCCGCTGCTCTCCATGGTCTGCAGGCGGTAGGTGGCGTAGAGACCGGCCTCGACGCGCTTGGCCAGCGAAACTTCCTGTTCGGCGTTGAGCAGGGCCACCTTGCCGATTTGCTTGAGGTAGGCGCGAACGGAGTCCGCGGAAGCGGTGAGTTCCGCGTCCTTGCGGGCTTGGCGCAGGGCGGCAGATTCATCCTCATCCCAGACAAAACTGCCATCCGTTTCAGCCGAGGAGCTGGAGGAATCCTCCTCGGCGTCTTCAGCGTCCTCGGTGTCTTCGTCGTCCTCGTCGCCCAGTTCCTCGGTGGTTTCGTCGTCGTCTTCGTCCTCGTCCGGGTCCGCATCCAGGTCGAGGTCCTCCACGTCGTCCTCGTCGAGACTGGTATCGCCGTCGACCAGGTCCCCGTCGGCGTTTGCGACGGCGGTGACGTCCAGATCGTCAGCCAACACGGCGTCTGGGGCATCCGCGATGTCCGCGGCATCCACCGTCGGGACGGTTTGTTCGTCCGCAGCAGTCACGCTCATCGCGGTGGAAGGCTTCTTCGCCGCGGTGGTCTTTTTCGCGGCTGTCTTCTTGGCCGCTGTCTTCTTGGCTGCCGTCTTCCTGGCGGTGGTCTTCTTCGCGGCGGTGGAGCTCTGTTCCGCCGAGTCCTTGGCCGCGCCGGAAGCGGGAGCGCTGGTAGCAGCATCCGGAGCGGTGGTGACCGGATCCCCGGCGGCTTCCTGTCGTGCTGCCTGCGCCGACTCCAGCTTGGCCGTATTTGTCTTTTTCGCCGCCGTCTTTCGGGCAGTGGTTTTCTTTGCTGCTGTTTTCTTCGCCGTGGTCTTCTTGGCGGCAGTCTTCTTCGCCGCCGTTTTCTTCGCCCCGCTGGCGGCGGTCTTCTGGTCCGAAGCCTTGTCGGTGCCGCTGGTCTCGGCGGAGTCGGCCTCTGGGGCAGGGGACGGGCTGGTGGACTTCTGCTGGACCTTCCGGGTGCTGCGGGCGGCGGCCTTTTTGGCCACCTTCTTGCGGGCAGGTGCGCCCTGTGCAGCGTTCCCGGCGTCGGCGGCGCCGTTGGCGGTCGTGCCGGGGGTGGTCGAGTCCTGTGAAGCCACGAAAGCCCTTTCCTTTGTCCTACTGAGTGTGGAGGTCTGGTGCGCCCCTCGTTCCAGGCTGCGCCAATCCCCGCGTGCGACGGAGCAGAAGGCCACCCGTGTGGAGGGAAGGAGGATACTGCTCCAGGCCCTCACTGCTAGCGGCCTGGCACCTTCAGGTTGCCAAGGGGAGGGTGGCTACTAGTGTTCGGTTGCGCGCTCGTGGTGGTGAAGCCACAACTGTGGCCACCACCTGCCCTCGCGAACTGCGTGATCGCGGGACCGGTAATCGACCGCCCATTATAACGCAATGGGTCGGTTCCCCTGGTCGGGGGTCCCTAGCCTAGGGCCTCACGTTGTCTCTAACGGCAAGGGCCGCGCCGATAATTCCCGCTTCGTTGCGTAGCTTGGCGGGGATGACCGGGGCCTCCACGTCCAGGTAGGGAACCCACTTCTCGGCTTTGCGGGAAATGCCCCCGCCGACGATGAAGGTTTGGGGGAAGAAGAGCCGTTCGTAGAGGTGCATGACCCCGTTGACCCGCTTGGCCCACTCCTTGTAGCTGAGGTCCTCGCGTTCCCGAACGGCGGAGGATGCCCACTTTTCCGCCTCAGTGGTGCCGAAGGGCATGTGGCCAAGCTCGGTGTTCGGGTATAGCTGTCCGTCCATGAGCAGGGCCGAACCAATGCCGGTGCCGAAGGTCAGCAGCATGGCGGAACCGCTGCGGGCTTCGTCGGGGCCGTAGGTCACTTCCGCCAACCCGGCGGCGTCGGCGTCGTTCAATACGGTGAGCTGCCGGGTGCCCAAGTGTTTGGCGAAGAGGGCCTGGACATCCGAACCGATCCATTGGGGGTCGATATTTGCTGCCGTGCGGGTAATTTGGTGCTTTACAACAGAGGGAACTGTGATTCCCACGGGACCGGTCCATTCAAACCAGTCCACTATCTCCCGGACGACTTCGGCTACGGCGTCTGGAGTAGCGGGCTGGGGTGTGCCGATTTTCTTTCTGTCCCCAACCAATTGCCCCGTGGCCAGATCGACTATTGCCCCTTTGACGCCGGAACCACCGATATCCACGCCAAAGCCTCGTTCGCTGTGAACTTCGCTCATGGGGCACATGCTACATGCGGGCGCCACGGGGCGTCCCCCGACCAGCAGTAACGCTGCATTCCGCGCGCAAGTATGGGGGGCGTGTTGCCGGGGCGACGCATCCCGCTGCAGTCACGGCCGCCGACGCAGCGATGGAGAATCGACCATCATGGTGCCCATGGATTTCTCATTCTCCCCCCGGCCCGCCGTCGGTTCTGGTGGATCGGGTGTGGACGCCACCTCCACCGTGCGCGGTTGCCGCCATGCCGCTCCACATCTACTGCTCACCCCCGACACGACCTCCGGGACCCACGCCGGCCCGTACGGACCCGAGGATCTCGAGTACCTCCACCACACCGCCGTCAGGGCGGCTGTCGCGGCCGCCGAGCTCATCGCGACACTCCGCAGCGAAGCGACCGGCGCGGAAAAACAGGGCGAAGCTGGGGGAGCTTCAGGGCTCACCTACGGACGGGTCCCCGTAGCCGAGACCAAGAGCTCCAGCGTGGACCCCGTCACACAGGTGGATCAGAGCGCCGAACGACAGATTCGCCAGAACTTGGCGCAGGCCACACCCGGTGCCCGCATGCTTGGGGAGGAAGACGGTCAGACCGTCCTTTCGCCCGATCCGGAATGCGCAGCGCAGGGCGAGCGGGCAGAGGATGTCGGCTGGGCAGAGGTGGAGTGGGTCGTGGACCCCATCGACGGCACCGTGAACTTCATCTACGGCATTCCCGCTTACGCCGTGAGCGTGGCCGCCGCCGTCAACGGTGTTCCTGTCGTGGGGGCTGTCGCCCATGTTCCCGCCCAGCGGGTCTACAGCGCCAGGGTGGGAGCTCGGGCCAACGCGCAGGATATGGCGTCCATAAGCACACACGGCCCAGAACATGCCCCCGCAACCGCCATTGGCGTGGGTTCCCCCGCCGGCCCGGCCGATCCCCTGAGCCGAGCGCTCGTGGCCACAGGGTTTAGCTATCTCTCCCAACGTCGGCGGGCCCAGGCGGAGCTGGCGACCGCCGTTCTGCCAGCGGTGCGGGACTTCCGACGGATCGGCTCGGCGGCTCTGGACCTGTGCCTGGTGGCCTCGGGCGGAGTAGATGCCTACTACGAGCACGGCCTGGGGTCCTGGGATCACGCCGCCGGTGCCATCATCGCCGCGCGTGCCGGGGCGCAGGTGTGGATCCCTGAGCTCACAATCGGAAGTGACCGGGGAATGCTAGTGATGGCGGCGATTGACAAAGTGGCCGAGAGGCTTAGGGGAGTTCTCCTGGAAAACGGTGCCGGGGGTGAGCTGGAACCGCAATAAGGCCCCCGTGTGAGATTGACGTGACAAGGCCCTGGAAAGTGCTCTAGTATGCGCGGACGACGAAACGATAAACCGGTCTAGACGAAGCAATCTGCGGGGGTTATTACTTCCCGCAAAGAAATGGTTTTAGATCGCGGTCACCTGTAGGAGGAACTTCGTGGCCACTGATTACGACGCCCCCCGCCGCCGCGGCGATGAGGACATCGAGACGGACTCGCTGGAAGGCCTGAAAGCGGCTGAGAAAGCGGAGCCCGACGTCGATGACACCGACGATGGGGAGATCGTAGAGCCCTATGACGTGCCCATGGCGGACCTGTCTGGGGAGGAGCTTTCCGGGACGGTCATTCCCCGCCAGGCCGACGAGTTCACGTGCAGCGTGTGCTTTCTAGTCCAGCACCGCAGCAGGATTGCCGAAAATGCCGGGGACAACGAATACATCTGCGTCGACTGCGCCTAGGGCGCAGCGCCGGGCAGGGGGAGGGGAAGCAGATCAGGGGGGGCGTGGGGGCGGCGGAACCAGCGGGGATTTAGTACACCGGGCGGTCGAGGGCGGCTAGAAGCCCGTCCGGATCTTTCGTGGAGATGAGCCAGTAGGGGGTGGGGTCGTCCGGATCGTCCAGCACGGCCATGGCCATCGTGGGGATCCACCCGTGGTGGACCACGTAGGCCGCCGGATCCAACTGCCGCCCCATGGCCGCCTGCTTGGCCGTCGGGGGGATGACGAGCGCCCTGCTGATGAGGCGCGCCGGAATCTTAGCCCCGCCCGCGTGGAGCCAGCGCTGCCCGTCCGGCTGGGCGACGACGGCAATACGGGTGGTGGACAGCCGCAGCAACATCCACGTCGCGGCTGCCCCCGCCAGGACCCCGGCGATTGCCCCCCACCACCACGGGCGTTGCATTTGAGCTTGCCAGGCGATAATCGCCACCACGCCCGCGCACAACAGCCACCAGGTCAACGGCACCCGCTGGCGCTCCGAGTACAACACCTCGGAACCCCCATGGGGCGGGCGCACGTCTGGCACAGCAGTTCTCCTGTCTGAACGCTAATTGGCTTATTACCCACAACGCCGGATCCAGGACTTGCCGGATGCAGCAGTGGTTTCAGATGCTCCAATACTACTAGGCGCCATTGTTACCCACTGCGAGGCGGTCGAGGCGCCCAGCTCGGGGGGTGGGCCGGGGAAGGCAGCGGCGGGGGAGCGGAAGACTTGTACAGTATGGGGCCATGACTGAGCACACCCAGGGGGAAGCTCCCCTGCGCATAACTCGCCTGGACCGCGGCCTGCCCCTACCCTCCCGGGCCCATCCCACGGACGCCGGGCTGGACCTGCGCAGCACCGAGGACGTTCGTATCGAGCCGGGGCATCGGGCCCTGGTGGGTACGGGCATTGCCATCGCGTTGCCGGTCGGGACTGTGGGCCTAGTGCACCCGCGCAGTGGGTTGGCGGCGCGCAGTGGCCTCTCCATCGTCAACAGCCCCGGCACCATCGACGCGGACTACCGCGGCGAGATCAAGGTGTGTCTGATCAACCTGGACCCCCACATTCCGGTGCAGATCGCCCGGGGGGACCGGATCGCCCAGCTTGTGGTCCAGCAGGTCAGCTTGTGCGGGGTAGAGGAGGTAGCGGACATCGACGAGCTTGGGGAGACGGTCCGGGGTGCCGGGGGTTATGGTTCCACCGGTTCCCACTAGGCACTGGCCGACTGACTAGGGTGAACACCATGTGGCGATTCGCTAAGAAGAAGCAGAAGAACTCCGCAGAGCCCGGTACCGACGCGGCAGAGGTCCCCGAGAGCCAGGCTGGGGCAGAGGAGCCCGCCGCAGAACCGACTGCGGGCGCCGCTGGCTACGACCGGGTGGAGGGGGATTTCGGTCCCTTCGACGGCGACAGCGTGGACTACCGGCAGTTCGACTTCTCCGATTTCGCCAAAGGCGGCCTGGACCTCGGCTCCCTCATGGTGCCCGTGCCCCACGAGGGGGAGGTTCAGGTGGAGATGGGCCCGTCCGGCCCGCAGATGGTTCACATTGTCACCCCCTTTGGTCGCATCACTCCGGTCGCCTTCGCCGCGCCGAAGAGCACCGACATGTGGGAGGAAGCGGCCACCGAAATCCTGCAGGGGATGGCTGAGGACGGGTTGCAAGTCAGCATGGAGCAAGGCCCCTGGGGCCAGGAGGTGCACGCCGAGTCCGGGGATGCCGCGATGCACGTCATCGGTGTGAGCGGCCCCCGTTGGATGCTGCGCATGACCTTGGCCGGGCCCGGCGCCGGCTCTGCCGACCTGGTGGAGCTGACCCGCCAGATCATCGCGCGCACCTTTGTGATGCGCGGGAAGGACCCCATCCCCGCCGGCACCGCCCTGCCGGTGCAGATCCCCCAGGCCATGGCCGATGAACTGCGCCGCCACCTCGAGGCTCAGGCGCAGGCGCAGGCCCAATCCGAGGGCCGAGGGCAGGCTTAACCGGGCCAGAGGCGTCCCGCCCTCGATTCTCCGGATCGCTTCGGTCTACCCTCGTCACATGCCCTCGCACCCTGAACCCAACGGTTCGCCCGATACCCCCTCGACACCGCCGCCCGGCGTTGGGACCGGATCCGCGCCTGGCGCCAGCCCGGCAAAGTCCCATGCTTCCGACTCGGATACCCCCGCTTCCTCTGCCACGATGCTCGAGCAGATGGGCGGGCTAGGCGGCTTGGTCGCGAGCACCCTGCCCATCCTTGTGATGGTCCCGGTCAACAACGCTTACGGTCTCAAGCCCGCCCTCGGCGCTGCCCTCGGGGTGGCCACGGCCGTTCTTGTCTGGCGCCTGGTTCGCAAAGAAAACGTGCAGCCGGCGGTCAGCGGCTTTATCGGCGTGGCCATCGGCGCCGCCATCGCCTGGATCCTCGGCGACGCCAAGGGCTTCTTCGCCTACGGAATCTGGTATTCGCTTGTCGCGGGTATCGTCTTTAGCCTGAGTATCCCGCTGCGCTGGCCCCTCGTCGGAGTGATCTGGCGCTCGATCAACGGCCACGATCAGCGCTGGCGCACCAACCGTCGGGCCGTGCGGGCCTTCAGCCTGGCCACCGCGTGTTGGGCCGTGGTCTTCTTCGCCCGGTTCGGGGTCCAGCAGTGGCTTTATCTTCGGGACGCCACCACCGCGCTCGGGTACACCCGTATTGCCATGGGGTGGCCCCTGACCATCGCCGCGCTGCTAATCACGGTGTGGGCGGTACGCCGCGCCAACGCCGCGGAGGGTCGCCACTGATGACCCACGCCAAGTCCGCACCGTCGCCAGAAACGCTGGTTGTGGATATTGCCGGGCCCGCCCACGGGGGGAGTTGCTTGGCCCGCACCCCGGAGGGCCAGGTCATCTTCGTTCGCGGAGCCCTGCCAGGGGAGCGGAGCGTACAGGTGGCCCTGGATCCCCTGCCCGACCAGGGTTCTGCCGCAGGTCGGGTGAAGCGGGAACAGCAGAAACAACGGGAACAGCAGAAACAGCCGCGCTCCTTCCGCACCGGGTGGGCCCTGGAGGTGGGGCAACCCTCCCCGCACCGGGTTGCCGCGCAATGTCCCGCAGCCCTGGCGGGTGCCGGCTGCTGTGATCTGTCCTTCGTGGACCCGGAGGGTGCGCTGGAGTTCAAACGCGCGGTGGTCTTGGACCAGCTCGCCCGTATCGGCCACCTGCACCTGTGCCCGGTGGACGCGGAGGTCGGCGGTGAACGCGGCGGGGTTTCCGTGCTGAGCCTGCCACCACAGCGAGGCTGGCGGACGCGCGCCCGTTTTGGCGTCGATAACGAGGGACGGGCCGGCATTCGACGGGCGGCATCGCACGACCTCATCTCCATTGACGCGGCCGAGTGTGCCCAGTGGGCACCGGGACTGGTCGGCCCCCTCGCAACCATGCGGTTCACCCCGGGCGCTCAGGTGGCGGTGGCTCTGGGTGACGATGGGGAGCACTCTGCGGTGGAGCTCGGGGAGCACGGCTCGCACGTTGTGCTGGGCAGCGGCACCGTCCACCGCCGAATTGGAGACCAGCGCTGGGAGCTCCCCGTCGATAGCTTCTGGCAGGGTCACGGTGCCGCCGCGCGCAGCTACGCCGAGTGGATCGGCCGCCATCTGCCGGCGGGGCCAGGAACCGCATGGGACCTGTACGGCGGGGCCGGGGCCTTCGTCCCGGTTCTGGCGCGGTTGGCCGACCGGGTAGACAGTATGGATGTTGCCTCCGCCGCCAGCGAAGCGGGGCGGACGGCACTGGGCGACGGGCAATTGGGGGCGGACGTTCGCTTCGTCTCCGGGGCTATTGGCGCCCACCGGCCCCGCGCAGTGCACCGTCGCCGCAGGCGGGGCAAGACTTCCGATTCCGCCCGGTCCCGTCAGGACGCCGCCGCCCGGAGCCTGGCCACACTGCGCACCGAGGGCGGAGTGCACGCCGTGGTCCTGGACCCCCCGCGGGTGGGTGCCGGGGCCCCCACGATTCGAGCGATCGCAGCTGCCAAACCCCGCCATATCGTTCACATTGGCTGCGATCCCGCCACCGCCGCGCGGGACCTCGCGGCGTGGGCGGAATGTGGGTACCAGGTGGAGCACGTCACCGTCGTGGACGCCTTTGGGCTGACCCACCACGTCGAGCTGCTCGCTCATCTCGTGCCGGCCGCAGGCCACTGAACAGGGCAGACGGCGGGTGTGAAACGCATTATTAACGCGGCCCCCAAGCTCCCCACTAAGCTGGGGAGAACCGCGCGCGGCGCCGCGCAACCCCCGCTTAGCAGCGGAGATGTGGGCGCCGGAGCACGCTGATCGTCGGCCGTGGCACCCCTGCAACCCAGTGGGGAGGAAAACGGCCCCGATCGGTGAAGAACCGACCGACCGAGCCACACGCTATGGCCAGGACATCGGGGAGGTGGCGGCAGGGCCCCCGCGCCCCGGGGCCCCTGCCGGCACCGCCCCACCGGCCCGTAGCAGCGAACTGGATGGAGAAGCGTTCGTCCGCATGGGAATCCTCGAGACCATTTCCTCACCCGCAGACATCAAGCAGCTGGACACCCCGGCGCTAGAGGAGCTCGCGGCTGAAATTCGTTCCTTCCTCATCGAAAAAGTTTCCGCGACGGGTGGCCACCTTGGGCCCAACCTCGGTGTGGTGGAGCTGACCCTGGCGATGCACAAGGTTTTCGACAGTCCCACAGACCCGCTGCTGTTCGATACCGGCCACCAGAGCTACGTTCACAAAATCCTCACCGGTCGGCGCGAGCTGTTCGACACGCTCCGCCAAAAAGACGGCCTGTCCGGGTACCCGGATCGGGCGGAAAGCCCCCACGACTGGACCGAGTCTTCCCATGCCTCCGCCGCGCTGTCCTACGCGGACGGCTTGGCGAAGGCCTTTGAGCTTGGCGGTCAGACACACCGCCACGTCGTTGCGCTCGTCGGCGATGGTGCCCTGACCGGGGGCATGTGTTGGGAGGCGTTGAACAACATCGCCACGGGGAAGAAGCGCTCCGTCATCGTCGTGGTCAACGACAACGGGCGGTCCTACTCTCCGACCATCGGGGGAATGGCGGAAAATCTAGCCGCCCTGCGCCTGCAGCCGGTGTACGACAAGGTCATGGAGTCCGGGAAAAACACCCTGGGGCGCATGGGCTGGGTGGGGGATCGGGCCTTTCAGCTGATTCACGGGTTGAAGGAGGGGGTCAAGCACACCGTCATCCCCCACGAAATGTTCTCCGACCTGGGGTTGAAGTACATCGGCCCCGTGGATGGGCACGACGTGCGGCAGGTCGAAAACGCCCTCCGATACGCCAAGGACTACGGCGGCCCCGTCATTGTCCACACCATGACCCGCAAGGGTAAGGGATTCGACCCGGCCGAGCAGAACGAGGCCGACCAGATGCACGCCACCGGTGTGATCGACCCAGTCACGGGCGAGCCCATCGGCACCTCCAAACCCGGGTGGACGAAGGTTTTCTCCCAGCACCTCATCGAGCTGGCGAACAGGGATGACAACCTTGTTGCGATCACCGCTGCGATGGCGGGACCCACCGGGCTCACCGAGTTCGCCGAGGTGCACCCCAGCCGTACCTTCGACGTGGGGATCGCCGAACAGCACGCGCTAACCAGTGCTGCAGGCCTTGCCCTCGGCGGTTACCACCCCGTCGTCGCCGTCTACTCGACCTTCCTCAACCGGGCCTTCGACCAGACCCTCATGGACGTAGCGCTGCTCCGGCTGGGCGTCACCATCGTTTTGGACCGCGCTGGGGTCACCGGGTCCGATGGGCCCAGCCACAACGGCATGTGGGACCTGTCCATCATGGGCATCGTGCCCGGCATCCACATCGCCGCGCCCCGCGACGGGGCCCGGCTGCGCCGCGCGCTGACGCGCTGCTGCGCCATCTCCGAGGGCCCCTCCGTCGTGCGTTTCCCCAAGGGCAACGTGCCCGCCGACCTCCCCGCCGTGCGAGAGGAGGAGGACTTCGACGTGCTCTTCGAGGGACCCGCCGACACCGAAGCGACGGCAGGGCTTCAGAAAGACCGCCCCCACGTGCTCGTCGTCAACTACGGGGCCTTGACCCTGCAATCCCAGGCCGCGGCCGATGCCGCAGTGGAGCAGGGCTACCGGGCCACGGTGGTGGACCCAACCTGGGTTCTGCCTTGCGCGGACTCCCTGGTCCAGCTCGCGGCGCAGGCAGATCTGGTGGTGACAGTGGAGGACAACGGGGAGCACGGCGGGGCCGGTAGTGTCCTCCAGCGCCACCTCAACGCCGCTGGCGTGGATACCCCGGTACGCCACATCGCCATCCCCCAGCAGTTCCTCGCCCACGCCTCCCGCAGCGAAGTACTCGCGGAGCTGGATATGGACCCGGATGCCGTGCACGAGCGCGTCCGCGAATGGTGCGCGCAACTGCGCGCAAGCTAGGCCAAAACGCTAGGGATGGTGGCGTCCAGAATAAGATCGATCTGCCAGGGACGCACACCGCGCTGTTGCGCTAGGACGCCGAGCAGCTCCTCCACGTCCCCGATCGGATCTGCGGACTGCGCGGGCCACGCGGCGTCGGGGCCAGTTTGGGCGGACCACTGCTGACCCCACCTCCAGGCGATCCCGCGCCGATCCTTGGTGCTGAGAAGTAGGGCCGGATCGAGGTCTAGGTGCTCAGCGCAGTGCCCGAGGGATTCGGTGAGCGCGGTATAGCAGCGGGCGGCTTCCGGGTAGTCGCGATCCCACGTGCGGATATCGGGATAGCCATGTTGTTGGTCCGGGGCAGGGGTACCGGCGATGGGGGTGGCGCCGGTGAAGGACGGCAGCTCGTCGTCGGGGAGGGTCAGCGCCGTCGCCAGGGCCCGTCGCAGTTCCTCGCCGTGGCGGCGGAGCAGGGCCCGCCGGCGGCCGTTGCGCTGCCGGAGTCTGGGGGGACCCACCTGGGCCGAAAGGCGGGACAGGACCTCCCGCAGCCGTTCGCGGCTTTCGGCTGGGCGGGCCGCGATGTATGCGATGTCCTTGCTGTGCAACACCGCCTCCGGGGGAAGATCCGCCTGCCGGGCCAGCCGCGTGCGGGTCTCGAACAACGCGCGGGCGATTGCCCGGGATCGCGCAGATCGGAGGGAGGATAACCCCTTCATCCGCTGCCACTGCGGCTCCGGCAAACCGTGGCCGTGGGTGTGCAGCGCGTGGTTGCACTCCTGGAGGTACCACTCCCAGCGGTTGGCCCGCTGGAGCTGGTCGGCCAGGATGTCGTGGAGCGGCAGCAGGTATTCCACGTCCAGCGCGGCGTAGCGCAGCCACTGTTCGGGCAGGGGGCGGCGCGACCAGTCCTCTTGGCCGCGGTTCTTGGTCAAGACGGTGCCCGTGTACCACTGAACGAGGCCGGCCAGTCCTAGCTGCCGGTGCCCGAGCAGCGCCGCGGCAAGCTGAGTGTCCAGGAAGCTGGTGGGGGTCCAGCCGACCTCCACCAGGCTGGGCAGGTCCGTCTGCCCCGCGTGAAGCAGCCATGGGATGGGGGCGAGCCGGGCCCCGAGCGCGCGGACCTCGCGGGGGTGGTCCACCGGGTCGATGAGGAACGTCCCCGCCCCGGCCCGGCGGACCTGGATGAGGAAGGCGCGGTCGTTGTAGCGGTAGGTTCCGGCGCGCTCGGTATCCACGGCCAGCGGCCCGGACCCTAGGTCGAGGAGTTGCGCCCCCGCGTGGGCCAGTTGGTCGGGGGTGGAGACGAGGCGGAAGTCCATGTGCGTGACGGGGCCCTGGCGGTGACTAGCTGCCCGTGGCCCGCGGGACCCGGCTTCCGCGTGCTCCTGATGAGGAGAGCGTGGCGACTCCTTCTGGGGGCAGTCCCGCCACCTTGGCGAGCACGCGGGCGAAGGCCTGGACGTGACCGGAAAGATCCGTGCCGGTGGCGGTCCAGCTCGCCCGCATCTCTAGCTGGAAAGCCCGGGGGGGACCGCCGATCTGCCCGTAGCGTACGGAGGCCGTAGAGGTGACGGTGCCGCCTAGGTCCGTGTGGGCCACGGCGGGGCCCTCCAGCTCCTCGGTCAGCCAATCCCAGGCGACATCCGGGAGCAGGGGGTCCCCGGCCACGGAGGCGTCCATGTCCGCTTGGATGTAGGCCACGAGGCGCATCTTTGCCCCGTCCCACTGGTCCTCGCCCTGGGGGTCGTGTAAGAGGATCAGTCGACCGAACGCGTCGCCCCCGGCGTCCGGATCGGAAAACTCCGGAACCGCCCTCACGACCTCAGCGCCGCCGTGGCCGCGCTGGACCTCCAGACCGATGGCGTGGCTCAGTGGGGCGAGGTTGCGGGGTGGTCGGATGTTGGAGAGTTCGATCCCGGGTCTCACGGCGGTGTCCGTCATGCTCTTCACCGCGTCGGCGAAGTAATCCGGTGCGGGGGACTGGGTAGTCTCGTGGTCTCGGCTCACGATGTGTAAACCTAGCCTTGAGACTTAGCGGAGGGGTTGAGGCGCGCCGCAGACCACGGGGCCGATGGCCTAGAGGGGAAAAGGGCCCGTCCGGTGGGACTGGCATAATGGCCCCATGACGCATGACCCCGTGACCCTCGATGTCGCAACGGCGCAATCCCGTCGCCGCGCTGCCCACGATGCCCCCTTCCTCGCCGCCGCCCGCGGTGATACTCCCTCCCGGCGGCCCGTGTGGATGATGCGGCAGGCCGGTCGGTCCCTGCCGGAGTATCGGGAGATCCGGGCACATGTCGGAATGTTGGACGCCTGCTTCACCCCAGATTTGCTCAGCGAGATCACGCTGCAACCGGTGCGCCGCCATGACGCGGATGCCGCCATCCTCTTCTCCGACATCGTCGTTCCCCTCAAAGCCGCCGGCATCGACCTGGATATCGTTCCCGGCCGAGGGCCCGTTGTGGCTCAGCCGATTCGCACCCGGGAGGCCGCGCGGAATCTCCCCGTCGTGCACACCGAGCAGTTGCAGCCCGTGGTGGAGGGGATTGCCGGGGTGCTCGAGGTTTTGCGAGAGGACCAGGTCCTCATCGGTTTCGCCGGGGCTCCCTTCACCCTGGCCAGCTACCTCGTGGAGGGCGGCCCCTCGAAGAACCACGAGGTCACGAAGGGCCTGATGTATTCGCAACCGGAGGTCTGGCATGAGCTCATGCGCGCACTGACCCCCTCCATCATCCGGTTCCTCGCGGTGCAGGCGGAGGCCGGGGTGGATGCGCTGCAACTATTCGATTCCTGGGCGGGGTATCTATCTGCCCGGGACTACCGGGAATACGTGGCCCCCTACTCGCGGGAGATCTTCGCCGCGCTGGAGCCCTATGGGATTCCGCGGATTCATTTTGGCGTGGGGACCGGGGAGCTGCTGGGGGACATGGCCGTGGTGGGCCCGGATGTCGTGGGGGTGGACTGGCGGGTGCCCCTGGATAGCGCCGCCGAGCGCATCAGTTCGGCCCTGGCGACTGAGGACCCCCAGGGTTCCCCGGAACAGCGTCTGCGCACGCTCCAGGGGAATTTGGATCCCGCGGTTCTCTTCGCTGGCCCGGAGGTCGTGCGCGAGCAGGTGCAGCGGGTGTGTGGGGAGGCCGATCGGGCCATGGCTCGGGGGCTTGCTCGAGGTCACATCTTCAATCTGGGGCATGGGGTGTTGCCCACCACCGATCCGGACGCCATTACCCGCGCCTTCGAGGAGGTTCATCAACAATGACACCACGGGTCGCCGTCATCGGAGCAGGCATAGCCGGGGTGAGCGCGGCGTGGGAGCTGCGCCGCCAGCTCGGCCCCGAGGCCAACATCATGCTGGTGGAGGCGTATGACCGGATCGGCGGCAAACTCAAGACCGTCAACTTCGCCGGGGGGCCGGTGGATATGGGGGCGGAGGCCTTCCTCGCCTTCCGGCGGGATTTCGTGGAGCTGGTGGAGCAGGTCGGGCTGGGCCACCAGTTGCGGGCGCCCAGCACCGAATACACCTCCAGCCTCTACTGCCGGGGCCAACTCGTCGACGTGCCTGCGGCCACGGTGATGGGGATCCCCGCACGGGGAGAGGACGTGCAAGCGATCCTCCCCGCCGAGGAACGTCGGCGCATTGACGAGGAGCGGGGCGGGGAACCCATGACGTGGGAGCCCGGTCAGGATGCCGCAGTGGGGCAGCTCGTAGAAGCCCGCTTTGGGCGGGCGGTGGTGGACCGGTTGGTCACCCCCCTGTTGGGCGGCGTGTACTCCTGCGGAGCGGACGGGCTGGGGGTGCGCTCCACAATCCCCCAACTGGCCGCGGCATTGGACCGGGCCGGCGCAGGTGGGGCCCAGTTCTACCTCTCGGATGTCGTTGCGGACCTCCTGGCCGTACGGACGGCAGGGGGCGCACGGCGTTCCGGGCCGGTGTTCCAGACCTTGGCTGGGGGCTTTCGGTCGCTGCTGGAGCAGATGGTGTTGCAGGCGGACCCGGAGATTCTGTTCAACACCGCCGTGGAATCCATCGGGCGCTCCCGCGAAGGGTGGTACCTGGAACCGATCGGCACGGTGGATGGTGTGGTTCTCGCGGCCCCCGCGCCGACCGCCGCTCTGCTGCTGCGGGACGTCGCTGATACCGCGGCGGGCATCCTCTCGGATATCGAGCTGTCCAGCTCGGTAGTGGTGGGGATGCGTTTCGCCTCCGATCACGGAATCCCCGAGCGCTCTGGGGTGCTGTTGGGCCCCGATGCCCCCACAGAGGCAAAGGCCTTCACCTTCAGCTCCCGGAAGTGGCCCCACATCGCCGAGCACGGCGGGGCCTTCGTGCGCGCCAGCTACGGCACGTATGACCAGCCCTGGTACGTGGAGTTGCCGGACCGGGCCCTGATCAACTTCGCGGCGGAGGACCTGGAGGCCATCACCGGGGAGCGCAAGCGCCCGGAAGAGTACTTCGTGCAACGCTGGCACGGGGGACTGCCCCGCTATGGGGTGGGTTATGCCGAGGCGCTGAAGGTGGCGATGGATTCCGTCGCGGCGGTCCCCACCTTCGCTCTGGCCGGCGCCATGGTCGATGGCGTCGGAGTGCCGGCAACCGCCGCATCGGGCATCGCCGCGGCCCGCCGGCTTGCAGCCGACCTCTCACCCTCCCCCCGGCCGTGACTCACCGCAGCGCAGCTCCAGCCCTTGTCTGTTGATCGAGGCCGCGGGAGTAGCGTGGAAGCAAGATCGCGGGCGCGACCCCCGAGCCCGGATTTACACACCTCTTCAACGAAAGGCAGTCTAGAGAAGTCATGGCAGAACAAACCGACCATTCCGCCGACGAACTGGATATCGAGAAGCTCAACCGCACTACGCGCTACGCAATGTACTCGGTGTTCAAGGTGAAGCCTGGGGTCCTCGGCGATGACCGCGATGCGATTGCCGCGGACTTCGAGGCCTTCCTGCGCTCCTACGACGACCAAGACCTGGTTGTCCGCGGGGTCTATGACATCGGCGGGCTACGGGCCGAGGCGGACTTCATGGTGTGGTGGCACGCCGAGGACATGGAAGCCCTCCAAGCCGCATACCGCCGCCTGCTCAGCGCCACCAAGCTGGGTCATGCCTGCGAACCCTTCTGGTCCAACGCCGGGCAGCACCAGCCGGCTGAATTCAACCGCTCGCACCTGCCCTCCTTCATCATGGGGGAGGAGCCGCAGAAGTGGATCTGCGTGTACCCCTTTGTTCGCTCCTACGACTGGTACCTTCTGCCCGCAGAGGAGCGCTCCACCATGCTCCGCGATCACGGCATGGCGGCCATCGGGTTCAAGGAGGTGCGGGCCAACACGATTTCCGGCTTCGCCCTCGGTGATTACGAGTGGCTGCTGGCCTTCGAGTCCCCGACGCTCGACCGGATCGTGGAGCTCATGCACAAGATGCGCTACACGGAGGCCCGTCGGCATGTTCGGGAGGAGATCCCCTTCTTCACGGGACACCGGATCGACGACAGCTCCGAGCACATCCAGTCCTACATCCGCTCTCTCGCGTAAGCGGGCTTCACGTGCCCCTCGCCTCGGGAGGGGGGCCGGGCGGCTATCGCTGCGCGGTTAAGCGGGGGACTCCTGCTCAGGGGTGCTGTCTAGGGTGAGGCATACACTGTTGATGCAGTAGCGCTGGTCGGTGGGGGTGTCGTAGCCTTCCCCCTCGAAGACGTGGCCCAAGTGGGAGTGGCACCGGGAACAGAGGACTTCTACCCGCCGCATCCCCAGGGAGTTATCCTCCCGCAGCTCCACGGCCGAGGAGTCCGCGGGATCGAAGAAACTTGGCCACCCGCAATGCGAGTGGAACTTCTCTGTGGAGCGGAAAAGCTCGGCACCGCAGGCCCGGCAGCGGTAAATGCCGGGCGTTTCCGTGTCCGTGTACTCCCCGGTAAAGGGGGCCTCCGTCCCGGCGCGGCGCAGTACGCGAAACTCCTCGGTATCGAGGCGTTCGCGCCACTGCTCATCGGTGAGATTGCGAAAGTCCATCATGGGTGCTGTCGCCCTCCTTAGTGGATGTGGGGCTGCGGGTGGGGGAAGAACGATCATCATCGCTGCTGGGTGCCGGGCGCCGTGCGGTCCGGCGGTCCTGCATCCACCAGACGGCGGCCGTGGTGCCGACGGCGATGATCAATAGGGCCCAACCTACAGTGCCTCGGCAAAATTCCACGATGCGTCCGGGCCACTCCCACCGGTCCGAGAACCACACATCCGAACTCATGCACCAGTAAATCCCCAGCCACGCCACCGGGTTGTGCATGACCGAACGGGAACGTGTCACGGTAAACAGCAGCGGGACAAGGAGCATGGAGTAGTACATCTGCCCCAGGTTGGAGATGAGGAAGACACCCGCCAGCAAAATGGAGCTCGTCGTGGTGGCCCACATCAGCTCATCTCGCTCGCGGTAGCGCAACAGCAGCAGAACCGCCACGGCAACGAAGAGCATGGCAATGACGCGCAGCAGCAGAATTAAGGGACCCGGGATGCCGAAATAGGCCCCCACGCCCTGAATGCTGGAGTTCGCGTAATCGCGCACCTGCCCCAAGTAGGGCACCAGCTCGGTGACGTACTCCTGGGGTTGGGTCATCAGGGGCCACGCGGCGAGATTGAACAGCACGGGAACACCCAGGCCGCCGGCGAAAACCGCCCATTGCTTGCGAACCAGGGGCAGGAAGAGCAGAGGCGCGAATTGGGGTTTGATCGTGATGGCCAGGCCGATGAGAATCCCGGCGAGGATATCCCTGCGGTGCAGCAGCAGGTGGATAAACCCGACGAGGAAGAGCAGGAGGATCCCGTTGTTGTTGGAGAACAGGAGGGTGTTGTACACCGCTTCCGTGCCGAAAAGCGCAAAGATTGCGGTCGGCCACACGCCCCCGCGAAGTCGGTGGCCGAACATGACGGTCAGCACGGCAAGAGCGGCGACGATGGCCCCGCCGTTGACGGCGATGTAGAACAGCCTGCCCAGGCCCGGGCCCGGCAGCGCGGTCAGCGGACTGAGCAGCAGGGTGCCGCCGGGGGAGTAGAGGTAGTGCGGGTCCACGGTGTTGTAGTTCTCCGAGTAGACCGGGATCCCCGCCCGGAAGCGGTGGAGGGCCTCCCAGACCGTGGTGAAGTCGTCCGTCTCGTGCTTGTTTTGGGGAACCAGCAGAACCTTGTGGATGAAGCTCATGGCGGCCAGTGGCCACATCACGAGGGCGAGCACGGTGGATGCCTGTCGCCCGGAAAGCTGTGGGGTGGTCTTTGCAACTCCCGGGGACTGAGTGGGCGCCTTCGTGGCGCGCGAAGATGACCTAACCATGATGAGACCACAGTGTAGGGGCCGCTGGGGGGCGGCGAGGCGAGGCGCACCGAGGGTCTCGACGCGGCGACCAGACAAAACGAAAGCACCGGCGCCGTTAAGGGCAACCGGTGCAGAAACTTGGCTGTGGTCCTAACTGGGATCGAACCAGTGACCTTTCCGGTGTGAACGGAACGCTCTCCCGCTGAGCTATAGGACCGAAATCGGGAGTGGGTCGTACCAGGCAGGCCATCGGCAAGCCCGGGCTTTGAACCACGAAGAAACATACCACCGGGGTCTGCTTTCCACACAAATCTCCAGCTCACGGGGTTGGACCGCCAGCCCATCTTTGGCGGTGGCCGGGATGCATTCTGTGCTTGGCGATACACCCTGTCCCTGGCATTGACGGCGGTGGGCCTGGTCTAGCCCTGGCGCGGACCTGCGGATTTGGATCGTTTGGCCCCAAGCGGCTAAAGTTCGTGAACGCAACAGCGAATGACATGTGCCGAATAAGCACGTCCAGCTCTCAAGTTGGTACCGGCGCGTGGAGGATGTTGGTTTGCAGATGCGGATGTAGCGCAGTTGGTAGCGCATCACCTTGCCAAGGTGAGGGTCGCGAGTTCGAGTCTCGTCATCCGCTCCCCGGTTTCCCGATATTGGATTCCCTGGCGGTTCATGTATAGCGGCCCAGGAGGATGCCCGGTTTTGGGAGATCCTAGCGCGTATAGCTCAGCGGGAGAGCGCTTCCCTGACACGGAAGAGGTCACTGGTTCGATCCCAGTTATGCGCACGGCTGTAAGACGCGGCTGCCGTTCCTGTTCGGTGGCTGCATCGCATGGCTCATGCGGATGTAGCGCAGTTGGTAGCGCATCACCTTGCCAAGGTGAGGGTCGCGAGTTCGAGTCTCGTCATCCGCTCACAGGGTCCTCTCGCACCGGGGGACGGCTTCGACCCATAACCGCCGGTTCCGGGGGGAGCACCCTACCTGTGCATACCTATCTGTAGGATGGGTGCCGCTGGTGGAATGGCTGAGTGGCTTAGGCAACGGTCTGCAAAACCGTCTACACGGGTTCGATTCCCGTTTCCACCTCATTTTATGTGGCAGTACCTGGCGCGTTTCAGGCGCGCCATTTCCTATGCCCGAACCTTCCTGCGACCCCACGGTGAGTCCAGCGGGTTGTCGATCACCCGGCGCGTTCGGTCACCCCGGCGACATCATCAATCCCGGGCACGTTGCTTTAGGGTCAGCCCCCTACGCCCGGTCGCGTCCGGCGGAACGAAAGCTACGGCCCCGGCCCGCTCGAAGGCGGACAGCCACCCCTCCATCGGCCACCGGCCCCACTTCGCGTAGAAGCGATTGGCGTTCTCGACGATCTCCGACAGGTGTTCCCACGGTGGCGAGCTGACCGGATGGTGCTGGTGGTAGGCATCGGCCCCGCCGACCCACAGCAGCCGGATCCCCTCCCGGCGCAGGTTGAATCCGAAATCCGTATCCTCCCCGCCATATCCACGAAAGCCCTCGTCGAAGCCCCCGAAACGCTCGCGGATATGCACCCACGTTCGTCCTGTCAGGGCAAACGACAGCGACCAGAAAACGTCATAGTCCCCCGGGGTGGATTCCCAACCTTCCCCCGAGCCCGGCCGGGGCCGCGCCGCGTGGGGGCGGTGGGCTGCCGCCTGCAGCTCGGCCAGCGTTCCGCGTTCTGCTTCACCGACCGCGTCGTTGGGGGGCAGAGCATCCAGGAAGCTGGCGATGCCCCGGGTCTGTTCCTCCGTGAGGTAGGTCACCGGCCCCGTTGCCACTACTGCGGCGCCCGCATGCTCCGCGCCCTTCGGCACGGCTACCGCTGAGGCGTAGCGTTCGATGAGTTCGGCGGACGCGAGGCAATCGGCGTCCAAAAACACCACAATCCCATCGCGCCCCACCCGGTCGATGGCCTGCTCGGCGGCGTAGTTCCGCGCGGCCGCTAGCCGGATGGAGGAGGGGCCGTGACCGGTGTCGGACGGATCGGTGGGCAGGTCCACAATCTCTAGGTCGGGGGCATCCGAAAGCGCGGCGCGCAGTTCGGCGGCGGAGTCCAAGGCCACGCAGAGGTGGCGGACCTCGCGCTGATCGACGCCGCTGCCCGCCCCCTGCGCGAACATCTGAACGCTACGGTGTTGGCGCCGGAGATGATCGGCGCGGGAGACCGTCGCGAGGGTCACGATGCACACGGGGGGCTGCGGACGCGTGAGGGGTTCGCGGGTGTGGGCCAGGGCTGTCATGGCCCCGCTGAGCCGACCCCCGCTCGCAACCTGGGCGATGACCTCGGCGGCCCGGGCGGTGGCCCCCGAGACCTGCCAGTGCTCCCACTCGCAACCTCGCGTCCGCCCGGTCTGGGCACCATCACCCAGCCGCCACGCCGCCTGCAGGTGGGGCTCCCACTGCGTAGCGCCCGGTAGGTCCCACACGATATGGGCCAGGCCGGCGCGCTGAAGGAGGCGGGCGGTGGCCTGCTGCTCGTCGTAGGGGCGGTGCTGGGGCAGGAGGATGGCCGGCACCTGGGCGGCGGCGATGTCTGCGACCGAGTTCTGCCCTGCTGCGGCGATGACGAGGTCGCTGGAACACAGGGAGGGGAAGGGATCTGCGACTCGTCGGCTGCCGCCGAGCAGTTGCCAGCGGTAAGCGCTGTGGGAACGGAAGACGTCCTCCCAGTAGGCCTCGGTCCAACTGTCCCCGCCGCTGCCCTGCAATACGGTGATCAGGGGTGCCCGATGATCGTCGGGCGCGGTCGCAGTTGCGGTCGCGGTGCGGGGTGGCCGGGGGCGGCCCTCGAAACGGGTGAGCCCGCCGACGGGGGCGAGCTTATCCGCCCAGCGGTGCAGGTGGGCGGGGGTCGGTACCCAGTTCGGCCACCCGGCAAGGATCGCGTGGGCCTGCTGGTAGCCGAGTTGGTGGGGCGCATCCTGCCGGGATCCGGGCATCGCCAGCGTGACGACTGGCACGCCGAGAAGCCGACAGAGGGCCGCAACCTCCACGGACACATCCACGTACATCGCTGCAGGCCGGTGCTCCTGGATCCACTGTGCGATGACCGCCATGCGGTGGGTGTACCCGGGTACGCCCAGCGGGGCCCAGTGGAGGCTGCCGTGAGCCGTGGGATCCACGTAGGCCTCGGGTGCTGCGGCGAGCAAGTCGGCGGCGTCCGATCCGGCGGCGCCAGCGGCGTTTGGGGAGGCATCTGTTGTTGCAGTTCGTGGTTTGCGGAGGTCCAGGGGCAGGTGGACGCCAGTACCCGGATCCCGGCTGGAGAGAATCTCCGTGCGCACGCCCCGCTTGTTCAGCTCGCGGGCGATAGCGGCGCAGCGGTGGAGGTGCCCGCTGCCGGCGTGATGGGCATACAGGCCAACGGGGCCGCACTCGGCGGCCGACCCAATGGGGGAGGACGGGGGTGGGGCGATCATGACGTGGTCCGGCGGTAGAGCTCGACATAGCGTTCGGTGAGCAGCGGCAGTGCAAAGTTCTGGACGGCGTAATCCCGGAAGGCCTGGCGCTCGTAGTTGCGCACGGTGAGGGCGATCTGGGCCAACTGGTCGGCGAGGTGCTGTTCGGTGGTCTTGCCTTCCGCGAGGAGGTCCCCGGCCTGCGCGTCGTGGGCCCGTCGGCGGTGAGTGGGGGCCAGGCCTCCGCCGAGCAAGGCCCGGGCCAGGCCGCTGCCACGACCGCCGGGTAGGGCGGCTTCGGCAGCGTCCGCGAGCCCAACCCCGGCCACCGCGGCTGAGCTAGGGCGGGCGTTCGGATCGTCGGCTACATCAATTGGCAGTCCGGCTAAAACGGAGGTGACCCCTCCCCGGCCGATGGCGGCCACGGGGGTGCCGCAGGCAAGGGATTCGATCGCGACCATTCCGAAGGGTTCATCCCACCGGGGAGTGACGAAAGTCACGCAGCAACGGCCGACGAGGCTCGCGAGTTTGGAATGAGGCAGGACCCCCAACCACATGACGTCCGGTCCGAGCCGGGGCGCAATTTCCGATCGAAAGTACATCGGATTTCCCACTCGTCCCACAATGATGAGTGGTAATCCAGCGGCACGGGCGGCGTCTATCGCAACGTGCGGCCCTTTTTCCGGAACAATGCGTCCGAACCAAATAGCGTGTGGGCCACCGGGGCCGAGCTTCCATTGCCCACAATCCACCCCATTGTGAATAACTGAGGGCTGGGAGGGCAGGCGCCAGGCCCCGGCGGTGGCGGCGCTCACCGCAGCGAAGGACCCGGCGCAATCCCCGGCGGCGAGGATAGCGTCCTGCATGTCCGGGACCGGTGGCGTGTGCAGGGTGGTCAGGAGATTGTGGTGGGCGGCCACGTCGAAGACGCTGGGATGCAGGCTGTTGTTGTGTACCAGGTCATAGTCGGTTTCGGCGATGTGATCCATGGTGCGGCGGAAGGCCAGGTCCTCGAGCTCCCGGGATCCTGGCGGGTAGGAATCATCTGTGGCCTGCTGATGGTGATCCGTCCAATCCACGGTGGGGAATTCCAGGGAGGTGACGTGGCCGTCGGAGCCCCGAGCGGCGTAGAAATCTACGTCATGGCCGTGGGTGCGCAGGGTCTTGACCAGGATGTGGCAAAATGCTTCCAAGCCCCCGGCATAGGGCTCGCGAATGGGAAAGCGTGCAGGGCCGATAAAGGCAATCTTCAGGGGACGGAAAGTGGTGCACGCCGCAGAAGGCGATGGTTGGGTAAACGCCTTTTCGGTGGTGGTCAAGAAGAAACCTATCTGCTCGTCGGAACCAGTGGGTCTTTCGCTGTGCTATGCGCCGGGGATTAGCTGGTGTCAGTTTGCAGCCGTTGTGAATGCAACTCCCGGTATAACTGGTAGTGGAAACCCACCACATCGACAACTGCACGGCTATCGGGCCTCACCCCCGCAGCGGGGTTGACTAGCAGCTCTCGAAGCTCCACTCCGGCCGCGCGGCCGTCCCCCGTGGGGTACTCCCGTACATGCGATGCCGGGTCTGCTTGGGAGAGAAAGAATCCGCAGTCCGGGACCGCCACGGGCACCCCTAGGTCCTCGCACATGCGCAACCACCCGGAATGTGTCCCACGTTCGTAGGGCAACACCACCGCATCCAGCGCTCGAATCTGGCGGTAGAGCTCCTCATCGGGCATGGGGGGATGCACGCGCGCATCGATGTACTCCCGGTTGCTGCGCAGATGGTGGATCAACTCGTCATCCACCTGATCTTCGTGGACGAAGACGCGGAGTTTGGCCGGGTGGATGTGAGCGGCCAGGTCCCGGTAGAACGCCGGATTGCGCACCACGTTGGAGCGCAGAGATTTAAGGAAGACCCCCACCGTGCGGTGTTCCAGCCCGCACCGCCCCGGCTCCTCCGCGCCCCGCGTGACGAGGTGGGGGACGGCCTGGGGGTTCGGGACGATGGGGGGATGGGCAACCACCGTGGGTGTGCGCCCATACCTGCGCTCGATCTCTTCCTGGGCCCCACGGGAGAGCGTGAGGATGCACTGCGCCGCAGCCAGAAGTACTCCCAACCGCCGACGGTGATCGGCTTGCTGTTCGGGCAGGGCCAGGTGGGGGTTATCCACGTCGTGTACGGTCACCACGAGCGGGATGTGTCGCTCCTGGAGCGCCGCGACGAAATCCTCTACCTCTGCCACGCTGAGGTGCTCGAAGCCGAAGTGGACGTGCACGGCGTCCACGGGATCCACGGGCTCCGCCGAATTCTTCGTCGGCTGACGCAAGTGCGGCTCTAGGGGATGCTCTACGGGATAGTTATCGGCCCACCACTGCGCCTGCAGAGCCGGATGCGGCCACCAGCGCTGGGGGTCCCTGGCGTCCACAATGGGATCGGGAAGAATCCGCACATCTGACCAGCCACCGGACGGCTGCAGCGCGCGGACATAGGGGTGCCCAGCCGGAATGGACAGGATCGTTGCAGTGGTGGGGGAGCAGCCGCGAGGGGGAGATGTGGAGGGTCGGTCCGACGGCTGAGCGCGACGGCCGCGCTCGCTCTCTGCGCTTTCGCCGGCGCCCACACCTGTCATCACGTCGGTTAGTCTAACGGTTCCCAGCAACCCACCTGAACAAAAGGTTGCGGCTACCCTGTAAGAAAATCGGGGGCCGGCTGGACGGCGCCCGTGGCCCACCGAGGAGAGGGGACTCCCGAGCACATGGACTACCTACAGCAACTGGCCGAGGACCCCGGCCGTCGGCAACACTACGGCGAGTTCTACGGCCTTAAGCTCGCCTTCCCGCCGCCGGGCGAGGACGGCGAGGCCGCAGCACTGCCCCGGGTCACGGTCGTGGGTAACTGTCAGGCGGAATCTTTACGGATCGTGCTGAGCAGCACGCAGGCTATCCGCTCCCACCGGGTGCCGCCTATCCATGAGTGGGTCCCCAGCGATTTGCCCAGCGTCTACGCCACCCTCGCGGCCACCGATGTGCTCGTCATGCAGCCGGTGCGCTCAGACTACCGGGGCATGCCCATCGGCACGACGCAACTCCAACAACACCTACCAGCCACGGCGTCAACCGTCATCTACCCGGTGCTGCGGTGGGATGGGCTGACCCCCTATCAGGCCATCGTTCGCTCGCCGCTGGAACCGGGGCTGGATCCCCCGGTTTTGCCCTATCACGACCTGCGCATCCTCGTCGCCGCTGCAACCGGCGGACGGCAGCCGGTGGCCCCCCAGGCAGGCCAGCAGGCCCTGACAATCGTGGCGGAGGAGTCCGTGGAGCAGCTACGGCGACGCGAATCTGCGGCAGGGGCCGTGCAGATGAGCGATGTGCTCGCGCGCCATCCGGTGTGGCACACCATCAACCACCCGGACAACGAGACGCTGCGCACGATGGGGGACCGGGTCTTCGCGCAGATCCGGGAAGCCGAGAGTCGTGGCACCCGCGCGCACATAAGTAGTTCCGCGGGGACGGCGGGGGAGGGGGCCTGCCGGGCCCCGGCCGATCGGGAGATGCTGGGGCGCATCGACTCGCCCCTGGAGCCCGCGGCGCTCACCGCGCTGGGTATGGACCTGGACGCGGGGGACCCCCGCTGGCAGCTAAGCCAGCGGCAGAGCTGGCGGGTCGATGGCCGGGAGGTCCGCGCCGACGAGCTGTTCGCCGAGCATATGGCCTTCTACCGAGAGCATCCCGAGATCGTGGAGGCCGGGCTGCTGCGTCACCGGGATAAGTTGGAGCTACTGGGCTTTGGACCCTACCTACCGCGCTGAGCCCGCCCCGCCCGGGCGCCGTCCGGCGCTAGCGGCCGGGTGGTATCTGCCGGGTGAGATCAGCCGGGCGGGGCGATGGATGATCAAATCGGCAACATATATTCGGCGATAGGCACACCACCAGCAGACACATCACCAGCGGACACATTGACACAAGGAGACGCCGGCCCCTATGGCCCACGAACACCGGCCCGAGGCCCATCAACACCGGCCCGAAGCGCACATCATCATCGGACCCGACGAGCACGGTGTGGTGGAGTACGCCCTCGGCCTTCACGCGCACTGCCCCGGCGCGCTCGTGCGGGAACCCGACCCAGCGCGGATCGCCGATGTGCGCCGGAGGCTGGCGGAGTTCCGCCGGGTCCACGTGACCTTCACGGATCACCTCTTCGGGCCCTCGCCCAGCCAGGCGGTAGATAATCTGCTCGCCCTCGTGGAGGGCAAGAAGCTATCGGTGAGCTTCCACGATGTGCCCCAACCTGCCGAGGGCGAGCAGCGCTACGCCCGGCGCCGCGCAGCGTATGGCCGGTTGGTCCAGCGCGCGGACGTTGTGGTGACGAACTCCCGGGCGGAGGCCGCGGAGTTGGCCGCCGCGGCCGCCGACTATGGCGGGTGGGGCGAGCCCGCACGCTGGCGCGCGAAAATTGGGGTGGTGCACCTGCCGTTACCGCAGCCGGGCAACGCCAACGCCACGGATCTCCAGCAGCAAAAGCAGCAACCACAGCAGCAGCAACCACATCAGCAGCGGCCGACTCACCCTGAGGGCACCCCGGCGGTCCTGGGCATCCTGGGATTCGTGTACCCCGGCAAGGGCCACGAGGACGTCATCTCCGCCCTCGCTAGCCTGCCCCAGCCCCGGCCTGTGCTGCGCAACCTCGGCGGCGTCTCCGCCGGGCACGAGCAATTCGCGGACTCGCTCCACGACCTGGCGGGCCAAGGTCGCGTAGATTACGAGCACACGGGCTACCTCGCGCAGGAGGAGCTGACGCGTCAGATGGCCCGCGTGGACATCCCGGTGTGCGCGCACCGGCACGTCTCGGCCTCGGGGTCCCTCATGCAGTGGCTCGCGGCCGGTCGGCGCGTGCTGGTGGCTCACAGCCCCTACGCCCGGGAGATTGCCGAGGATTTTGGCGAGCAGGTGGTGCTCGTGGAGCCCGGAGAATGGTCCAGTGCCATGGCCGCAGCGATCAAGGATCCACGCTTTGCAGCCCGGTACGAGCCGCGGCCCTGGGGATGGCCGGAGGTGGCCAACGCCGTGGAGGCGCGGTGGGCCCAGCAGTGGGGAAGCGCGACTGAGCTGGCGCTGAACCCGCCGGCCGAGCGGGTAACCGGGGACGGGCCCACCCGCCGTGACGCCTCGGCCCGGTCCCAGCCATCGGTGGCGGTGGTCATGCCGTACTACCAGGACCCGGCGGGCCTGGATGCGGTGCTTGGGGCACTAGGGAAGCAGGATTATTGCGGGCCCCTGCGGGTGGTCCTCGCCGACGATGGATCCCCGGATCCCCTGGACCCAACGGTTTTGCAGGCCCAGTGGGATCTGCCCATCACCTGTGTACGGCAGGAAGACCGTGGGTTCCGCGCTGCCGCGGCCCGCAATCTCGGGGCCCGTGCGGCCGATGCAGCAGACATCCTGCTGTTCCTCGACGGGGATACGGTGCCGGAATCGCGGTATGTCTCGGCAATGGTGGAGGCCTTGGACGAGGACCCCCGGGCCGTCGTGGTGGGTGCTCGCGCCCACGATGTTCCCGGGCAGGCGCAGCCCAGCGTCCCAGAGTGGCTGGCGGAGGGGTGGCGGAGCACCGTGAATCTGCGTGAGGCGGGGGAGACGAGCTTCCGTTTTCTCATCTCTGCGACCTGGGGGATGTGGCGGAATTTCTTCGACGAGTGTGGGGGTTTCGACGCCACCCTGATCGGATACGGCGGAGAGGATTGGGAACTGGCGTGGCAGGCATGGCAGCGGGGAGGGGTGCTGCGCCATCAGCCGCTAGCACGGGCTGTTCACCGTGGCGCCGACTGGGCGGGACGATCCGAGGGAGCTCTGGACCGGGCCTGCGTGGAGAAAAATGCCGAGACGGTGGCGCTGGCCCACCGCATTGCCCATCCCGAGTTTCGCCCACCGGGTGTCCTGTTCGACGTCCCGGAGATCGTCTTTCACCTCGGCCCCCTGGATCCAGGCATGCGGCCCGGCCACCTTGCCTTGGGGATCCAGCGGCTATTGCAGTGCGCCGATTGCACGATCCATATCAATCCCGCAGACGCGCCCGATCCCCGCCGATCCGCGCCGCACCCGCCGTGGTGGGCCGCGGAGTTGGCTAGCGTCCGGGAGCTCTACGCCGCCGATCCACGGGTGCAGTGGCATTCGGACCCGACCGGATCCAGCGCCGAGACTGGGGCGCGTCTGCGCGGACAAAGCCGCTTTAGCGTGGACATCGTGGACTTGAACCGTTTCCTCGCCGCCCTGCGGGCGCGGGCCCGCGCGGAGCAGACCGACGAGGGCACCAGCCTGGCCACCGCGTTAACCCACGTGGCCCGCCGGGGTGGCCGGGCCCAGTGGTGGGTAAGCACGCCCCAAACCGGCGAGGAAAAACGTGAACGCGTACTGGTCTTGGTAGCAGAAGTAGTCAGTACCCGCAGGCGGGCCTGGGAGCGCCTGGAGCGCGCCGGGCGACGGGTGACGCTCCCCGGGCCCGTGGGGCTGTTCAGCGACCTGCCGGATGAGGACCTGGGGGAGGGGGACCTGGCGGAGACCGCCGCACCGCTGCGGTTAGAGGCGCTCTTTGGGAAGTGGCACTAGGGGGTTCGTCCACCCCCACGCAGACCGCCGCGTGGCCTGTGATTCTGCGCACATTTGGTGCTGGTCGGGAACCCTGAGAGGCTGGTACCCGACCACTGTTACACATCAACGCAGTTTAGGAATGGATAGATAACGTGCGCCTTGTAGGTTCTTCCTCCCGTCTTCGCCCCCGTCCGCGGTTTCGTTCGGCAACAGTTCTCGCAGCAACGGGAATGGCCGCGTTCATGAGCGTGGGGCTCGGTGGGACGGCCCAGGCCCACGATCTCGTCGTGCGTTCCTACCCGGAAAACGGCTCCACCATCACTCAGCCCCTGGACCACATCGATCTCGAGTTCTCCGGCGAGCCCAAGGACACCTTCAACACCGTTGCGCTCTCCCGCGACGGCCATGTTCTCGTGTCCGCCCCGCCGAAGACGGACGGCCGCAAGCTGAGCATCGACGTGCCCCAGTCCGTTCCGTTGAGCGACGGTCAGTACACCGTCGGCTACCAGATCACGTCCTCCGATGGACACTCCACCCGCGGCTCCCTGGAGTTTAACTACGACGGCCCCGAGCGCGAGGGAAGTTCCGAATCGGCTGCTGCACCATCCGAAACGCAGGCCCCCGAGGCAACGGCCAGCGAGGCCGCGCAGGACAACGACCGCGGGGGAGTTCCGTCCTGGCTGCTCCCCGTGAGCGGTATCGTCGTGGTAGCAGGAGCACTCGCGATCGCTATTGCCCGCTGGCGGTCCCTCAACAAGAAGGATTAGTCGGCCGCCCGACGGGTCGGCGAAGACGCGCTGAGGTTGGTGGCGTCCTATATCCCCCAACCTGCCCCTGATCCTCTGTGCACCGCAGAGGAAGCCACGAATATGTCCTAGGAGAAGCACGACCATGAAGTTCCGTTCCATCACCGCCGTCGGCCTGGCGCTTGCCACGGCCGCTGCCCTGGCGGCCTGCAGCCCCCCGCACCAGAAGGACGGCGGCCCCCACGTGGACACCGCGACCACCGGTGCCACGGCCCCCAGCGTGGAAACGCAGGAAACCCCTGCAGGACAGATGAGCGGGACCGCCCCCTCCAGCACCGGGGCAATGGGCTGGACCATGAACGAGCCGACTACGGCGGCCAACGGGTCAAGCGGCACGATGGGCACACCCACCAGCGCAGCAGGCGCCACCGCAACGGCCCGCTAGCCCCCGGCCCCCCAAAGACCAACAAACGCTAGAACCACGAGAAAAGAGACATCGATGACCGTTCACTCCAGCAAGAAGATCGCCCTGGCCCTCGCCGCCGTCGCGGGGTTGGGCCTGGCCGCCTGCAGCTCCGACAACCAGGAGCCCTCCAGCGACACCAACGCCGCCACCGAGGCCAAGACCCCCGAAAGCGGCTCGGCCACCACCAGCGCATCCTCTGAGGCCACCAGCGACAAGAAGCTGGAGTTCTCCGAGGGCTACGTGGGCGCCAAGGGCACGGAGATGGACATGACCGCGGCCTTCGGCAAGCTCATGAACCACACCGATAAGGACATCCACATCACCAAGGTTTCCGGGTCCCTCAAGGCCACCTACCAGCTACACCAGGTGGTCAACGGCGTGATGAGCGAAGATCCGGACGGCTTCGTGATCCCCGCCAACGGCGAGTTTGAGCTCAAGCCCGGCGGCAACCACATCATGATCATGAACTACCCCCAGGAGATCGCCGCCGGGGATTCCGTGGAGCTGACCCTCACGGATGACAAGGGTGGCGAATACAAGCTGGGCTCCGTGCCGGTGCGTGTGCAGCAGTCCAACCACGAGCACTACGGGGACTCCATGTCCAACATGAACGGCACCGAGATGAACATGTCCGGTTCCAACATGCCCGGCATGGACCACAGCGAGCACCAGCACTAGAAACCCAGCGAGACCATGTCTGCACAGCAACCGCACCCAGAGAACCGAGTAGGTGGAGCCCACCCCGGTCGGCCAGCCGATGCCCCATCCCTCCAAGGGACACCAGGGCAGGGCGCGGCCGTTCCGGAATCCGCCCCTCGGATTTCCCGCACCTCCGCCATCAACCGCCGCACCATGCTGGCCGGGTTGGGCTTGGCGGGCGCGGGAGGTGCGCTGGCAGCATGTTCTAGCAACGCCAGTTCTGCGGAACCCTCCGGCTCCGCGGCGGCCAGCCCTTCCGCCGGTGGGGGCTTCACGCAGGTCAGCCCCGAAGAGGAGCGCAACGCCGCCCAGAAGACCACCGTGGCCTTCGACGGCAAACATCAGGCCGGCATCGAAACCCCACACCAGCGTCACGGCCTTGTCGTCGCCTTCGACCTCAAGGACCGAAACAACGTCCGACGCGACCTCACCCGCCTCATGCGCATCTGGACCTCGGACGCCCGCGCCATGACCCAAGGCCGCCCCGCGCTGGCAGATCTGGAACCGGAGCTCACCGGGGATCCGCGCAACCTCACCGTCACGGTCGGGTGGTCCCCGCAGCTCATTGCGGACGCCAACATCACCGGGCGCCTCCCCGGATGGCTCCCCAATTTTCGCAACGGCCTCCCGCCATTCAAGGGGGATGCGCTGCAGCCCGAGTACAGCGGGGGCGATCTGGTGCTCCAGGTCTGCGGAGATGACCTCACCGCGGTGTCCCATGCCATGCGGGTCCTCAGCCGAGGCGCGAAGGACTATGTGACGGTGAAGTGGACCCAGCGCGGTTTCGTGGACAGTCCCCAGGGACAAACCCCCCGCAACCTCCTCGGTTTCAAGGATGGCTCCATTGTGCCTCGGACCCCGGAGGAGTTCGACAAGGCGGTGTGGGACCAGCAGGGCGGCAGCGCGATGATCGTCCGGCGGATCAGGTTCAAACTTTCCGACTGGGAGGCCCTTGATCGCGGGGGCCGGGAAACCGTCTTCGGGCGCCGGATCGATACCGGCGCGCCGCTGACCGGCGGCGGGGAGTTCGACGAGCCGGACCTTAACGCAGTTGACTCGACGGGCATCCCTGTCATCGACCCCCACAGCCACGTCGGGATCACCGCGGGCTCCGGGCGGACCATCCTGCGTCGACCCTTCAACTACGACGGCATGACCTCCCGAGACGGGGACACGGGCCTGATCTTCATCTGCTTCCAGAACGATCCCGCGAAGGCCTTCGTGCCCCTGCAGCGTCGGCTGGCGCAGGGGGATCGCTTGAACCAGTGGATCACGCACATCGGTTCGGCGGTGTTCTGGTGCCCGCCGGGCACCCGGGCAGAGGAGTACTGGGGCCAGGGGCTGCTGTCCTAGGGCCAGCCCACGTGTGCCGCAGCGAGAGGCCCCTAGCTAGACCGGGTAGACTCACCGGGGTTAACTCCCCCCGGCAACGCCCCGGTGCGCTGCGCGCACCACTCGGCGGGAAACCCCCTGTCCACTCGAGTGGAGATTAACCGGCTGTCACCGGGTATGTGACCGCCGCCGTAAGCAAGACCCGTGTGCCCCAAGGAGGCCTAAACCGTGAATGCCATGCCAACCGCAGCCCAGCCAGTGAGTTTTACCGTTCCCGCTGGGACAACTGCCGGCACGGCGATGCGCTCCCTGGAGCTACCCAACAAGGGCCCGCAGGCCATCGTCTGCGTGCAGGAACAGCAGGGCGGCCAGCTCCGCGACCTGGCCTGGCAACCGGAGCGGGACACGGAGGTCACCGCGGTGGCGGCAGACACGGAAGCCGGGCGCGCCGTCATCCGGCACTCCACCGCCCACGTCCTAGCCCAGGCCGTGCAGCGGGAGTTCCCCGGCACAAAGTTGGGCATCGGCCCGGCCATCGAAAACGGCTTCTACTACGACTTCGATGTGGCCGAGCCCTTCACTCCGGAGGACCTGGCCCGCATCGAAAAGATGATGAAGAAGATCATCAAGTCCGGGCAGAAGTTCGAGCGGATGGCCTACGACTCGGTGGATCAAGCACGCGCGGATTACACGGCGGAGCCCTATAAGACGGAGCTCATCGAGGACAAGTCCAACGTGGACCCCAACTCTGCAGAGGCCACGGAGATCGGCGCGGGCCAGCTCACCGCGTACCGCAACGTCAACCCCCGCACCGGGGACGTGGAGTGGTACGACCTGTGCCGCGGCCCCCACGTTCCAACCACCCGATACATCCCCGCTTTCGCGCTCACCCGCTCCTCTGCGGCCTACTGGCGGGGGGATCAGTCCAAGGCGGGGCTGCAGCGTGTGTACGGCACTGCGTGGGAATCCAAGGAAGCCCTGGACCACTACCAGGAAATGCTGGCGGAAGCCGAACGGCGGGATCACCGGCGGCTGGGCACGGAGCTGGACCTGTTCAGCTTCCCGGATGAGATCGGCTCCGGTTTCCCCGTGTTCCACCCGGCCGGGGGCATCGTTCGGCTGGAGATGGAGGAGCACTCCCGCAAGCGCCACCTGGCCAGCGGATACTCCTTTGTGAACACCCCCCACCTCACCAAGGGAGACCTGTTCAGCAAGTCGGGTCACCTGGACTTTTACGCCGACGGGATGTTCCCCCCAATGCAGTTGGACGGGGAGACGGCCGCGGACGGGACGGTGACCAAACCGGCGCAGGACTACTACGCCAAGCCGATGAACTGTCCGATGCACAACCTTATCTTCGCCTCCCGGGGCCGGTCCTACCGGGAGCTACCGCTGCGCCTGTTCGAATTCGGCACGGTCTACCGCTACGAGAAGTCCGGCGTGATCCACGGCCTGACCCGGGCCCGCGGGTTCACCCAGGACGATGCCCACATCTACTGCACGGAAGACCAGTTGGAAGAAGAGCTGCAGCGCGTGCTGGAGTTCATCCTCTCCCTGCTGCGGGATTACGGGTTGGACGACTTCTACCTGGAGCTTTCCACGAAGGACCCGGAGAAGTTCGTTGGCTCCGACGATATCTGGGAGCGCTCCACGGCCATCCTTGAGCGGGTGGCCACGGCCTCCGGGCTCGAGCTCGTGCCGGATCCGGGCGGGGCGGCCTTCTACGGGCCGAAGATCTCCGTACAGGCCCGCGACGCCATCGGCCGCACCTGGCAGATGTCCACCGTGCAGTTGGACTTCAACCTGCCCGAGCGCTTCGAGCTGGAGTACACCGCCCCGGACGGCTCCAAGCAACGACCCATCATGATCCACCGGGCCCTGTTCGGGTCCATCGAGCGCTTCTTCGGCGTGCTGCTGGAGCACTACGCCGGGGCCTTCCCGGCGTGGCTGGCGCCGCACCAGGTGATGGGCATCCCCGTCGCCGACGAGTTCAACGGCTACCTGGAGGGCATCATGGCGCAGTTGCGGGCCCGGGGCGTGCGCGCGGAGGTGGATACCTCCGACGACCGAATGCAGAAGAAGATCCGCACCCACACCACGGGTAAGGTCCCCTTCATGCTGCTGGCTGGGGCCCGCGACGCGGAGGCCGGTGCAGTGAGCTTCCGCTTCCTCGACGGCACGCAGGTCAATGGCGTGGCGCAGGAGGCCGCGATCGATCTAATCTGCGAGTGGATCTCCAACCGCCGCAACGAGCAGCCGACGAAGGAGATGGTGGCCGCGGCCCTGGCCGAGGGCTAGGTGCCGCCGCAGAACGCAATTTCACCAGCAGCACGCGCGCCATGGGCCCGAGACGAGGAGACGGAACTTCAACGCGATGAGTACAGAGACCGGTGCAGACGCACAAGCGCAGGAACCATATCGGGATAGCGGCGTAGGGGATACTCCGAAGCTGCCCGATGGACTACTGCGATTGTGGGCCCCGTATCGATCGGCGTACCTGACCACTGAATCCCGCTCCGAGGACCCCTTCCTGGACATCCCCCAGATGTCCGACGAAGACGGGCTCGTCGTCGCCCGCGGCGAGACCGTCTACTGCGTGCTCAACCTCTTTCCCTACAACCCGGGGCACATGATGGTGGTGCCCTACCGCCAGGTCGCGGACTACGCGGACCTCACCTGGGCGGAGACGCAGGAACTCGCCCGCTTTACCCAGCACGCCCTGCGGGTGCTGCGGGAGGTCTCCCACCCGGATGCCGTCAACGTGGGCATGAACCTCGGCCGGGCCTCCGGGGGTTCCGTTCCCACCCACCTGCACCAGCACATCGTGCCGCGCTGGGCGGGGGATTCCAGCTTTATGACCGTGATCGCCGGCACGAAGGTGCTCCCGCAGGTGCTGGGAGAGACCAGGGAGCTGCTCGCCAAGGCCTGGCGGAAACTGCAGGATGCGGATGGGCCGGGCGTCCACAAGACGGAAAACCAGCAACGCGGAGACGGGGACATCTGATGCTCAGCGTGCATGGACGCCGCCCCGCCGCCGTAGTCATCGAACCGGTGGCCCGCAAGCTGCTGAGCTGGGGCCTGACCCCCAACATGGTCACCGCCGGATCCACCGCCGCTGCCGTCGCCGCCGCTGTGGGCCTCATCCCCACCGGCCACCACGCCGCCGCCGCAATCCTCATGGGGCTCATCGTGTGCACCGACATGGTGGACGGCACCATGGCCCGCCTCCGCGGGGGCGGCACCCGCTTCGGGGCCACCCTGGATGCCTCCTGCGACCGGATCGCCGACGGCGCCCTCTTCGGCGCGATCGCCCTGGACTTCGCCCTCCACCGTCCGGGGGAGAGCGTCCTGCTCGCGCTGACGCTCATTATCCTCGTGGCCAGCCAGGTCACCAGCTACGTCAAGGCCCGCGCGGAGGCCAGTGGCATCAAGGTCGTCGGCGGGTTCATCGAGCGGCCCGAGCGGCTCATCATCGGTCTCGTGTCGCTCGGCCTCTCCGGGTTCGGGGTTCCCTACATCCTCGCGGCCGGGCTATGGATCCTGTGCCTGGGATCCGTCTACACCGTGGCGGAGCGGCTGGTCATCGTCGGACGCTCCAATATCGCCGGGGAGGGCATCGCCGCCCCGGAGGGGGCCCGAGAGTTCCAGCGGGGGTCCCGAATCCAGGAAGGGCGCTAACCGTGGGGTGGGTTGGGTTCCCGGACATCACCCGCGCCGATCTCTCCGCGGCCGGTTACCGCGCGGGCTGGGCTCTGACCGCCCGGCTGCCCCAAAGCGTGGCGCGGAGACTGTTTGACGCGCTCGCGGATCTGGCGTCCAAAAGGGGAAAAGGGCCGGAACAATTGCGCCGCAACCTCGCCAGAGTGGTGGGGCCGGAGAACGTGACCAGGGATCTTGTGCGCCGCGCCATGCGCTCCTATCTGCGCTACTGGCGCGAAGCCTTCCAACTCCCGATCCTCGTGCAGCGTTCCGACCTGGGGGAGCGGCTAAGCACGTGCATTGATGAAACCTCCGTGCGGCGCCTCGAACGCTCCATCTCCTCCGGGCGCGGCGTGATCCTCGCCCTGCCCCACACCGGCAACTGGGACATGGCCGGGGTGTACCTCGTGCACGCCTTTGGCACGTTCGCCACGGTGGCGGAGCGGCTGCGGCCGGAGAGCCTGTTCGAGGCCTTCGTGAACTACCGGAAATCCCTGGGCTTCGAGGTGCTGGCGCTGTCCGGCGGGGAGCAACCGCCGATGCAGCGGCTGGAGGAGGTGCTGCGCTCCGGGGGGACCGTATGTCTGCTGGGGGAGCGCGACCTCACCGGCCGCGGGGTGGTGGTGGACTTCTTCGGGGAGCCCGCGGCGCTGCCCACCGGTCCGGCGCGGCTCGCTCTGAATTGCGGCGCCGCCCTGCACGTCGTGCACATCGCGTTTGAGGGCTCTGCCTGGCGGATGCTTGTGGGGGAGGAGATCGACGTCGCGGGGATCGCGAGCGCATCCGATGGCTCGCGGGAGGCCGTGACGGCGATGACCCAGGCGATTGCCGATGGCTTTGCCGCGAATATCGCGCGCTGGCCCGAGGACTGGCACATGCTGCAGAAGGTGTGGTTGGCGGATGTGTCCGACTCCGCCCGTACCCGGGTGGCCGAGGGAGAACAGGGGGCCGGCGCATGAGAATCGGCATGGTCTGCCCCTACTCCTTCGACGAGCCCGGTGGGGTGCAAAACCACGCGATCGAGCTGTGCGAGGAGCTGCTGCGCCGCGGCCATCACGTCAGCCTCATCGGCCCCGGCAGGCTGCGGGAGGGTTTGCCGCCCTTCGTGGAGCTGGGGGGAGCCTCCATCCCCATTCGCTACAACGGGTCGGTGGCTCGGCTGAGCTTCGGGCCGCGCACCGCCCACCGAATCCGGCGGTGGATCCGGGCCGGGCAGTTCGATGTGGTGCACATTCACGAACCGAATTCGCCCTCCTATTCCATGCTGACCCTCGCACAGGTGGAGGGGCCCATCGTGGCCACCTATCACGCCAGCGCGAGTCAGTCCCGCGTGCTGCGGGTGGCCCTGCCGGTCCTGCGCCCAATGCTGGAGCGGATTCAGGGCGGCATCGCGGTCTCGGAGGAGGCCCGGCGCTGGCAGGTGGAGATGCTCGCCGGGGATCCCGTGTTGGTGCCGAACGGGGTGGCGACGGGGGCCTATCGCAGTGCGCAACCGTTGGCGGGCCTGCCGCCGGGGTGCCCGCGGATCATGTTCCTGGGTCGATTCGATGAGCCGCGCAAGGGCCTGGGGGTGCTTTTGGACGCCATGCCCCGGATCTTGGCTCAACATCCCACGGTGGAGCTCGTCATCGCCGGTGGCGGATCCATCCCCGGGCTGGTCAACCGCATCCGCGCGATGGGCCTGCGGCACACGGAAGGGCTGGAGCCCGTGGGACAGGTGGGGCCCGCCGGGGCGGCTGGCCCCAGGCCGGGAGGCGTGCGCATTCTGGGGCGGGTGAGCGACGCGGACAAGGCGGCGGCCCTGGCGGCCAGCGACATCTACGTGGCCCCCAACACGGGCGGGGAGAGCTTTGGCATTGTGCTGGTGGAGGCGATGGCCGCGGGGGCCGCGGTGGTCAGCAGCGACCTGCCGGCGTTCACGGCGGTATCCGATCACGGCCGCGCCGCCGTGCACTTCCCCAACGGCAACTCCCACGAGTTGGGGGACCGGCTTATCGAGCTGCTCTCAGACCCGGAGGGGCGACGGGCCCTGGCGGAGCGCGGGCGCCAGCGCAGCGTGGATTTCGATTGGGAGAGTGTGACCACGCGGGTGGAGCAGGTCTACGACACGGTCGTTCGCCCCGCTAGAAAGGTGACGTTGACGTGATCCAGCTTCCCCTGTGGGTTCTCCTGGCTCTGGTGCTGCTCGTCCTCGCCGTGGTGGCAGGCATGTGGGCCAGCGGGATTGCCACCCGGCTCAATCGGTTGCATATTCGCACGGACTCCGCCCGCATCAGCCTGGAGGGGGCCCTGGCGGCCCGGGCGGCGGTTATTGGGGCGGTCCAGCCGGAGCTGGCGGGGATGTCCTCCCAGGTGAGCCGCGTGCCCCTGCGCGCCACGGATATGGGGGCGCGTTCCGATGTGGAAAACGGAATGCTGCGGCGATTGACGGCGGAGACGTTGGCCCATCCCGCCTTTGTGGATGCCTCCACCCGGGTGGACCTGGCCGCGCGGTTCTACAACGATGCCGTGGCCGATACCCGCACGGTGCGTTCCCGGGCAGTGGTCCACGCGTTGCACTTGGCCGGTTCGGCGCCCCTGCCGGAGTTCTACGAGGCGCTCTCCGCAGGAGAACAGCCCTAGCTGCGCCGGGGCAGCATGCCGGGGCCGGGAATAGACCAGTTAGACTATCCGTAGTTCTAATCGTAAGTAGTCCCTGTGACAGACGGGAATGTATCTGCCGTGACCGAAGAGTCCTCCTACACCGCCGCGTCCTCCGCCCCGGCCTCCGGTTTTTCCACCGAGCCGCCCGCGCAGCAGGCCACCGGCACCGGCCGCGTCAAGCGCGGGCTGGCGGACATGCTCAAGGGTGGCGTCATCATGGATGTGGTGACCCCCGAGCAGGCCAAGATCGCCGAAGATGCCGGTGCTACCGCCGTGATGGCGCTCGAACGAGTGCCCGCGGACATCCGCGCCCAGGGTGGGGTTTCCCGCATGTCCGATCCGGACATGATCGAGGGCATCATCGATGCCGTGTCCATCCCCGTGATGGCCAAGGCCCGCATTGGCCACTTCGTGGAGGCCCAGGTCCTGCAGTCGCTGGGGGTGGACTTCATCGACGAATCGGAGGTGCTGACCCCGGCCGATTACCGCAATCACATCGACAAGTTCGGCTTCACCGTGCCCTTCGTCTGTGGTGCGACGAACCTCGGGGAGGCCCTGCGCCGCATCAACGAGGGCGCCGCGATGATCCGCTCGAAAGGGGAGGCCGGCACCGGGGATGTCTCCAACGCGGTGACGCACATGCGCACCATTCGGGCGGAGATCAACCGGCTGTCCTCGATGCCCGCGGACGAGCTCTACGTTGCCGCCAAGGAGCTTCAGGCCCCCTACGACCTTGTGCGCGAGGTCGCCCGGGCCGGGAAGCTGCCCGTGGTGCTGTTCACCGCCGGGGGTATCGCCACCCCCGCGGATGCTGCGATGATGATGCAGTTGGGTGCGGAGGGTGTGTTTGTGGGCTCCGGCATCTTCAAGTCCGGGGATCCGGAGAAGCGGGCCCGGTCCATCGTCCAGGCCACCCAGCACTACGACGATCCTGCGACTATCGCGGACGTGTCCCGGGGTCTGGGCGAGGCAATGGTGGGGCTCAACGTGGACGACATTCCCCAGCCGCACCGTCTGGCCGAGCGCGGCTGGTAGACGTCGTTCCCCACACGACAAGGGAGGCTTTTGGCATGGTGGGTGCCGATAACCTGCGGGCAACCCAGAGCGAGCATCGGCCCGCGCAGTCCCACCCGCGCATCCTGGACGTCCTCGATGTCGAGCGCATCGACGGGGATGTCTTCCGCGGCAGGGTGGTTCCCTCCACCTTGCGCCGGACCTTCGGCGGGCAGGTCGCGGCCCAGGCCCTCGTCGCCGCCACCCGCACGGTGCAGCCGGATTACGGCGTGCATTCCCTCCACGCTTACTTTGTCGCGGCGGGCAACTCGGATCTGCCCATCCTGTTGACGGTCACCCGCATCCGCGACGGTCGGTCCTTTTGCTCCCGGTCGGTGGAAGCCACTCAGGAGGGCAGGCCCATCTTCGTCATGCAGGCCAGTTTTCACGTCTCGGGAGACGAGGGGCCCGAGCATTCGGATGCGATGCGTGCCGTCCCGGATCCCGAGGATGTGGTCGTTGATCGGGATGATATGACGCCCGTCCGGCGCGCTTTGCTGCAGGAGTGGAGCGATTGGGACATTCGGATCCTCCCGGCGGACTCCTACGAACCCAATAAGTACGCCGCCTCCCAGCAGGTGGTGTGGTTCAAGTCCAAGGCAGCCCTGCCCGACGACGAAACGCTGCACGTGTGCACCCTGGCCTACATGTCCGACATGACCTTGCTGTCCAGTGCGCTGGTCCCGCACGAGGACATGCAGGTCCAGGAGGCCTCGCTGGATCACGCCATGTGGTTCCTGCGCCCCTTTCGCGCCGACGAGTGGTTGCTCTACGATCAGATTTCCCCGTCGGCGCACGCGGGCCGGGCGATCACCCATGGGCGCATTTTCAACCGCCAGGGACAGCTCGTCGCGATCGTGACGCAGGAGGGCTTGACGCGCGCTCTGCTGCCGGGCAAGCACACCGTGCCGTGGAAGGATCCCGCCAATTCCCCCGGTAACCCACAGTGATTCACCCCTAGCGATAGACCCACAGCGACAGAGCCACATCGACCAGCATCACCAGGAGTAGTAGCAAACCTATGCCCACACCCCGCATTGGCGTTCTGTCCGTGCAAGGCGGCTTCGCCGAGCACACCGACATGTTGCGCAACCTCGGCGCGGACCCCACGCCCGTGCGCCGACTCGATCACCTTCAGCGCCTGGACGGGCTCGTCATCCCCGGGGGCGAGTCCACAACAATCTCCCGCCTGCTGGACCTGTCCGGCATGCTGGAGCCTCTGCGCGAGGCCATCGCTGCCGGCCTGCCTACCTTCGGGACCTGCGCGGGTCTCATCATGCTCTCCACGGATGTGCTGGACACCCGCCCGGATGCCCACAGCCTGGGTGCCCTGGATATCTCGGTGCGCCGCAATGCCTTCGGCCGACAGGTCAACTCCTTCGAAACGACGTTGAACATGGCCCACGTGGCCGAGGACACCGAGGCGGTGTTCATCCGAGCCCCCCGGGTCGAGCGGGTTGGGGAGTCCGTGGAGGAGCTAGCGACTCTGCCGGATGGCACGGTTGTCGCGGTGCAAAGCGGGGTGGTGCTTGGTACCAGCTTCCACCCGGAGCTCACCGGCGATGATCGCATCCACCGCTACTTCCTCTCGCTGGTCGAGCAGAGCCGCTAGCGGGAGCACAAAGGGGGAGGAGCCGCGCCATAGGGTCCAGGCGGCAGGGGCGGGGCATAGTAACGTAAGAACGCACATAACGCACAAGACAAAGAAACGAAGAGGCATATGTCAGGCCACTCCAAATGGGCAACAACGAAGCACAAGAAGGCGGCGAACGACGCGAAGCGCGGCAAGGAATTCGCCAAGCTGATCAAGAACGTGGAAGTCGCCGCCCGGACCGGAGGCGGCGATCCCGCGGGTAACCCCACGCTGCAAGATGCCATCACCAAGGCCAAGAAGGCCTCCGTGCCCAACGACAACATCGAGCGGGCCCGCAAGCGCGGCTCTGGGGAAGAGGCCGGCGGCGCGGACTGGCAGACCATCATGTACGAGGGCTATGGCCCGGGTGGCGTGGCCATGCTCATCGAGTGCCTGACGGATAACCGCAACCGGGCCGCGACGGACGTGCGCACCGCGATGAATAAGAACGGCGGGAACATGGCGGACGCCGGTTCCGTGGCCTACCTGTTCACCCGCAAGGGCGTGGCCCTGTTGGACAAGGCCGGCAACACGGAAGACGACATTCTCATGGCCGTCCTCGAAGCCGGTGCGGAGGAAGTCAACGACCTCGGCGAGAAGTTCGAGGTGGTGTGCGAACCGGGGGACATGATGGCTGTGCGCGGCGCGCTGCAGGAATCGGGTATCGACTACGACTCCGTGGAGCCGGACTTCAAGCCCTCCATGGAGGTGCCCGCGGATGCCTCCACGGCCAAGCGGGTCATGAACCTCATTGATGCCCTGGAGGATTCCGATGATGTGCAGAACGTGTACACGAATATGGATGTCCCGGACGCGGTCCTTGCGGAGTTGGAGGGCTAGCACCCGCTGCGCGGGCCCGGGCGTCCACAAGAAGAACAATCGACCGTATGTGCTAAATTTGGCCGCGTTATGGTGACCACCCCAACAGCCAACGGCACCCGCCGCCCCGCCAGCCTGGAGGGCCTGCGGGTCATGGGCATTGACCCGGGGCTCACCCGCTGCGGTCTATCGGTCGTTCAGGCAGGTCGGGGCCGGGCGGTCCTGCCGGTCGCCGTCGGGGTGGTGCGAACCCCCGCGCAGGAGGACCTGTCCCGTCGGCTGCTGCGCCTATCGGATGCTGTGGAGGAGTGGATGGCGGACTACCGCCCGGATGTTGTGGCCCTCGAGCGTGTTTTCGAGCGCTCGAATATTTCCACCGCCATCAACACGGCGCACGCGGCGGGCGTGCTCATGGCCGCCTCCGCACGACGGGGCGCGGAGGTCCACATGTACACCCCCAGCGAGGTGAAGAAGGCCATCAGCGGCAACGGGCGGGCCGATAAGGTGCAGATGACCCGGATGATCACCCGCATCCTGGGCCTGGGGGAGCCGCCGAAACCCGCCGATGCCGCCGATGCGCTGGCCTTGGCGGTCTGCCACTGCTGGCGGGCTCCCATGAACCACATCGTGAAAGGCACAGCATGATCGCATCACTGCGCGGGACCGTCATCGATAAGGGGCTGGACTACGCGGTCATCGAGTGCGCCGGCGTGGGCTACCACTGCGTGGCCACGGCAAGTACCCTCGCGGAGCTCAGCCGGGGCCAGGAGGCCACCGTGTTGACCTCCTTCGTGGTTCGCGAGGACTCCCAGACGCTCTACGCCTTCAGCACCTCCGAGCAGCGCGAGATGTTCGGCGTGCTGCAGAAGGTCTCCGGGGTGGGGGCGCGGCTGGCCCTGGGGGTGATGAGCGTGCTGAGCCCAGCGGACATCGTCCGCGCCGTGAGCCAGGGGGATATCAAGGCCCTGCAGCGGGCGCCGGGGGTGGGCAAGCGCCTGGCCGAGCGGATGGCCGTGGATCTCAAGGACAAGGTGGCCGCCGGGGAGGTGGGGGGTACGACGCTACCGACCGACGCGCAGCTACCGGGCACCGCACCGGGGACAGTGGGCCTCGTGTCCCAGGTGGTGGAGGCCCTCGTGGGTTTGGGGTTCACCGAGAACAAGGCCCAAGCCGCCGTGGCCGCGGCCCTCGAGCGCAGCGGTGCGGAGACGTCCGCCTCCGCCCTGCTGCGCACTGCCTTGAGCATCCTAGGGGGTAGCAAACCATGAGCAGGTCTGCGGACAACGGCATTGAGCGCACCGAGTTCTCCCTGCCGGAGGAGGCGAAAACTCCATCGCCGTTATCGCCCAGCCCGGAGCTCAGCGCGGGGCAGGTGCCGGGGGATTCGGACGTGGAGGGCTCGCTGCGCCCGAAGACCCTGGAGGAGTTCATCGGCCAGCGCAAGGTGCGTGCCCAGTTGGACCTTGTCCTGGGGGGTGCGCGGGCCCGTGGGGTGAGTCCCGACCACGTTCTGCTGGCCGGCCCGCCGGGGTTGGGAAAAACGACGATGGCCATGATCATCGCCCAGGAGCTGGGGACATCGCTGCGGATGACCTCCGGTCCGGCCCTGGAGCGGGCCGGCGATCTCGCGGCCATGCTCTCCAACCTCATGGAGGGGGATGTGCTGTTCATCGACGAGATTCACCGCATTGCCCGGCCCGCCGAGGAGATGCTGTACATGGCGATGGAGGACTTCCGGGTGGATGTCATCGTGGGCAAGGGTCCCGGGGCCACGTCCATCCCCATCGAAATCGCTCCGTTCACACTGGTGGGAGCCACCACGCGGGCCGGGATGCTCACCGGCCCGCTGCGCGACCGCTTCGGGTTCACCGCCCAGATGGAGTTCTACGACGTGGCGGATTTGACGGAGGTGGTCACCCGCACCGCCGGAATTCTCGGTGTGGACATCACCCCGGAGGCCGCCCGGGAGGTGGCCTCGCGCAGCCGGGGCACGCCGAGAATCGCCAACCGCCTGCTGCGGCGGGTGCGGGACTTCGCGGATGTCAACACCGCAGGGGAGGTCACCCTCGCCGTGGCTCGGGAAGCCCTCGTGGTGTTCGACGTGGATGACCTGGGCCTCGACAGGCTGGACCGGGGGGTGTTGGACGCCCTCGTTCGAGGTCACGGCGGCGGTCCCGTGGGGGTGAGCACCCTGGCCCTGGCGGTGGGGGAGGAGCCCTCCACCGTGGAGGAGGTCTGCGAGCCCTACCTCGTCCGGGCCGGCATGATCGCCCGAACCCCGCGGGGACGCGTGGCCACCGTGCGGGCCTGGCGTCATATGGGGCTCACCGCGCCCCCGGAGGCACCGGGCGAGTAGGCCACCGGACCTCGAGGTGGGGGCTAAGGGGTTTATGGCACACTGTGGGCCATGAATCCGATCCTTTTGCTCCTGCTCCTGCTCGTCTTCCTCATCTTCCCGGTTCTGCAGATGTGGCGGCAGAACAAGCGGTTCAAGGAGATCCGGGCGTTCCAGGCGGCGTTGGAACCCGGCATGCGTGTGCAACTGACCTCGGGGCTGCACGCGACCGTCCGCAATGTGGAGGCCAGCAGCGTGGAGCTGGAAATCGCCCCGGAAGTGTTGACGACGTGGGATCGCTCCGCCGTGCTCAAGTCCGCCGATAGCGTTCCCGAGGCCTAACCGGGCCCGGGCCTGCCAGTCCCGCAGCGGCGGCCCTTGGTGACCCGGGACCCGCCCACGCGCTACTATCGCTGGGTTACTACCCTCCACCTGCACAAGGAGCGAACCTCGTGGCAAAAGCCCGGAGCAGAGGCCGCAAGGCCCCGGCGGCTATCTGGCCCAAACGAGCATTGGCGCTGTTCGCCGCGGTACTCATCGGCCTCGTCGCGCTGATCATGTTCACCGGGGACCGCACCCCCACCCCGAAGGTCGGTATCGACCTCCAGGGCGGTACCCGCATCACCTTGGTGCCCCAGGGCGGTCGGCCCACCGGGGATCAGCTACAGCAGGCGCGGAACATCATGGAGAACCGCGTCAACGGCATGGGCGTCTCCGGGGCCCGCGTGGTCACCGACGGGGACAACATCGTGATCACCGTCCCGGGCACCGAAGCCGGCCAGGCGAAGGCCGTGGGCAAGACCTCCCAGTTGCTATTCCGGCCCGTCATCAACCCGGCACCCCCCACGCAGGAGCTCCCCAAGGCACTCCAAGACGTAGCCAACCGGATGGTCTCCAGCGGCGCCATGACCCCGGACGAGGTCAACGCGAAGCTCGCCCAACTCGTCCCCGAGTTGAAGAAGAGCCAGGTCCAGGGCGTCCCCGATAAGATCACGGCGACCACCAACCCCCCGAAGCAGGCTGCCAACAGCACGGAGGAACAGCAGCAGCGGGACAATGCCGTCAAGACGCTGCGGGACATCCGCCAGTCCAAGGACCCCAACGAGGAGCAGGCCGCTGCCGCCATGCTCTCGTGCGATAAAGCGGACCCCCTGGCCGGAGCCGATGACCCCTCCCGTCCACTGGTCACCTGTTCCCCGGAAGGACCCGTCATCTTGGGTCCCGCGCCGGTGCTCGACGGTTACGAGGAGGGCCCCAACGCGCCCCGGCTGACCGGCGAGCTGATCGACAACAACGCGCCCATCACCCACGGGGTGCCGCAGGGACAAAGCCAGATGGCGGTCTCCTTCAAGTTCAAGACGGGCAAGGACACCCCGGGTGGCGAGACCTGGTACAAGCTGGGCCAGCAGCTACAGGGCCAGCGCGTCGCCTTCACCCTGGACTCGAAGGTCATCAGCGCCCCCCAGGTGCAGGAAGCGACGCCCCCAGGGAGCGCGACGCAGGTCACCGGGTCCTTCTCTGAAGCGGAGGCCGCGTCGCTGGCCAACAACCTGCGCTACGGTGCCCTGCCCCTGAGCTTTGTTGGGGAGAACGGGGAGAGCGGCGGCACCGCCACGACCATCTCACCCACCCTCGGCGCCGCTTCCCTGCGGGCGGGCATCATCGCGGGCCTCGTAGGCCTGGCCCTGGTCTCCCTGTATGCCCTGTGGTACTACCGCGGGCTGGGAGGCGTGGCCATCGTCTCCCTCGTCGCCAGCTTTTCCCTGGTCTACGCTGCCCTCGTCCTACTCGGACGGTGGATTGGCTACAGCCTGGACCTCGCCGGTATCGCCGGGTTGATCATCGGTATCGGCACCACGGCGGACTCCTTCGTGGTGTACTTCGAGCGCATCAAGGACGAGATCCACCAGGGTGCCACCTTCCGCTCGGCGGTTCCGCGGGCCTGGCGGCGCGCCCGCAAGACCATCGTGACGGGTAACTTCGTGTCCCTCATCGCCGCTGTCATCCTGTACTTCCTGGCGGTCGGGGAGGTGAAGGGCTTTGCCTTCACCCTGGGTCTGACCACGCTGTTCGACATCTTCATCGCCTTCACCGTTACCGCGCCCCTGCTCATCCTGCTGTCCCGCAAGCCGGCCCTGGCCCAGCCCCGGCTCAACGGGCTGGGATCTGCAATGCGGGCGGCCCGCCGCTTCTCCGGCGCGGACCGACGTGAGCGTGAGGGTGAGAAGGCAACCGGAGGCAAGAAAGCCCCCGGATTCCTCGAGCGGGTGGCCAACGGGGAGGCGAATCTGCCCATCGTGCCCCAGCGTCGGCGTTGGTACGCCGCCCTGGCCGCAGTGCTCATCGGCTGCGTGTTGACCATTGCCCTGCGCGGATTTACCCCCGGCATCGACTTTGCCGGTGGCACCCGCATCAGCATGCCCCCCAATGGAGAGATCGCGGAAAGCTCGGTCTCCCAGACCTTCCGGGAGGCCACCGGGGTGCAACCGCAGACCGTGCAGACCGTGGGCAGCGGCACCGGGCGGGTAGTGGAAATCACCTCCGAACGCCTTAGCGACGACCAGATCACCAAGGCCCGTTCGGCGCTGTTCGATAAGTACCAGCCGAAGAATTCCCGCGGTGAGGTCAACGAGAACGCCATCAACGATTCGACCGTGTCCGAATCATGGGGCAAGACCATCACCAACCGGATGCTCCTGGCTCTCGGGGCCTTCCTGGCGCTGGTGTTCGTGTACATCGCCATCCGCATGCGCTGGGACATGGCCCTATCCGCCATCATCACGGTGCTGGTGGATCTCACCGTGGTGTCCGGGATCTACTCCCTGGTCGGCTTCGAGGTCTCCCCGGCGACGGTCATCGGCCTGCTGACCATCCTGGCCTACTCCCTGTACGACACGGTCGTGGTCTTCGACAAGGTCCACGAGAACACCACGGGCCTGTTCAACTCCACGCGCGCGACCTACGCGGAGCAGGTGAACCTGGCGGTGAACCAAACCATCATGCGCTCGATCAACACCTCCGTGTTCTCGCTGGTTCCCATCGCCTCTCTGCTCGTCATCGCCGTGGGCCTCATGGGCGTGGGCACCCTCAAGGACCTGGCCCTCGTCCAGTTCATCGGCGTGATCGCCGGAACGTTCAGCTCCATCCTCTTTGCCGCGCCGCTGCTGGTGACGATGAAGGCCCGGAGCGCCGCATACCGCCGCCACGATGAAAAGGTCCGGCGCGCCCGAGCCGGAGCCGGGCCCAGCGAGCGCGCAGCACAGCCCGACGCGGAAGCGGCCGATGGTCCCCGCGCGCAGGAGGAGCCCGAACGGTTAACCGACGTCGAGACCGCCGGATCGAAGCCGGGGAGGCGGCCGGAGCCCGAGGAGGAGGACGCCGATGCCGGGGCGCGCAAGGTCAGCTTCCCCCGCGCCGATCGCGGGGAGATCGGCGATGGCCGTTCCTGGCGCCCGGGGATGTGACATGGACTCGCCACGCACCCCAGTAACCGCCTCGCACCCCACCCGCCGGGCCGCCGTCCTCGCGGCGACCCTAACCCTTGGCGTGGCGGCAGCCGACGGGCTGAGTGCCTGCGGTTCCGGCAATCCCGTGGACGGGTTCGGCGGCTCCGACCCGGAGTTTGGCTACAGCCTGGCCCTGCCGATCGTCACCACCAATGCCGCCTCCCAACTGGGGGTGATGACGGACGCGGCAAAGGTCTCCGCCCGCCTGTACCCGGGCGCCTTCATCACGGGCCCCAACGGCCAGTTGCTGCCCAACCCGGACCTGCTGACCGCTACGCCTCGCCCGGAGGACCCGCAGACCGTGGACTACCAGGTCAGCGACAAGGCCACCTATTCTGACGGCACCCCGGTGACCTGTACGGACTTCCTGCTTGCGGTCACAGCCGGGCAGAACGCGGCCCAATTCGGCGCGGACATGCCCATGGCCCGCCAGGTGCAGTCCGTGGCCTGCCAGGACCAAGACAAGCACTTTAGTGTGACCTTTAAGGAGGGCTTCGGCGGCCGCTTCCGGGAGCTGTTCAGCGCGGGGACCGTCCTGCCCGCCCATACCGTGGCCCAGCGCGCGGAGGTCCCGGACATCGTCGGCGCGCTCCAGTCCGAGGCGCCGGCCCAGCTCGAACCCATCGCCGAGCAGTGGCGCAACACCTTCGACCTCGGACAGACGGACCCCAGCGAGGTGCCCACCTTCGGCCCCTACCGCGTGAGCTCCCGCGCCCAGGATGGCACGCTGACCTTGGAACCCAACCCCAACTGGAAGGCCGATCCACCCCAGGAGCGCAGGGTCTTTCTGCATCCCGTGGGCTCCGAGCTCAAGGGCCTGGCCCACGATGATCACCTCGTCGTGGCAGACGCCGCGGCCACCACGGACTTCGCCGCCCAGGAGCTCAACGCTCCCAACTTCCGCACGCGGAAGACCGCGGGTTCCCGGGTGGACCTGTTGCGCCTGGAGGATGCGGGGGCGCTCGCTTCCCCAGAGGCCCGCCGCGCCCTCGGTGCCTGCATCGATCGGGGCTCCATCGCCGGGGAGGTGAAGGCCGCCACCGGCGTGGAGGTGCAACCCGTGGGCTTGCGCATCCTCGCGCCCACGGATCCCCTGGCCCCGCGGTTGAAGGACGTCGCCGAGGCCAACACCGCCGTGGACCCCAATCGCACCAAGCAGCAGTTGGACGGCACGACCGTGCGCATCGGCTACCTCAAGGAGGTCCCCCGCTACGCCGCGATGGTGCAAAACATCACCCGTAGCTGCGCGGCAGGAGGGGTGACCATCCGCCCGGTGGAGGTGGACGCCGCCCACCCCGGCACCCTGGGAACCGACTATGAGGCCCTGCTCACCACCACCAGCTCCTTCGGCCGCAACCCCACCACGGACGTGCCCGCCACGGCCCCGCTGGACAAGGTGCGGGATGCGGAACGCACCCTTGCGGATGCGGCAGAGACCCTCCCGCTGGTCAACGAGCCGCGCGCCGTTGCTGTGGAACAGCACATCGCGGGCGTGGTGGACAACCCCGGGGAGACCGGCTTGAGCTGGAACATGGACCGCTGGCAGCGTCAATCCGAGCCGGTGCCGAAGCCGCCGAGCCCCGAGGGAAACCCGGGTGCGATCTGAGTGTTCCAACCCCCCGGCGCCGTACACCCAGCATCGCGGCTGGCGGGGTTCTACTATCGTGGGTCTACCGCCTTCCGTTGGCGGATGGCCGCCACCGACGCCGCGCTGACGCAACGATCCCCCGGCCGATGACGACAATGGAGGTGCCCTGATACCGTGCCGTATTCCCCCCACCCCACCAGCACTCCTGGCGCCGCTGCGGACGCGCTTCGTCGATTGACCCGCGTCGTCCCGGATTTTCCCCAGCCCGGCATCGTCTTTGAGGATCTTACGCCGGTGCTTGCGGACCCCGATGCATTCGCCCAGGTGGTTGGGGATCTCACCGCCTTTTGCCGCTCGTTCGATGCGGATCTCATTGGGGGGTTGGACGCCAGGGGCTTTCTGCTGGGCAGCGCAGTGGCCCTCGAGCTGGGGCTGGGAATCCTGGCGATACGTAAGGGCGGCAAGCTCCCGCCGCCAGTACACCGCGTGGAATACGACTTGGAGTATGGTTCCGCGGCCCTGGAGATTCCGGCCTCCGGGATTCCGCTGGAGGGTAAGCGGATCATCCTCGTGGACGACGTCCTCGCCACCGGCGGGACCTTGCGGGCCTCTCGGGAGCTTTTGGAGCGCGCCGGTGCTGGCGTCGTCGCCCTCGCTGTGGTCCTGGAAGTGCAGGGTTTGGGCGGTCGCAAGCACTTCGCCGACCTGCCGTTGTATGTCGCCGGTAGCGGGGGAGCGGAGGAGCAATGAGCCAGGATCGCGGGTCCCTGTGGATGGCGGCGCGGATCGCCCGCACCCTGACGGGGACCAGTAAGGCCAAGGTCAACCCGGTGTTGGGACCCCTTGTGGTCATCCACCGTAAATTCCACCCGAAGGCGGATGTGGACGCCCTCAACCGGGCGTACGCCACAGCCGAGCGCCTGCACGAGGGGGTCTATCGCAAGTCGGGGGAGCCCTACATCACCCACCCCCTGGCGGTCGCCACCATCGCTGCGGAAATTGGCATGGACACCACCACCCTCGTCGCGGCCCTGTTGCACGACACGGTGGAGGACACGGACTACTCCCTCGAGGAGCTGACGGAGGACTTCGGTGCGGAGGTCGCCCGCCTCGTGGACGGCGTGACCAAGCTGGACAAGGTGGCCCTCGGCTCGGCGGCGGAGGCAGAGACCATCCGCAAGATGATCGTGGCCATGGCCCATGACCCGCGGGTCCTGGTGATCAAGGTGGCCGACCGGCTGCACAACATGCGTACCATGCGTTTTTTGCCGCCGGAGAAGCAGGCCAAGAAGGCCCGCCAGACCTTGGAGGTCATCGCGCCCCTGGCCCACCGGCTGGGAATGGCCACGGTGAAGTGGGAGCTGGAGGACCTCTCCTTCGCGATCCTGTACCCGAAGAAGTACTTGGAGATCGTTCGCCTTGTCGCCGACCGGGCCCCCAAGCGCGATCAGTACATCGCGCAGGTCAAGGCAGAGATCGAGGCGAATATGGCCGCCTCCAACGTGGCCGCGGAGGTGGTGGGCCGGCCCAAGCACTACTGGTCCATCTACCAAAAGATGATCGTGCGGGGCCGGGACTTTGACGAGATTTTCGACCTGGTGGGCATCCGCATCCTCGTGGACAGTGTGCGGGACTGCTATGCGGCGGTGGGGGCCGTGCACTCCCTGTACCAGCCGATGCCGGGCCGGTTTAAGGACTACATCTCCCAGCCCCGATTTGGGGTGTACAAGTCTTTGCACACCACCGTCATCGGCCCCGATGCCAAGCCCCTGGAAATCCAGATTCGCACCCACGAGATGCACCACAACGCGGAGTTCGGCATCGCCGCCCATTGGCGGTACAAGGAGACCCGCGGCTCGCACAAGGGCAGTGCCGAGGAAGTCGACCAGATGGCGTGGATGCGCCAGCTCCTGGACTGGCAGAAGGAGGCCGCAGACCCCAACGAATTCCTCGATTCGCTGCGCTACGACCTGTCCACGAACCAGATTTTCGTGTTCACCCCCAAGGGGGATGCGATCACACTGCCCTCCAATTCCACGCCGGTGGACTTCGCCTACGCGGTGCACACGGAGGTGGGGCACCGGTGCATCGGCGCGAAGGTCAACGGCAAGCTCGTAGCCCTGGAATCCACGCTGAAGACCGGGGACAAGGTGGAGATCTTCACCTCAAAGGATCAGCAGGCCGGGCCCAGCAAGGACTGGATGAACTTCGTTGGTTCCCCCCGGGCGAAGGCGAAGATCCGGCAGTGGTTCGCCAAGGAGCGACGCGAGGAGGCCCTGGAGAAGGGTCGCGACATGCTCGCCGCGGCCATCAAGCGCGGGGGCCTGCCCATGCACCGGCTATTCACGCCGGAAGCCCTTCGCTCTTTGGCCAGCGAGCTGCATTATGCGGATGTGGACGCGCTCTACACCGCCATCGGCCGGTCGGACCTGTCGGTGGACCACGTCACGTCCAAGCTCATGGAGCACTTCCGGGCCGAGGAGGACGCCGAAGAGGTGCTGGCGGCCACCCGCTCCCGGGCGGTGGCATCCCGGGGGACGACCTCCCGGTTGGCCAATACGGTGCAGGAGGGCCGGGGGGATGGCTCCGGCATTCTCGTTCAGGGGCAGTCGGACTTCTCCGCAAAGCTGGCCAAGTGCTGCACCCCGGTGCCGGGGGACACCATCTTCGGGTTCATCACGAAGGGCGGGGGCATCTCCGTGCATCGCACGGACTGCACCAACGCGGAAAAACTGCACAGCGAGCCGCAGCGGATTATCGAGGTCTCCTGGGCTTCCTCCTGGAAGAACGCCGTGTTCCTCGTCACCATCCAGATCGAGGGCCTGGACCGCAACGGGCTGCTCTCCGAGGTCACCCGGGTCATTTCCGACCAAAAGGTGCCGATCAACGCCACCAGCTCGCACACGTCGGAGGACCGTGTGGCCGTAATCCGCTTCACCTTCGAGGTCTCCGACACCAAGCAACTGGGGTACCTCATGAACCAGCTCCGCAACATCGAAGGCGTCTTCGACGTGTACCGGGTGACCTCCGGCGGCTAGGAATCCACCGCGGCGGACGTGATCCGCACCTCCTGGGCAGGCTTGGCATCGCCCTCGGGGGCGGCGTCCGAGATTTTCTGCAGGGTCTCCAAACCCTCGGGGCTGATGGTCCCGAAGATGTTGTACTTCGGGGGAAGCGTGCTGTCGGTGTGGACCAGGAAGAACTGGGACCCGTTAGTGTCCGGGCCCGCATTGGCCATCGCCAGCGTGCCGCGCGGGTACTTCGCCGGCTGTTGCGCTTCCTGCGGATCCACCCCGTTAGTGGGGAACTCGTCCTTGAACTTGTAACCCGGCCCCCCGGAGCCGGAGCCGGTCGGATCGCCGCACTGCAGGATGCCCAGGCCCTCGGACTTCACGTGACGGTGGCACACCGTATCGTCAAAGAACTTCTCCTTCACCAAGTGCAGGAAGGAGTTGGCGGTACAGGGAGACTGGCCGGCGTTGACCTCCACGGGAATGTCCCCCTGGGAGGTCTTGATGGTGACCTTCGTGGTGCCGGAGGTCGTCACGTTGGCCCCGTCCGGTGCGCTCACCGGCTTGGCGGCATCCCCGCTGCTGGAGTAGTCGCACTGCACGCTGGCCGGGTAGGGCTGCTTGGGCCCTTTGGGCAGGGCGGCGGTGCTTGGGGTCTCCGAGGAGCTGGAAGCCGCCGATTGTGCCGAATCCTCCTGATCGGAACTGCTACGGGTCGCCAGGAAGCCGATGCTGCCCAGCAGCAGGGCCAGGGTGGCCAGGGTGGCGATGGCCACCCCCAGGGGAGCCAATCGCTCCCGTCGCTGGGCCTTCTTCAAAGATTGATCCAGTTTGCGCAGAGCCTCGTCCCGCCGGTCGGCGTTCACCATCTCGCGCTTGTCGCTGGTGGCCATCACACGTCCTCACACATCATCGACTTGTCCACGGGGCCCCAACAGGCGGTCGATCCGCCGCAAGGCATAACTTGGCCATTATGCCCCATGCTCGCAGCCCGCTAGGTCCGCCCCGCCCCGGTGGACCCCGCCCGTGGACTAGCCTGGGGGCCACTATGACGCAGCCCGAAGTTTCGCCAGATGCCAGCGCACGGACCACAATGATCGGTTTCGCTGCCGGCCCATTGCAAACGAACTGCTATCTGCTCTTCGCTGAACCCGTGGACCCGGCGGAGGTGGCGTCGTATATAGAACAACCGCCCGCCCCGGCCACCGCAAGCCCAACCACCTCCGCACCGACCACCACATCCCCACAGTCCATGAGCGTCGTGGACCCCGGCATGGGATCCGCACCGGTGATCCAGCGCATCGCGGACCAGCTCCACTGCCGGATTGACGCGGTCTACCTCACACACGGGCACATCGACCACATGCGCGACGCGCACCTCCTCGGCGCCCCCGTCTACCTGCACGCGGCGGACATCCCCATGGCCCAGCACCCCGAATTCCTCGGCCCCGAACTCGCCATGCTCTTCGACACCGACCACATGGGCCCCATCGCGGACCTGCGAGAGCTAGGGGATACCGCCACCCTCGGCGGGGAGCAGTGGGAAGTCCACCACATGCCCGGGCACTCCCCGGGATCGGTGATGTACCGCCGCAACGGGCACATCCTCGGCGGTGACGTGCTCTTCCGGCAATCCATCGGCCGCACGGACCTGCCGCTTTCCAACCCGGCGGATATGGCGGATTCCCTGCGCCGCCTGCGGCAAACCTTCGCGGACGGAGACATCGTCTTACCCGGTCACGGCCCCCAGACCACCATCGGCGAGGAGAAGGCCAGCAATCCCTACCTGCAGGGCCAGCCCCTATAGTGAGACGGGTGAACGAGCGCCCCAACCCAACCCCCAGCAACAAGACCGCCCTCTCCGCCCCCAAGGGCATACCGGACTACTACCCCCCGCAGTCCACCGAGTTCCGGGCCATCCGCCAGAACTTCGCCACCGCAGCCGACAACGCCGGCTACGAGCACCTGGAGTTGCCCGTTTTCGAGGACACTGGACTCTACGCCCGGGGCGTGGGGGAATCCACGGACATGGTCAGCAAGGAAATGTACACCTTCGCCGACCGCGGAGGACGCTCCGTCACGCTGCGCCCGGAGGGGACGGCGGGCGTGGTGCGGGCCGTCATCCAACACCGCCTCGATCGCGGGCAACTGCCGGCCAAGCTGTGTTACACCGGCCCCTTCTTCCGCTACGAACGCCCCCAGGCCGGGCGCTACCGCCAGCTCCAGCAGTTCGGGGTGGAGGCCATCGGCGTGGACGATCCCGCGCTGGACGCGGAGGTCATTGCGCTGGCCGACCGCTGCTTTAAGTCCGTGGGGCTCACTGGGTACCGCCTGGAGCTAACCAGCTTGGGGGATTGGAGGGATCGCCCGGCCTACCGGGAGAAGCTGCAGGGGTTCCTGGCCAAGCTGGACCTGGACGAGGAAACGCGGCGCCGCGCGGAGATCAACCCGCTGCGGGTCCTGGACGATAAGCGCCCGGAGATGATCGCCCAGTTGCAGGAGGCGCCGCTGCTCCTGGACCACCTTTCCGCCGCCTCCCGGGAGCACTTCGAGACGGTTACCGGGCTGTTGGGAGACATGGGGGTGGAGTATGTGGTGAACCCGCGGATGGTGCGCGGGCTGGACTACTACACCAAGACCTGCTTTGAGTTCGTTCACGATGGGCTGGGGGCCCAGTCCGGGATCGGCGGGGGCGGGCGCTACGACGGGCTGATGGCCCAGTTGGGCGGGCAGGATCTATCCGGGATTGGCTTCGGCCTCGGGTTGGACCGCACCCTGCTGGCGATGCAGGCGGAGGGGGTGCAGGCCGGCGCCGGGCGGCGCGTGGACGTGTACGGGGTGGCCCTGGGGGAGGGCGCGCGGAGCCGGATGCCGATTATCGTGGACCAATTGCGGGCGCGTGGCCTGCGCGCAGACATGGCCTATGGCGGGCGCGGGCTCAAGGGCGCGATGAAGGGCGCGGACCGGGCCGGGGCGCTGTTTGCACTTGTGCTCGGCGATCAGGAGCTAGAGCAGGGACGGGTCGCGGTTAAGGACCTCGGCACCGGCGAGCAGGTGGACATCCGACTGGAGGACCTCACCGAGCACCTGGCTGTCCGCCTGGGGGAGCGCTAGGCCCCCCAAGCTAGCGGTTGAACTGCTGCTTGCAGCTATCCATCGTGCCGCCCTGGTAACCGCGCAGAAAGGAATCCACCCGCTGCTGAGCGGAGCCGTGGGTCCACTGGTCAGGGTTGACCTCCTGCCCGGAGGACTTCTGGATGGCATCGTCCCCGATGGCCTGGGCGGACTGCACCGCCTGGTCCACCTGTTCCTGGGTCACGGGGTCCAGCACGGCCCCCTGGCCCTTGTCGGCGTGGGAGGCCCACAACCCGGCGTAGCAGTCTGCCTGCAACTCGATCTTCACGGCGTTCGAGTTCTCCCCGGGGTCGTTGTAGTTGGACAGGCCCAGGTTGCCCTCCAGCTTCTGGATGTGGTGGCCGAACTCGTGGGCCACAACGTACATCTGGGAGAAGGAGCCGTTGGAGCCGCCCAACTGCTTGAGCTCCTGGAAGAAGGGGGTGTCCGCGTAGACGGTCTGGTCACCGGGGCAGTAGAAGGGGCCGGACTGGCCCGGATCTGCCAAGCCGCAGCCGGTGCGCTGCTTGCCGCCGTTGATGCGCACCTTCGGCTCGGTGTACTGGATGCCCCGCTCGGCGGGCAGGGCCTGCTCCCAGAACTTGTCCAGCGCGGTGGCGGTGCCCTGGATGCGGCAGTCGTCGTACTTGTTGGCGTCCTGGTAGTTCTTACAGTGGCTGAGGTCCCCGCGGCCACCCTGCTGGGTAGTGCCGGACTGCTGGTGGCCGCCGCCGAAACCGCCGAAGCCGCCGGTGAGGAAGAAGACGAGGCCGCCGACGATGAGCATGCCGGGGATGCCGAAGCGGGCGCCGAGTCGGCTGGCGAGCAGGGCGAGCAGGAAGTTCCCGCCACCACCGCCGAAGCCGCCGCCCATGCCGCCGCCACCGCCACTGGCGCGGCCGCTGTTGTCCCCGAGGTTTGAGTTGAAGGTCACGGTGCAATCTTGCCACAGGGCGGCGGCCGGCGGTCTGCCCCGTGGGCGTATAGTGAGGGGTCGGTTATTCAACATGGACGTGTGAGTTCCCGCGGCTAGCTCCTGACGTGGCCACCAGTTTTGGGCGCAACTGCAAGCGCAGCTCGTGGCACGGCGCCCATCAGTTCTTGGGGGTGGCGATAATCAAGGGGCCGAGAATGTTTGTCGTGGGGGCCCGCACCAGACGAAGGGATTAGCGCAACGTGCTCCGGACGCACCTCGCGGGCGAGCTCCGCAGTGACCACATTGGTGAACAGGTAACGCTCACGGGTTGGGTGGGTCGGCGCCGGGATCACGGTGGCGTGATCTTTATCGACCTGCGCGATCGCTCCGGCGTGGCCCAGGTGGTCTTCCGGGAATCGGAGGTTGCCGAGCGCGCCCACGCCCTGCGCAGCGAGTACTGCATTCGGGTCACCGGCCTGGTGGAGGCCCGCCCGGAGGGTTCGGAGAACCCGAACCTGGCCAGTGGTCAGGTGGAGGTAGATGTTAGTGAGCTGGAGGTGCTCAACACTTCTGCGGCCCTGCCCTTCCAAATCGACGATCCGGCATCGGGCGGGGAGGTCGGGGAAGAGGCCCGGCTGAGATATCGGTATCTTGATTTGCGACGCCAACAACAGGGCGATGCTTTGCGCCTGCGCTCCAAGGTCAACGCGGCCGCCCGGTCGGTGCTGCAGGAGCACGACTTCACGGAGGTGGAGACCCCCACCTTGACCCGTTCCACCCCGGAGGGTGCCCGGGACTTCCTCGTGCCCGCCCGTCTGCGGCCCGGCACGTTCTATGCCCTGCCGCAGTCCCCACAGCTGTTTAAGCAGCTTCTCATGGTGGCCGGACTGGAGCGCTACTACCAGATCGCCCGCTGCTACCGGGATGAGGATTTCCGCGCCGACCGGCAGCCGGAGTTCACCCAGTTGGACGTGGAGATGAGTTTCGTGGATCAGGAGGACGTGATCCACCTGGCCGAGGAGATCCTCAAGGCGGTGTGGGCCCAGATCGGTTACGAGCTTCCCACGCCTATCCCGCGGATGACGTACGCGGAGGCCATGCGCCGCTATGGCTCGGACAAGCCGGACCTGCGCTTCGATATCGAGATCGTGGAGTGCACCGAGTTCTTCGCCGATACGACCTTCCGGGTGTTCCAGAACGAGTACGTAGGCGCCGTGGTGATGGAGGGCGGTGCAAGCCAGCCGCGCCGCCAACTGGACGCATGGCAGGATTGGGCACGCCAGCGCGGCGCCAAGGGCCTGGCCTACATCCTCGTCGGGGAGGATGGGGAGCTGTCCGGCCCGGTGGCTAAGAACATCACCGAGGCCGAGCGGGCCGGTATCGCCGAGCACGTCGGCGCCAAGCCGGGTGACTGCATCTTCTTCGCCGCCGGGGAGACCAAGTCCAGCCGGGCGCTGCTCGGCGCCGCCCGCGGCGCCATCGCCGAGAAGCTGGGGCTCATCAAGGAGGGAGACTGGGCCTTCACGTGGGTGGTGGATGCGCCCATGTTCGAGCCCGCCGCGGATGCTCAGGCCAGCGGGGATGTTGCCCTTGGCCACTCCGCCTGGACGGCGGTTCACCACGCCTTTACCTCCCCCAAGCCGGAGTTCCTCGACACCTTCCACGAGGACCCGGGTGCGGCCCTGGCCTATGCCTACGACATCGTGTGCAACGGCAATGAGATCGGCGGAGGCTCCATCCGTATCCACCGCCGGGACGTCCAGGAACGGGTCTTCGAGGTGATGGGCATCAGCGAGAAAGAAGCTCGGGAAAAGTTCGGCTTCCTCCTGGATGCCTTTGCCTTTGGGGCCCCGCCGCACGGCGGTATCGCCTTTGGTTGGGACCGGATCGTCGCCCTGCTCGGGGGTTTCGACTCCATCCGGGACGTCATCGCCTTCCCCAAGTCCGGCGGTGGGGTGGATCCACTTACGGATGCACCGGGAGAGATCTCCGCCGCTCAGCGGAAGGAATCGGGGATCGACGCCAAACCCAAGCGCCCCGCCGTCGGCGGACACGCCCACACGAAGTCCGCCGACACTCCGCAGTTATAGGGAGAACTACTCAAACCCCGGTTCCTCCGGGCGCTAGGGCCCTAGAATTGAGCGCCGTAGCGCCTAGTGGTTAGGGGCCGTGTTGCCCGCTGCCCCCCTTAAGGGGGGGCAGCCCACAGACAAGCCCACTTTCGAGGAAGTGACATTCGCCGTGCCCGCAATGGAACAGACCGTCGCTGCGGCAGCCCAGCTGCTCGCGGTGCGGTTCGGCGGCACCCCGGAACTCACTCACCCCGAAGAATTGGGCGGCAATGGGTCCAGCCAAGTGGTGCGGGTACGCAATTCACCGTCCCCTTTCCTCCAAGATCGGTCGATCGTCATCAAACAGTTGCCGCCAAAGGATGGGTCCCCCAGGGCGGCAGTGGGGGCCAAGATCGGGCAGGTCAGCCCCGGGGCCTCCACCGCAGCAGGAGCCACCAAAGGCCCCGCCGAGGCCAAACTGTCCGATGACGATGCCGCGATGATCCGAGAGGTCGTCGCCTATCAATTCACCAATACCCTCGGGGAAAGCGGGCGCCCCGGGCCCCAGCTTTTGGCCTATGACCTGGACCAGCGCCTGCTCATTCTCTCGGATGCCGGGGATGGGGAAAACTTCACGGACATCCTCAACCTCCGCCCGGAAAAGGAACGCCGCCTGGCCCTGCGCAAGTTGGGGCGGGCACTGGGGCACATGCACGCCGCCACCGCGGGCCGGGAGGCGGCCTACGATACGCTGCTGCGCCGACAATGCGCCAAGCACGGGGTGGACGTCTCGGAAATCACCGACCGGGACGTAGAAGTGTCCGAGCTCATCCGAACCGGCATCGAGCTTCTGCGGTCGACGGGAATGCGTATCAACCCCACGGTGGTGGAGTTCGCCCGGGCGGCTGCCGGTCGTTCCCTGCAATCGCAGACCAGTGCGTTTACCCCCTTCGACCTGACCCCGGACAACCTCATGATGACCAACCGGGTGGTGCTGCTGGACTTCGAATGGGCCGGTTTCCGGGATATCGCCTTCGACGCGGCCTGTGTCATCGCCGGCTTCCCGCAGGACACAACGACAGACGCGCTGACCGATGCCGAGACCGACGAGTTCCTCGCCGCCTGGCGCGCGGAGGTCGCGGGCGTGTGGCCGCAGTTCAAGGACACCCCCACCCTGCTGGAAGCGATCATGGCCTCCCTCATCGGCTGGGCCTTTTTCTCCCTGACCCTGTTGTACTACGGGCGGGCCAACCTGCAGACCTCCGGGCACTTCTCCATCACCGGGGAGCAACTACAAAACCTCACCCAGGTGCACTTGCAGGATCTGGCTACCACCGTGGAGGCCATCTCCCGGTTTGCCCAGCGCCACGAGGACCCCCGCTTCCCGGACGTGGCGGAGTTCACGCACAAGCTGCTAGACCAGCTTGCGGACATGGGAGCCCATCCCCAGCACCGGGCCCTATAGGTAGAGGCCGCTATGAGCGCTGAAGAAGACCTGTTCCACTCCGCCGCTGGAAACCCCGAAAGCTGCCGTCGTACCCACACGCCGCTGGCTGTGCGGATGCGTCCGCGGACCCTGGAGGAGGTGCGCGGCCAAGATCACATCCTGGGCCCCGGCACCCCACTGCGCGCCCTCATCGAGGGCCGTGGGGAGAGCTCCGTCATCCTCTACGGGCCACCCGGCACGGGGAAAACGACGATCGCCAACCTCATCTCCAGTGCCGAGGGGCGCCGTTTCGTCTCCCTCAGCGCCCTGGACTCGGGGGTGAAGGAGGTTCGGGCCGTCATCCAGTCCGCCCGGCACTACGCCACGCAGGGCCAGGCCACCGTGCTCTTCATCGACGAGGTCCACCGGTTTTCCAAGACCCAGCAGGATGCCCTGCTCGCGGCAGTGGAAAACCGCACCGTCCTGCTGGTCGCCGCGACGACGGAAAACCCCTCCTTCTCCGTAGTCTCCCCGCTGCTGTCCCGCTCGCTGGTCGTCCAGCTCCGCGCCTGCCAGCCGTCGGACATTGCTGACGTGTTGTGCCGAGCCACCACAGACCCCCGCGGTTACGGGGGCTCCGTGGAGCTGGAACCGGCCGCCCTCGATCACCTCGTCGCCCTGGCCGCCGGCGACGTCCGGCGCGCGCTGACGTATCTGGAAGCGGCGGTGGATACCGCGCGCCAGGCTCAGGGCGTCCCCAAGAAAATGACCGTCACCGTGGAGGACATCCAGCGCTCCACCAATCAGGCCATCGTCCGCTACGACCGGGACGGGGACCAGCATTACGACGTGACCAGCGCCTTCATCAAGTCCATTCGCGGCTCCGATCCGGACGCGGCCCTGCATTACCTCGCCCGCATGCTGGAGGCGGGGGAGGATCCCCGGTTCATCGCCCGGCGCCTCATCATCCACGCCAGCGAGGACATCGCCATGGCGGACCCGCAGAGCCTCAGCGTTGCGGTCGCCGCCTCCCAGGCCGTCAACCTCGTCGGCTTGCCGGAGGGCCGGCTCGCGCTCGCCCAGGCCACCGTGCACCTGGCCACCGCGCCGAAGTCGAATGCGGTCTACCGCGGCATTAGCAGCGCTATCGCGGACGTGCGCCAGGGCAAGGGCGCGGTGGTCCCCGCCCACCTTCGCGATGGGCACTACGCCGGGGCACAGGACATGGGCAATGCCGTGGGCTATCGCTATCCCCACGATTACCCCAACGCCGTGGTCCCGCAGCAGTACCTGCCGGAGGACCTGGACAAAGCCCGCTACTACGAGCCCAGCAACCACGGCCACGAACGGGTCATCGGCCCCCGCTTAGACACCCTGCGCAAAATGATGGGCCGCTAGCCGCCCCACCAACCCGGGCACCCGGCGAAGGGCCCACTGCTGAACCGCTAGAATATTGCAGGTTGAGCACACCCATACCCCACCGACTTTCCCCCTGTGAGAACTGAGGTTTGAATAGCCGTGCAGACGCATGAGATCCGTCGCCGTTTCATCGAGCACTTCACCAAGGCCGGACACACCGAGGTGCCGAGCGCGTCCTTGATTCTGGACGACCCCAACCTGCTGTTCGTCAACGCGGGGATGGTGCCGTTCAAGCCCTACTTCCTGGGGGAGCAGACCCCGCCGTTCGTCACCGCCACCTCCATCCAGAAGTGCGTGCGCACCCTGGATATCGAGGAGGTGGGCATCACCACCCGCCACAACACCTTCTTCCAGATGGCCGGCAACTTCAGCTTCGGCCAGTACTTCAAGGAGGGGGCCATCACCCACGCCTGGAACCTGCTGACGGGGGATGTCAGCTCCGGTGGGTTGGGCCTGGACAAGGACCGGCTGTGGGTCACCGTGTTCACGGAAGACGACGAGGCCGCCGAGATCTGGGAGAAGAAGATCGGGGTGCCCGCCGAGCGGATCCAACGCCTCGGGATGGCCGATAACTACTGGTCCATGGGGGTGCCGGGACCCTGCGGCCCCTGCTCGGAGATCTACTACGACCGGGGCCCCCAGCATGGCCGCGAGGGCGGGCCGATCGTCGACGATACCCGCTACATCGAGATCTGGAACCTCGTGTTCATGCAAAACGAGCGCGGGGAGGGGCTGGGCAAGGACAACTTCGAGATCCTGGGCCCCCTGCCCAAGAAGAACATCGATACCGGCATGGGTGTGGAGCGGGTGGCCTGCATCCTGCAGGACGTGGACAACGTCTACGAGACCGATCTGTTGCGGCCCGTCATCGAGGCGGCGGAGAAGTTGACCGGGGCCACCTATGGGGCTGTGGACGCCAGCACCGGGCGAGGGGCCGGAGCTGACGTGAAGGATGTGCGTTTCCGCGTCATCGCCGACCACTGCCGCACCGGACTCATGCTGATCCTGGACGGGGTGACCCCCGGCAACGAGGGCCGGGGGTACATCCTGCGTCGCCTGCTGCGCCGCATCATCCGGTCGGCCCGCCTGCTGGGCGCCACGGGGGAGACGATGGAGGTGCTCATGGACACGGTGCGGGCCACGATGACGCCTTCCTATCCGGAGATCGCCGAGAACTGGGAGCGCATCCGCTCCGTGGCCGTGGGCGAGGAAAAGGCTTTCCTCAAGACCCTCGAATCCGGTTCGCAACTGTTCGAGTCCTACGTGGCCAGCGCCCGGGAATCCGGCAGCACCGCCGTGCCGGGGGACGTGGCCTTCAGCCTGCACGACACGCACGGGTTCCCCATTGACCTGACCATGGAAATGGCTGCGGAGGCCGGCCTTGAGGTGGACGAGGCTGGCTTCCACTCCCTCATGGCGGAGCAGCGGGCCCGGGCCAAGGCAGATAACGACGCGAAGAAGCTGGGCCACGCGGACGTATCCATTTACCGCCCCTTCGTGGACAACCATCCCACGGTCTTTACCGGGTACACGGAGCTGGAGGACGAGGGTGCCGTACTCGGCATCATCGCCGACAACGCCCTGGTGGAGCGGGCTGGTGATGGCAGCCGGGTGCAGGTCATCCTGGACCAAACCCCCTTCTACGCCGAGGCCGGTGGCCAGCTCGCGGACCGGGGGCAACTGCGCGGAACCGGCGGCGTGGGGGACGTGGTGGACGTGCAAAAGGTAGGCAAGAAGCTGTGGGTGCACTACGTGGACATCACCGGCGGGGAGCTCGCCGTGGGGGAGCGGCTCATGGCCACCGTGGACCGGGCGTGGCGGCACCAGGCCCGGCAGGCGCACTCCGGCACCCACCTCATCCACGCCGCACTGCGCCAAGTGCTGGGCCCCACCGCGGTGCAGGCGGGCAGCATGAACAAGCCGGGTTACCTGCGCTTCGACTTCAGCTACGGCGGGCAGCTCAGCGGCGATCAGCTCCGCGAGATCGAGACCGTGGCCAACTCCGCAGTGGACGCGGACTACGAGGTGAACACCATCGAGACCAGCCTGGTGGAGGCCAAGGCCATGGGGGCGATGGCGTTGTTCGGGGAGAACTACGGGGATCAGGTGCGGGTCGTGGAGATCGGCGGGCCCTTCTCCATGGAGCTGTGCGGCGGGATTCACGTCGGGCACTCCTCCCAAATCGGGCCGATCTCCGTGCTCGGGGAATCCTCCGTGGGCTCCGGGGTGCGCCGGATCGAGGCCTACACGGGGATGAACTCCTTCGAGCATCTTGCCGCCGAGCGCAGCGTGGTGGCAGGGCTATCCACCGCCCTGAAGGCACCCTCCGCGGACCTCCCGGAGCGCATCGAAGCGCTCAGCGCCCGCTTGAAGGCGGCCGAGAAGCACGTGGAGCAACTCCGCCGGGCCCAGCTAGCCAGCCAGGTGGGGCAGTTCATCGACGGGGCCGAGGACGTTAATTCGGTAGCGCTCGTTACCGCGGAGCTGCCGGAGGGCGTTGCCGCCAAGGACGTCCGGGCGCTCGTGCAGGATGCCATCGCCCGCTTCGGCGAACGCCCGGCGGTCGTACTCTTCGCCGCCCGGGATGGGGGCAAGGTGCCCTTCGTCGCAGCGGCGAACGCCGCGGCCGTGGACCTGGGCATCAAGGCCGGGGAAGTAGTTGGCGTCTTCGGCGCAGAGGTCGGCGGCCGCGGGGGTGGAAAGCCCGCGATGGCCCAAGGGTCCGGGACCGAGCCGGAGCACATCGCAACCGGCCTGGCCGCAGTGCGTCGGCACCTTGCCGCCCAGCGGCCGGGGGAGCGGTGACCCTGGAGGGCCCCTCCCGCCCGGAGGCGGCCACCGATCCGGGGCGTGGCCGACGCTTGGGTATCGACGTCGGAACGGTGCGAATCGGCGTTGCCCTCAGCGATCCGGACGGTATTCTCGCCAGTCCCCTGGAAACAGTTCCGGCCACGGGCCCGATCGATCGCGGTGATATAGCGCGCATAGTGGAACTGGCTGAGGAAAACTTTGTCGTAGAAATCATCGTAGGATTTCCCGCAGCGCTTAGTGGGCGTTCCACCGCAAGTACCGAAAAGGCGGTGCAATTTGCGCGCCACCTCGCTGGGGAGCTGCCGCAGATCCCCACCCGGTTGGCCGATGAACGCTTGTCCACGGTGGCTGCGACTACCGCTCTGCGGTTGTCGGGCGTCAATTCCAAGATGGGCCGAAAGAAAATCGATCAGGCCGCTGCGGTGCACATTCTGCAGGGCTGGCTAGATTCCCGTCGGGCTCTCGGGGTGGGGAAGTAAAAGCGGTGCACCGCTAATGTGACCATTATGTTATTTTTGCTATCGGCTTTAACCCCTTTCGAAAGGCAAACCTAGTGGCACCAAAACCGGTTCCTCAGCGCAGCGTGCAAAAGAAGAGCATGCAGCCGAAGTACCGCAGGCGCCGCCAGCTGGCTGCGGCCCTGGCAGTCGCATTGATCACCCTGCTCGTCGGTGTAACGGCATATGTCTTCTACGTCCGCGAGGTTCGCGGCAACCGCGACTACGAGGGCTCGGGTACGGGGGACGTCATCATGGTTCGCGTGGAGGACGGCGACTCGGTCTCCGCCCTGGCCCCGATGCTGGTCGACGAGCACATCGTCGGCTCCCGCAAGGCCCTGATTAACCAGGCAGAGAAGACCAATGCCTCCCTCATGGCGGGTTACTACCCCCTTCGGAAGGAGATGTCCGCCGAAGCTGCGCTGAAGACGCTGACGGATGAGAAGCAGCGCCAGGGTGTGGTGGACGTCCCCACCGGAGCCACCCTCGATGACGTCCGGGTGGTCGGCGGCCAGACACGGCCGGGTATCTTCACCCTCATCTCCCAGCAGACCTGCAAGGACCCGGGAACGTGCGTGACCCCGGAGAAGTTGCGGGACGCCGTGGCCCAGACGCCCGCTGCGGAACTGGGCGTGCCCCAGTGGGCCCAGGCGGCCGTCAACGCCCGAGGGGCGGATCCCCGTCGCATCGAGGGGCTCATCTCGCCCGGCATCCACGTGTTCAACCCCCAGCTCGATGCCAAAGAGATCGTCAAGGACGTAGTGACGGATTCCGCCCAAACGTACGAGGACACCGGCCTGGAACAGGCCGCAGCGCAGGTGAAACTCAAGCCCTACGAGATGATCACCGCAGCGTCGCTCGTGGAGCGGGAAGCCCCGTCCGGCGACTTCGACAAGGTCGCCCGGGTGATCCTCAACCGGTTGGACGTCAAGCAGCGCCTGGAGTTCGACTCCACGGTGAACTACGCCATCGACGAACAAGAGGTGGCCACCACCAATCAGGATCGCGAGCGGGTCACCCCCTGGAACACTTACGCCAAGCAAGGTCTGCCGGATACGCCTATCTCCTCGCCGGGGCTCGCGGCCCTCAAGGCTGTAGAGAATCCTGCCCCTGGGGATTGGTTGTACTTCGTCACCGTGGACAAGAACGGCACCACGGTGTTCAACAAGGACTTCGCAGATCATCAGCGCGCCGTGGCTCAGTCGCAGAGCAATGGCGTCCTAGATTCCGCCCGCTAACGGGACAAACGCGGATCACATCCCCAGAACGAGCCAGAAGGGACCAGCGGGAAGAACCATGGGAAAGCACACGATGCCGGAGGGCTCGCAGCACCCGGCGCAACCCGAACTGGTCAGCGCCGAGGAGTTCTTGGAGCTTTCCACGCCCCGCTGCGCGGTGCTGGGGCGCCCCGTGGAGCACAGCCAGTCCCCGTTGATCCACCGTCGGGGTTACGAGGTGGCCGGAGTGGACATGCTCTACACCCGCGTGGAGGCCGGGGAGGCAAGAGAGTTCCGCCAGTTGTTGGGCAGCGGGGATCCCCTCATCCGGGGTTTCTCCGTGACCATGCCCGGCAAATCCATCGCCCTCGACCTCGCCGATGCGGCCACGGCCCGGGCGCAGGCTATCGGCGCCGCGAACACCTTGGTGCACCGAGAGGATGGCACCTGGCTGGCGGACAATACCGACGTGGACGGGGTCACCGCCTGCCTGGCCTTCCTTCAGCACAAGGGCTCGATGACGCTTGTGGGATCCCAGGCGGTTGTCGTGGGTAACGGCGGCACGGCCCGCCCGGCGGTGGCTGCGCTAGCGGCGGCGGGGGTGCGGGGGGTTACCGTGGCGGCCCGCTCCGAACGCGCGCTTAACTTGCAGGCCCTCGCCTTAGAATGCGGCCTGAGTTTCGATTGGGTGCGCCTGGATTCCCCCGATCTGGTGCGGCGGTGCTGCGAGGCCAGCGTGGTCGTATCCACCATTCCAGACGCCGCCGCGGCCCAGTACGCCGCCAGTTTCACAAGAGCGGCGGGGATAGTAGACGTGATCTACGATCCCTATCCCACGGCCCTCATGCGCGCCGCCGAGGAGCGCTCGATTCCGTACGCCGACGGGCTGCGGATGCTCGCGGGTCAGGCTGAAGAGCAGTTCCGGTTGTTCACCGGGGTGGCGGCCCCAGCGGGGTTGTTCCTGCAGACGCTGCGGGAGGATCGCCCCGGCCACTAAGATTGGGGGGTAGCTTTTTTGGGGGAAATAAAACGGGGGGGAAGAAGCGGTCGTGCTGTGCTCGGCGTGGGGGGCCTGCGCGCTGGCGCTGTGGGCTGCCGCGGTGGTGGTGTGGGACGCCCGCACCCTGCGCTTGCCCAACGCCCTCGTCCTGCCTGCGGTGCCCGCGGTCTGGGGCGCGGCGGTAGTCTGCGGCCACGCCGAGGCCATCCTGGGCGGGATCCTGTGGTGGGCGGCGATTGCCCTGCCTGCCCTGCGGCGGGGGCGGCGGCTGGTGGGTGCGGGGGACGCCAAGTTGGCGCTGGTGTGCGGGTGCCTGGCCAACTGGGATCACCCCGTGGGGGTGTGGATCGCTATGGGGGTCGCCGGGGTGGTGGGTCTCGGTTGGGCGGCAGTAGCGCGGGCCGGGAAGGTGCCCTTTGGGCCGGCGATGGTGGCCGGTACCGTCGCGGCTCTGCTTGTCTGCCCTGGCCTGTAAGATGTTGCGCATGCTGCGTTGGAGTACTGCTGGCGAATCCCACGGCCAGGCACTGATCGCCTTGGTGGAGAACCTCCCCGCGGGGTTGAGCGTCACCCGCGAGGAGGTGTCCCGTCAGCTTGCCCGACGGCGCCTGGGATACGGGCGGGGGGCCCGGATGAAGTTCGAGGCGGATGAGGTGACTTTCCTCTCCGGGGTACGCCACGGCAAGACCCTCGGTTCTCCGGTGGCGGTGATGATCGGTAACACGGAGTGGCCGAAGTGGACCACCATCATGTCCGCCGATCCCTTGGATCAGGGGGATCCCCAGGTGGAGAAGGAGATGAACTCCGGCCGGGGGGCCCGGTTGACGCGGCCGCGCCCGGGGCACGCGGACTTCTCCGGCATGTTGAAGTACGGGCACACGGAGGCCCGGCCCATTCTGGAACGCGCCTCGGCCCGGGAGACGGCGGCCCGGGTGGCCGCAGCTACGTTCGCCCGCGCCCTGTTGCGGGAGGTCCTGGGCGTGGAAGTGTTCAGTCACGTCGTCTCCATCGGACAGTCCGAGCCCTACGCCGGGCCCACCCCCAGCTACGAGGATCTGGCCCAGATCGACGCCTCCCCGGTGCGCGCCTGCGACCCAGCCGCAGAGGAATCGATGATCGCGGAGATCACGGCGGCGAAGAAGTCCGGGGATACGCTCGGCGGGGTGGTGGAAGTGGTGGTTAAGGGGCTGCCCATCGGGTTGGGCTCCCACACCAGCGGCGAGGAGCGGCTAGACGCCCAGTTGGCGGCCGCGTGCATGAGTATCCAGGCGATCAAGGGCGTGGAGATCGGTGACGGGTTTGCCGAGGCTCGGCGGCGCGGCTCCGAGGCCCACGACGAGATGGAGCGCAGCGGCTCTGGGGTGCGTCGGTTGAGCAACCGGGCCGGCGGCATCGAGGGGGGTATGAGCAATGGGGAGGACCTGGTGGTGCGCGCGGCGATGAAGCCCATCTCCACCGTTCCCCGGGCCCTGCGCACCGTGGACATGGATACGGGAGAATCGGCGACCGGCATCCACCAGCGCTCGGACGTCGTGGCTGTCCCGGCTGCGGGAGTTGTGGCGGAGGCCATGGTTGCCCTGGTGTTGGCCCGCGCCGTACTGCAGAAGTTCGGCGGGGATAGCGTCGGGGAAACGACCCGCAACGCTGCAGCCTACATCGCCGCAATTGCCCAGCGCATTGACTTTTCGAATGCCGAGGTTGAGGAGCAGCAAGGATGAGCCCCCGCGTGGTTCTTATCGGTCCGCCCGGCAGCGGCAAGACAACCATCGGGACCCGTCTGGCGCACGCCTTGGATACCCACGTGGTGGACAGCGACGATCTCATCGCCCAGCGATTCGACAAGCCCTGCGGGACGGTGCTTTCGGATCTGGGGGAAGCGGAGTTTCGCCGGGTGGAGGAAGAGGCCGTGGAGCAGGCCCTCGCCACTGAAGGGGTGGTGTCCCTCGGGGGCGGAGCCGTCCTCAGCCCAGCGACGCAACGGCGCCTCATGGACCACGTTGTGGTGTATCTGCGCGTCTCCGTGGAGGAGGGCGTGCGGCGCACCGCGGGGGACAATTCCCGCCCGCTGCTCAACGTCCCGGATCCGGAGGCGACGTACCGGCGGCTCCTCGACGAACGCGCCGAGCTGTATGAATCGGCGGCGAACTACCGGGTGCACTCCGATGGAAAGGACCCGCAGCGGGTTGTCACGGACATTCTTCACTTCATCGACGATGTGGAATCCGAGCGCAGGCAGGTGATGATGTGACAGGCGCTGATGTAACTACAGGCGAGATGACTGGCGCCGACACGATGGGTCAGCACTCGGGACACATCCGGGTGGCCTCCGCGAACCCCTATGACGTGACGATCTGCCGCTCCATCGAGCCCAGCGCGGCGGCCATCCGCGCGGCCCTGGGGGAGGCTCCCTCCACCGTGCTGATCCTCCACCAGCCGGCTCTGCGGGATCGGGTCATTCAGCTGCGGGACCTTCTGGAGGGGGGAGACCAGGGGGCGCGGGCCCTGCGCACGGTGCTCCACGAGCTGCCGGACGCAGAAGAGGGCAAAACCCTCCACGCCGCAGGCCGGGCCTGGGCCGCGTGCGCCGAGGCCGGGCTGACCCGAGCGGACGCCATCCTCAGCGTGGGGGGCGGGGCCGCCACCGACGTGGCCGGGTTCATCGCCGCGACGTGGATGCGGGGTATCCGCGTGGTCCACTATCCCACCACCCTGCTGGCCATGGTGGATGCCGCCGTGGGTGGGAAGACCGGGATCAACACGGAGGCGGGCAAGAACCTCGTCGGTTCCTTCCACGAACCCGCGGGGGTGATTGTCGACCTCGAGGTGCTGCGCACCCTACCCCGGGCCGAGCTCGTCGCCGGCAGTGCGGAGATCATCAAGGCCGGGTTCATCGCCGATACAGAGATCCTCAGCCTCGTGGAGGCAGACCCGGCAGCCGCTGTAGATCCAGAGGGTGCGCTCCCGGAGCTCATCCGGCGCTCCATCCAGGTCAAGGCGGACGTGGTGGGCCAGGACCTTAAGGAGTCCCACCTGCGGGAGATTCTCAACTACGGCCACACCTATGGCCACGCCGTAGAACATCAGGAAAACTACCGCTGGCGGCACGGTCACGCCGTCGCGGTGGGCATGGTCTTCGAGGCCGAGCTCGCCCACGCCGTCGGGCTGCTGTCCCGGTCGGAGGTCCAGCGGCACCGCGGCATCCTCGCCAGCGTGGGCCTACCCATCGCGTATGGCGGCGCGGATCTGGATACCCTCATCGACGTCATGGGCCGCGACAAGAAGAACCGCGGCTCCGACATTCGCTTCGTGGTGCTGGAAGGCATCGGCCGCCCCACCCGCCTGGCGGGCCCGGACTGGGCGGCACTACAGGCGGCCTATGCGGCAACCCAGCCGAGGGGAGCGGAGTAGATGGCGCAGCAGCACGTTGACAGCGTCGTGGTTCTCAACGGGCCCAACCTCAACCGGTTGGGGAAGCGGCAGCCGGAGGTCTACGGGGCCACGACCCTCGCGGACGTGGAGGCTCGTCTCCGCCGCCGCGGCCAGACCTTGAACCTGACTGTGCGCTGCGTGCAGTCCAACCACGAGGGCGAGCTCATCGAGGAGGTCCACCGGGCCGCCGACGAGGGCGCCGCCGTCATCATCAATCCGGGCGGGTTCACCCACACCTCCGTGGCCCTGCGCGATGCGCTCGCGGAGATCGCGGATGGCGCAGGCTTTGTGGAGGTGCACATTTCCAACGTGCACGCCCGGGAGCAGTTCCGGCACCACAGCTACCTCAGCGCCATAGCGGAGGGCGTGATCGCGGGGCTGGGGGTCACCGGCTACGAGTTGGCCCTGCAGTACTTTGCCGACCGCAACACCGCGAGCAGCCCCCGCTAGGGGCACCATTCCCAGTCGTCAACACGTGAGACAAACCAGGAGGACCAGCACCACCATGGCAGAAGTTAACGCGAACGAGACCGCCGAGCGCGGTAGGCAGCGGCGTCAGCGCGTAGGGCGGCATATTGCGGACGCCAATCACGGCGCGCTGCTCATCACCGACCTGAAAAACGTGCGCTATCTCACGGGCTTCACGGGCTCCAACGCGGTTTTACTGCTGCGCCCCGATGGCTCCTGTGTGCTGGGCACCGACGGGCGCTACACCACTCAGGTCCGCCAGCAGACGGGGGCCCCGGAGGACATGGAGATCCTCATCGAGCGAGACCTGTTCGCCGCCCTGCGGGAAAAGGGCGCCTTCGCCGTGGAACCCTCCCTGCCCGTGGCCCGGGCCAAGGCGCTGGGGGACCCGCCGATCCTCAGCGGCACTGTCGAGCGCGAGCGCCTCATCAAGGACGACGCGGAGATCGACGCCCTGCGGCGGGCGGGGCACCTGGCCGATCGGGTGTGGACGGAGTTCTTGGCAGGGGGCGCGCTCCGGGCCAATCGCCCCGAGCGCGAGGCTGCGGCAGACCTGGAGTACCGGCTGCGCATGGCCGGGGCCGACGGACTGAGCTTCGATACCATCCTGGCCAGTGGGGCCAACTCGGCCAAGCCCCACGCGGGCGCATCTGGGGATCCTCTCCTCTACGGCCTCGTCACCGTGGACTTCGGCGTGTACGTCGACGGCTACGCCTCCGATCAGACCCGGTGCGTGAGCATCGAAAAGCCCCACGCGCTGGGCGCGGAGATCTACGACATCGTCCTACGGGCCCACCGGGCCGGCGCACAGCTTTTGGCCCCCGGTGCCCGGCTGCGGGATATCCACCAAGCCTGCGTGGATGTCATCGAGGATGCCGGCTACGGGCCGTTCTTCGTCCACAGCACCGGTCACGGTGTGGGGCTGGACGTCCACGAAGCCCCGTCGGCCTCTGGGTTCGTGGACCCCGAGGAAACCCTGCAGGAGGGCATGACCCTCACCGTGGAACCGGGCATCTACCTGCCCGGGCGGATTGGAGTGCGGCTGGAGAACACCTACGTCATCACACCCACCGGCGCGGAGAGCCTGAACCCCTCCTCGCTCGATCTTCACGTGGTCTAGCCCCCGGCGGCTGCTAGACTACCTAGGTTGAACTGGGTGGATGCGATCGGTGGAGGTGGCGTCCAAAAAAACATAACAACCGACCACAGAGAGGCTCTACGTGGCAACCACGGCAGACTTTAAAAACGGACTCGTCCTGAAGATCGACGGCAAGCTGCAGCAGATCGTCGAATTCCAGCACGTCAAGCCCGGCAAGGGCCCGGCCTTCGTGCGCACCAAGCTGAAGGACGTGATGTCTGGCAAGACTGTCGACAAGACCTTCAACGCCGGCGTCAAGGTCGAAACCGCGACGGTGGACCGCCGCGACATGACCTACCTGTACAACGACGGCACCAACTACGTCCTCATGGACGACAAGACCTACGACCAGATTGAAGCCGCCCCCCACCTGCTCGGCGACGGCGCCCGCTTCCTGCTGGAAAACACCAAGGTGCAGGTCTCCTTTCACGAGGGGGAGCCGCTGTTCGTGGACCTGCCCGTCTCCCTGGAGCTGCGCATCGAGCACACCGACCCCGGGCTGCAGGGCGATCGCTCCACGGGCGGCACCAAGCCCGCCACCCTGGAGACCGGCGCCGAGATCCAGGTGCCGCTGTTCCTGGAGACCGGCAACGTGGTCAAGGTGGATACCCGCAATGGCCAGTACCTCTCCCGCGTCAACAGCTAGGCTTCGCGCGCGGTGAAAGACGAACAACACCCAACTGGGTCCAAACGCCAACGGGCGGGCGAACGCGAGCAGGTCGGCCGCAAGCGCCACGGGTCCCGCTACCGGGCCCGGGCCCGGGCCGTGGACCTGCTCTTCGAGGCGGAGTTTCGGGATGTGGATCCGGTGGAGGTCATCGAGGAGCACGTGGAGCTCGCGCAGGATCCCACTGCCCACTACCGCCCAGTGATGCCCTACACCCAGACGATCGTCACGGGGGTGGCGGAGAACCTGGACGCCATCGACGACACCATCGCCGAGCACCTCTCCGAGGAGTGGAAGCTGGAGCGGCTACCCGCGGTGGACCGGGCTGTGCTGCGCGTGTCCACGTGGGAGCTGATGTTCAACCCGGAGGTGCCCAGGGAGGTCGCCACCGTGGAGGGCGTGGAGCTGGCCAGTGAGTACAGCCACGTCAAAGCCCAGGCCTACGTGCACGCCGTGCTGGACCGGCTGGCCGAGCGCTGGCGCGCCCCGGAACAGGAGAAGACCATGACCACTTTTGATGAAGACACTGCCGCCACGGCAGAGGTACTGGCCGACCAGGCACGCAGCCCGAAAGCCGGCGAACAGCAAGCACCGGAGGTGGACTCGCCCGCCGACGAGGACGCTGCGGAGCGCGCAAAGGCCGCCGAACGGGTCCTCATCGACCAGCATCGGGCCACCGAGCCCAGGCCGGAGGACCGGGGCTCGACTTCGGAGGCCTAACCCCCCGGCCCTTGCGTGCTAAGCTCGGGCGAGAAAAACGTCACCAAGACATCCTTTAACGGACCGCACTGTGAGGCGGGAAAGGAGGTCACGATGAGCCGAGCCACCGAAAGCTCGCCCCCGGTCACCCTGCTGGAACCGGAGGACGTGGGCCGCACCGTGGCGCGCATCGCGCACCAGATCATTGAGAAGACCGCGCTGGATAGCGCCGAATCCCCGCCCGTCATCCTGCTGGGGATCCCCTCTGGCGGGGTGCCGCTGGCCCGGCGCCTGGCCGAGCGCATCACCGAGTTCTCCGGGGTGGACGTCTTCCACGGCTCCCTGGACGTCACCCTCTACCGCGATGATCTGCGGACCAGCACCACGCACCGCGCCCTGAAACCCACTACGGTCCCGGATCGCGGAATCGACGGCAGCACCGTCATCCTCGTCGACGACGTGCTCTACTCCGGCCGCACCATCCGGGCCGCCCTCGACGCTCTGCGGGACATCGGCCGGGCCGGACAGGTGCAACTCGCCGTCCTCATCGACCGCGGCCACCGGCAATTGCCCATCCGCGCGGACTACGTGGGCAAAAACATCCCCACCTCCTCCACGGAGGACGTCATCGTGGAGCTCAGCGAGCTCGATGGCCAAGACCGGGTGCTGTTGCACCGACCAGGGGCCACGCCCACCCACGCCGAGAGCACCACGACGACCACCAAGGGAAACAGGGGCACCCAGGCATGAAGCACCTCCTCAGCATCGCGGACCTCTCCGCGGCGGAAATCACTGGCCTCCTCGACGAGGCCGATCGCTTCCACGAGGCCCTCCACGGGCGGGAGATGAAGAAGCTGCCCACGCTGCGCGGCCGCACCATCTTCACAATGTTCTACGAAAACTCCACCCGCACCCGCTCGTCCTTCGAGACGGCCGGCAAGTGGATGAGCGCGGATGTGATCAACATCTCCGCCTCCAGCTCCAGCGTGAAGAAGGGCGAATCCCTCAAGGACACCGCCTTGACGCTCAAGGCCGTGGGGGCGGACGCGATCGTCATGCGCCACCCCTCTTCCGGTGCGGCCCGGCAAGTGGCCGGGTGGCTCACCGATACCGCGGTGGTCAACGCCGGGGATGGGGCCCATGAGCACCCCACCCAGGCGCTTTTGGACGCCACCACCTTGCGCCGCCATCGCGGGCAGATCGAGGGAACCCACGTGGTCATCGTCGGGGACATCCTGCACTCCCGCGTGGCCCGCTCTAATGCCGAGCTGCTCACGGCCCTCGGCGCGGACGTGACCTTCGTGGCTCCCCCCACGCTGCTGCCCTTCGGAGTGGAGACCTGGGGCCGGGAAGCAGGGGGCCAGGTGCGGGTCACCCAAAACTTCGATGATGCCCTCCGCGGCGCGGACGCGGTGATGATGCTGCGCGTGCAGCAAGAGCGGATGAACGGCGGATTCTTTCCCTCCCACCGCGAATACGCGGTGCGCTACGGGTTGTCCCCCCGGCGCCTGGCCGCGATGCGGGACGGGGCGATTGTCATGCACCCCGGGCCCATGCTGCGCGGCATGGAAATCAGCGACGATGTGGCGGATGCCCCCAACGCCGTGGTGCTCCAGCAGGTCACGGCCGGTGTGCACGTCCGCATGGCCGTCCTCTTCACCCTGCTCGTCGGCCCCCAGGCCCAGTTGAACCTAGGAAAGGCGCAATGAACCAGCCCACAACCGAGTCCGCCTACCCGAGCACGGGGGCTTTAGCGCCGCACCCCACCGGGGCTGCCGCAGAACTACTGTTGCGCGGGGTCCTGCCCTATGGGGAGGGGGAACCCATAGACGTTCTCATCCGGGATGGGGTCATCGCCGAGATGGGGCCGGACCTCGCCGATGCGCTCTCCCCGGAGGGCACGAGTGTGGACCTGCAGGGCCAGGTGCTGCTGCCCGGCCTCGTTGATATGCACGTCCACCTGCGGGAACCGGGCCGCGAGGACACCGAAACCATCGCGACCGGCTCCGCCGCCGCCGCCCAGGGCGGCTTCACGGCGGTGTTCACGATGGCCAACACCTCCCCGGTCATGGACAACCCAGCCATCGCGGAGACGGTGTGGTTCAAGGGGCAGAACACCAACCTCTGCGACGTGCACCCGGTCGGCTCCATCAGCCGTGGTCTGCATGGTTCCGAGCTCACGGAGTTCGGCATGATGGCTGATTCGGACGCCAAGGTCCGGATGTTCTCCGACGACGGCAAATGTGTGCACGATCCGCGCCTCATGCGCCGCGCCATTGAGTACGCCCGAGGCGAAGACGTGTTGCTGGCCCAGCACTGCGAGGAGCCCCGGTTGACGGAGGGCGCCGTGGCCCACGAGGGTTCCACCGCCGCGCGCCTGGGCCTGCGGGGCTGGCCGCGCGTCGCCGAGGAGTCCATCGTGGCCCGGGATGCCATCATGGCCCGCGACTACGGCGGCCGCCTACACATTTGCCACGCCTCCACCGAGGGGACCGTGGCCCTGCTGCGGTGGGCCAAGGAGCAACAGATCCCGCTCACGGCGGAGGTCACCCCCCACCACCTGCTGCTCACCGACGAGCGCCTGGCCACCTACGACGGAGTGAACCGAGTCAACCCACCCCTACGGGAACACCGCGACGTCCAGGCGCTGCGCCGGGCCCTCGCCGAGGGCATCGTGGACTGCGTGGCCACGGACCACGCCCCCCACGGCAGCGAGGAAAAGTGCTGCGAGTTCGACCTCGCCCGCCCCGGGATGCTGGGGCTGGAGACCTCCCTGGCGCTGATCGCGCAGATCTTCGTCCTCGACGGGGACCAGGACTGGCGCTTCGTGGCCCGGGTCATGTCCGAAAACCCCGCCCGGATCACCAAACTCCCCGGCCACGGCCGTCCCATCGCGGTGGGGGAGCCGGCCAACCTCTGCGCGGTGGACACCACCCGTAGCTGGGTTGCCAGTGGCAGGGATATGGCCTCCAAGGCGCGGAACACTCCCTACGAGGGCATGGACATGCCCGTGCGGGTATCCACCACCATCCTGCGCGGCAAGATCACCTGCCGCGACGGCCAAGCCGTCACCTAACCCCCCCGCACAGCCTCGCGGGAAAGTGCAGTCGGCGCTTGGTCGGGGTTGGCGTCCAGAAGAAGAAGAACACAACAGAAAGTAGGGACCACACGTGACACGGAAGCACCCCCGCACTCCTGCGGCGCTGGTCTTGGCGGACGGCCGGATCTTCCGGGGCGAGGCCTTCGGCGCGCAAGGTCAGACCCTGGGCGAAGCAGTCTTCACCACGGCCATGACCGGATACCAAGAGACCATGACGGACCCCTCCTACCACCGGCAAATCGTGGTCGCCACAGCACCGCACATCGGCAATACCGGGTGGAACGACGAGGACTCGGAATCCCACGGCGACAAGATCTGGATCGCTGGGCTGGTTGTTCGGGACCTCAGCCACACCGTGTCCAACTGGCGGGCCAACCGCAGCCTCGAGGCGGAAATGCGGGCCCAGAACATCATCGGCATCCAGGGGGTGGATACCCGGGCCATCGTCCGGCACCTGCGAGACAAAGGCTCCGTGGCCGCCGGGCTGTTCTCCGGGGAGGAGCTGCCCAGTCAGGAGGAGATGCTCGCGACGGTCCGCGAACAGCCCACCATGGCCGGGGCAGACCTGGCCGGGGATGTCTCCACCGACGACGCCTACGTGGTGGATCCGGAGGGGGAGACGCGCTACACCGTCGTGGCATACGACATGGGTATCAAGACCAACACCCCCCGCGAGTTCATTAAGCGCGGCGTACGCACCGTCGTCGTCCCCTCGGATACCCCCTTTGAGCGGGTGCAAGAGCTGCTGGAGGAATACCAGGGGCAGGGCGTGTTCGTCTCGAACGGGCCCGGCGACCCCGCCACCGCAGACGTGACCGTCGCGCAGGTGCGCAAGGTGCTCGGCGCCAAGATCCCCTTCTTCGGCATCTGCTTCGGCAACCAGATCCTGGGCCGCGCGCTGGGCATGGATACCTACAAGTTGAAGTTCGGCCACCGCGGCACGAACGTGCCCGTCCTCAACCACGTCACCGGCGCCATCGACATCACCGCCCAAAACCACGGTTTCGCCCTGGCCGGGGAGCCGATGGCCGAATTCGACACGGACTTCGGCCCCGCCCGGGTGACCCACACCTGCCTCAACGACGGGACGGTGGAGGGAGTCGCGCTGACCAACGGGCTGGCCTTCTCCGTGCAATACCACCCAGAATCCGCCGCCGGCCCGCACGACGCTAACCCCCTGTTCGACGACTTCATCCGCATGCTGGACGGCGCAAAAGCCCCCGGCGCGGCCATCTAAAGCTCGCCGCACCCTCTACCCCCACGCTCCACCGCTGTACATCCCCACGGAAAGGCCCTTCATGCCCCGCCGCACAGACATCAACCACGTGCTCGTTATCGGCTCCGGCCCCATCGTCATCGGCCAGGCCTGCGAGTTCGACTACTCCGGTACGCAGGCCTGCCGGGTGCTCAAGGAGGAGGGCCTGCGGGTGACCCTCATCAACTCCAACCCGGCCACGATCATGACGGACCCGGAGTTCGCGGACCACACCTACATCGAGCCCATCCAGCCGCAGTACATCGAGAAAATCTTCGCTGCGGAGCAGGCGGAGGGGCACAAGATCGACGCGGTTCTGGCGACCCTCGGCGGCCAGACCGCACTCAACGCGGCAATCCAACTGGACCGGCTGGGCATCCTGGAAAAGTACGGCGTGGAGCTCATCGGCGCGGACATCGACGCGATCGAGCGGGGGGAGGACCGGCAGAAGTTCAAGGACATCGTCGCAAAGATCGGCGGGGAGTCCGCGCGCTCGCGCGTGTGCCACAACATGGCGGAGGTCTACTCCACGGTGGAGGAGCTGGGCTTGCCCGTCGTCGTGCGGCCCTCCTTCACGATGGGCGGCCTGGGTTCCGGGCTGGCCTTCACGCAGGAGGATCTGGAGCGCATTGCCGGCGGCGGGCTGGCGGCATCCCCGGAGGCGAACGTGCTGATCGAGGAATCCATCCTGGGGTGGAAGGAGTTCGAGCTGGAGCTCATGCGCGATGGGGCGGACAACGTCGTGGTAGTGTGCTCCATCGAGAACGTGGATGCCCTGGGCGTGCACACCGGGGATTCCGTGACGGTGGCCCCCTCCCTGACCCTGACGGACCGCGAGTTCCAGAAGATGCGCGACCAAGGCATCGCAATTCTGCGCGAGGTGGGCGTGGACACGGGCGGCTGCAACATCCAGTTCGCGATCAACCCCACCGACGGGCGCCTCATCACCATCGAGATGAACCCCCGCGTCTCCCGCTCCTCCGCCCTGGCCTCCAAGGCCACGGGCTTCCCCATCGCTAAGCTGGCCGCGAAGCTGGCCATCGGCTACACCCTGGACGAGGTTCGCAACGACATCACCGAGGTCACCCCCGCGGCCTTCGAACCCACCCTGGACTACGTGATCGTCAAGGCCCCGCGGTTCGCCTTCGAGAAGTTCCCCGGCGCCGACGACACCCTGACCACCACCATGAAATCCGTGGGGGAGGCCATGGCGGTCGGCCGCAACTACATCACCGGGCTGAACAAGGTCATGCGGTCCCTGGAGACCAAGCCCGCCGGGTTCTGGACCGCGCCGGATTCCTCTTTTGCCGGTGAGGACGCCACCAACCTCGCGCGGGTCCTCGACGGCCTGCGCAGACCCACGGAGGGCCGCCTCTACGATGCAGAGCTGGCGCTGCGCCTGGGAGCCAGCGTGGAGCAGGTCTACGAGGCCTCCGGCATCGACCCTTGGTTCCTGCACGAGCTGGTGGCGCTGGTGGAGTTCCGCGAGGAACTGGAAAGCGCGCCGGTGCTGGATGTGAACTTGCTGCGCCGCGCCAAGTACATGGGCTTGTCCGACCGCCAGATCGCGGCGCTGCGCCCGGAACTGGCGGGGGAGGACGGGGTGCGCGCCCTGCGCTGGGCCCAGGGGATCCGCCCGGTGTTCAAGACGGTGGATACGTGTGCGGCGGAGTTCGAGGCCAAAACCCCGTACCACTACAGCTCCTATGAGCTGGACCCGGAGGCCGAGTCGGAGGTCGCCGAGCAGCGGGAGAAGAAGAAGGTTCTGATCCTGGGCTCTGGCCCCAACCGCATCGGCCAGGGCATCGAGTTCGATTACTCCTGTGTCCACGCCGCCCTGGAGCTGTCCCGGGTGGGGTACGAGACGGTGATGATCAACTGCAACCCGGAGACCGTCTCCACCGACTACGACACGGCGGACCGCCTGTACTTTGAGCCGCTAACCTTCGAAGACGTGATGGAGGTCTACCACGCCGAATCCCAGTCCGGGGAGATCGCGGGGGTCATTGTGCAGCTCGGCGGGCAGACTCCGCTGGGGCTCGCGCAGCGGTTGGCGGATGCGGGGGTCCCCATCGTGGGCACCAGCCCGGAGGCCATTAACTCCGCCGAGGATCGCGGGGAGTTCGGCAAGGTGCTGTCCCGCGCCGGTCTGCCCGCCCCGGCCTATGGCACGGCAACGAGTTTTGCGGAAGCCCGGGAGGTGGCCGCTCGCATCGGGTACCCGGTGCTCGTTCGGCCCTCCTACGTCCTGGGCGGTCGGGGCATGGAGATCGTCTATGACGAGCAGTCCCTGGAGGACTACATCACCCGGGCCACCGAGCTGAACACGGACCACCCGGTGCTGGTGGACCGCTTCCTGGACTCCGCCATCGAGATCGACGTGGATGCCCTCTGTGATGGGGAGGACGTGTACCTGGCCGGCGTGATGGAACACATCGAGGAGGCGGGCATCCACTCCGGGGACTCCGCCTGCGCGCTGCCGCCGATGACCCTCGGCGCCGAGGACATCGAGAACGTCCGCCGCTCGACGCGCGAGCTGGCGTTGGGTATCGGTGTGAAGGGCCTGATGAATGTGCAGTTCGCGCTGAAGGACGACACGCTCTACGTCATCGAGGCCAACCCCCGGGCCTCCCGCACGGTGCCGTTCGTATCCAAGGCCACCGGCGTGCCCCTGGCCAAGGCGGCGGCCCGGATCATGCTGGGGGAGACCATCTCCTCTTTGAAGGAGGAGGGAGTGCTGCCGGAGGATCGCGACGGCGGCAGCCTGCCCATGGGTCATCCCATCGCGGTGAAGGAAGCCGTCATGCCCTTCAACCGGTTCCGCTCCCCGGACGGGAAGGTGCTGGATTCCCTGCTGAGCCCGGAGATGAAGTCCACCGGGGAGGTCATGGGGCTTGACGCGGACTTCGGCACCGCCTTCGCCAAGTCCCAGGAGGGGGCCTTCGGTTCCCTGCCGACCGGGGGCACGGTGTTCGTCTCCATTGCCAATCGGGACAAGCGCACCCTCTTGATGCCCATCCAGCGCCTGGCCAGCCTGGGCTTCCAGGTGTATGCCACCGCCGGATCTGCGGGCATGTTGCGCCGCAACGGGGTGGAGTGCACCGTCGTCGCCAAGGTCTCCGATGTGCAGCGGGATCCGCAGGCAGCGGGCCGCAGCGTGGTGGACCACATCCAAGACGGGGAGATCGACCTCATCATCAACACCCCTGCCGGGTCCGCCGGGGCCCGCAATGACGGCTACGACATCCGCGCGGCCGCGGTGAAGAAGGGCATCCCCTGCATCACCACCGTCCAAGGCACCGTCGCCGCAGTGCAGGGCATCGAGGCGCTCCTCAATCGTGAGACCGGAGTGCTGGCCATCCAGGAGATCGATCACTCATGAGCGCGGGCCAGCACACCTTCGGCGAGCGCTTCACGCTGCGCGCCGCCACGCACGGACAGCTCTGCGTGGGCATGGATCCGCACCCCCACTTGCTGCGGGCCTGGGGCTTGCCGGTGAGCGCGGAAGGGCTGCGGGAGTTCTCTCGCCGCTGCGTGGAGGGGTTCGGGGAGGCGGCCTGTGTGGTCAAACCCCAGGTGGCCTTCTACGAGGCTTTTGGGTCCGTCGGCTATGCGGTGCTGGAGGAGGCCATTGCGGCGCTGCGGGAGCGGGGTGTGCTCGTTATCGCGGACGCCAAGCGCGGCGATATCGGTTCCACGATGGCCGGATACGCGACGGCGTGGCTGGCGCCGGAGTCCCCGTTGAGCGTGGATGCCCTCACGGTATCCCCCTGGCTGGGCGTGGACTCCCTGACTCCCGTGTTCGAACTGGCGCAACGCCACCACAAGGGAGCAATTGTGCTCGCGGCGACCTCCAACCCGGAAGCCCCAAGTGTCCAGCGGGCCCGGTGCGCCGAGGGGGACCGTCGGCTGGATCAGGACGTCGTGGACCGGGTGGGCAGGCTCAACGCCGAGCGAACCGGGGAAGGTCCCGGCAACCTGGGCGTGGTAGTGGGCGCCACGGTGCAGGATCCACCGAACCTGGACGCAGTGGGCGGAGTGATTCTCATGCCGGGGGTCGGAGCGCAGGGGGGCACCCCCCAGGACGTGCGGCGAATCGCGGGCAACGCGCTGGAATTAGTCAGTCCGAACGTCTCCCGCGCCGTCCTGAAGTCCGGACCGGAGCCGCAGGCCCTGCACGCTGCCGTGCTGGAACACACGGCGGCGCTGGCCCTGTCCACGGGGCCGACTGCCTAAGGTGTTAGACTGTCCGAGCAGTTAGCCCGGGACACGCCGAGGCGCAACAGCCCTTGGCACGATAGCTGAGGGTGGGCGCGGCGTTTTGGGGGTGAGAATAATCTCATTCCTTGACGATTGTCAGTGGCCCACCACTACCTTTGGTTCGGGAGTGTCGACTGGCTTTAGCCAGCGGCACCTCCTACGCTCTACCGGTGTTCACTTCCAGGGTGAACCTGAGAACGTTGGAGCGTCACCCACATGGGCGGCACGTAACCCCGGAGGACATCCGTTGCGATGTAGCTCCAGTAAACGGCTGGCGGCTCGCGCTTTCCCACCAATGCGGGGAAGCCGGATCGGCAGCGCATAGACCGATAGCATTCTTTGACACATACGGAGGAACCCCGTGGCACTTCCAGAGTTGACCCCGGATCAGCGCGCAGAAGCTCTCAAGAAGGCGGCTGAGGCCCGCAAGGCTCGTGCTGAGCTGCGTGAGAAGCTCAAGCGAGGCGGCACCGACCTGAAGCAGGTGCTCAAGGACGCGGATACCGATCCGATTCTGGGCAAGATGAAGGTCTCCGCTCTGCTGGTCTCCCTGCCCAAGGTGGGCAAGGTCAAGGCGGAAGAGATCATGAACCAGCTCGAGATCGCCCCCACCCGCCGTCTGCGCGGCCTGGGCGATCGTCAGCGTCGCGCCCTGCTGGAGCACTTCGGCTTCGAGGCGTAGGGACTTGAGCGCACAACTGTCTGGCGGGCGAGTGGTCGTTTTGGCTGGCCCCTCCGCCGTGGGGAAATCCACGGTAGTCTCCCGCTTGCGCAGCGAGGTTCCCAACCTCTTCTTCAGCGTGTCTATGACGACACGCGACCCACGCCCCGGCGAAGTGGACGGGCAGGATTACATCTACGTCACCCGAGAGCAGTTCCGTCGGAATATCGACTCTGGCCTCATGCTGGAATGGGCCGAGATCCACGGCGGTCTGCAGCTTTCGGGTACTCCCCGCGAACCGATCGAGGCGGCGCTGGCCGACAATCGCCCGGTGCTCGTGGAGGTGGACCTGGAGGGGGCACGTAACGTGAAGGCCCTTATCCCGGACAGCCACACTGTCTTCCTCGCGCCCCCCTCCTGGGAGGCCTTGGTTCAGCGCCTGACCGGCCGGGGCACCGAGAGCCAGGACGTCATCGACCGGCGGCTGCAGACCGCCAAGCGGGAACTCGCCGCACAGGACGAATTCGACCACGTAGTGGTCAACGATAACGTGGATAGTGCAGTGGCCAGCATCGCCGAGATCCTCAGCTAACCCAAAACAACCGCAATTCCGAAGAAGGTGTCTTTTCGTGGAGAATTCCACCGCCGCCGATACCAACGACATGGTCTTTGACCCGCCCATTGGGATCACCAACCCGCCCATCGATGAGCTGCTCACGAAGGTGTCCTCCAAGTACGCACTAGTGATCTATGCAGCGAAGCGCGCCCGGCAGATCAACAACTACTTCCAGACCATCGACGATGGGGTCTACGAGTACGTCGGCCCCCTGGTAACCCCGGAAATCCACGAGAAGCCGCTGTCCATCGCCCTGCGCGAGATCAACGGTGACCTGCTGGAGCACACCGAGGGCTAAAGGGGAATATCCTGTCCGGTGTGACTAACCACGTGCCGTCATTCGCAACTGCCAGCCCCCGCCGGGTGCTGGTGGGCGTGGGTGGCGGCATTGCGGCCTTCAAGGCCCCCCATTTGGTCCGCTACTTCACCGAGGCCGGGGTAGATGTACGCGTTGTGCCCACCCCCGCTGCCCTGAAGTTCGTCGGCGCCCCCACCTTCGAGGCCCTCTCGCACCACCCGGTGAGCACGGAGGTCTTTGACGACGTCGAGAGCGTGCAGCACGTCCGGCTCGGCCAGGAGGCCGACCTCATCGTCATCGCCCCGGCGACGGCGGATCTGCTGGCCCGCCTGGCCCACGGCCGCGCGAATGACCTGTTGACCAGCTCCTGCCTGGTGGCCACGTGCCCCATCGTCGTGGCCCCCGCGATGCACACGGAGATGTGGTGCAACCCGGCAACCCAGGCCAACGTGGACACCTTGCGCAGCCGGGGGATCACGGTGTTGCACCCCGCCCACGGCCGCCTGACCGGGACGGACACCGGGCCCGGGCGCATGTTGGAACCGGACCATATTGGGGCCCTGGCCCTGGCCGCTTATCGCAGTCGGCCCGGGGCCTTCGATCAGTCCCTGGCAGGGGTCAAGGTGGTTGTCTCCGCCGGGGGGACTTACGAGCCCTTGGACCCGGTGCGCTTCCTCGGCAACTCCTCCTCCGGCAAACAGGGCTATGCGCTGGCGGACATTGCGGCCCAGCGCGGCGCCGAGGTGCACATTGTGGCGGGCGTGACGGAAAACCTTCCCCTGCCCCCGGGGGCCCAGGTCACCAAGGTGGGTACGGCCCTAGAAATGCACCGTGCCATGGAACACGCCGCAGCGGATGCGGACGTGGTCATCATGGCCGCCGCAGTGGCGGATTACCGGCCGGGCCAGGTGGCCGGCGCCAAGCTGAAGAAGGGCTCGGCCGCGAACCTCAACACGCTCGAGCTGGTGGAGAACCCCGACATCCTGCGCAGTCTCGTGCAGTCCAGAGGGGCGGAGTGCCGCCCGCTGCTGGTGGGGTTCGCCGCGGAGACGGGGGACACCGACGGCGATCCTCTGCATCACGGCTTGGCCAAGCTGAAGCGCAAGGGCTGCGACATGATCATGTGCAACGCGGTGGGGGAGGGCAAGGTGTTCGGCCAGGAGGATAGCTCCGGGTGGATTCTCGTGGCCCCCCCGGCACCGGGGGAGGACGCCACCTCCCGCGCGCAGGCCGAAGGAGGCGCTCGGGTTATTGGCGTCCCCAATGGGCACAAGCTGGACGTGTCCATCCGTATCCTCGATGTGGTCGAGCACCTCTTGGAGCGCGACTATCGGGCAATAGACCGCTTGGTCTAGGATGATCCAGTCCGACACAACACGTAAAAGAGGTTTGAGAAAACAGTGGCATTGCGCTTGTTCACCAGCGAGTCCGTGACCGAGGGGCACCCGGATAAAATCTGCGACGCCATCTCCGACTCCATCCTGGACGCCATGCTGCGGGAGGACCCCAACGCCCGCGTCGCGGTGGAGACCGTTGTGACCACCGGACTCGTTCACGTCGTCGGGGAAGTGCGCACCAGCGGCTACGTGGAAATTCCGCAGATCGTCCGGGATACCCTCACCCGCATCGGATTCACCTCCTCAGACGTGGGATTCGACGGCCGGACCTGCGGGGTGAGCATCTCCATCGGCGAACAATCCCCGGAAATCGGCCACGGGGTGGACACCGCCATGGAACACCGCAACTCCCACACGGGGGACCTCGACGAGGAGGATCGACTCGGCGCCGGGGACCAGGGGCTCATGTTCGGCTATGCCACGAACGAGACTAAAGAGCTCATGCCCCTGCCGATCTCGCTGGCCCACCGGCTCGCCCGTCGGCTCACGGACGTGCGCAAGGCGAACATCGTCCCCGGCCTGCGGCCCGATGGCAAGACCCAGGTGACCTTCGCCTACGACGAGTCGGGCACGCCGGTGGCCATCGACACCATCGTCATCTCCACCCAGCACGACGAATCCTGGTCCGGCGCGCCCCAGCAGCGCTCCCTCGAAGCATCCCTCAAACAGCACGTTATCGACCACTGCATCCGGGAAGCGGGCATCCACCACCTCGTCACCCGGGACATGACGATTCTCGTCAACCCCTCCGGCTCCTTCATTCTCGGCGGGCCCGCTGGGGATGCCGGCCTCACCGGCCGCAAAATCATCGTGGACACCTACGGCGGTATGGCCCGCCACGGCGGCGGGGCCTTCTCCGGCAAGGACCCCTCCAAGGTGGACCGCTCCGGGGCCTACGCCATGCGATGGGTGGCCAAGAACATCGTCGCCGCCGGGCTAGCGGAGCGCGCCGAGGTGCAGGTGGCCTACGCCATCGGCCGCGCCAAGCCCGTCGGCCTGTACGTGGAGACCTTCGGCACGGAGAGCATGCCCGTCCAGGCCATCCAGGATGCCGTGATCGAGGTCTTCGACCTGCGCCCCAACGCCATTCTGCGGGAGCTGGAACTGCGCCACCCCATCTACGCCCAGACCGCGGCCTATGGCCACTTCGGCCGCACCGACATCGACCTGCCATGGGAGCGCACGAACCGAACCGACCAGCTCCGCTCCGCCGCACAGCGAGCCGCCGCCCGGCCCAGCACCCCCGCACGCAGCCCCCTGGGGGCCTCCAACCACCGCTAGGCGCCCCCCGGGAGAAGCCATGAACGAGCCGGTCGCACGCGTCCTGCCGCTGCTGTCCGTGCCCCATCTGGACCGGTTGTTCGACTACCGGGTGTCACACGAGCTCTACGACACCGCCCAACCGGGGGTGCGGGTGCGGGTGCGGTTCAGCGGCCGCCTCGTGGACGCGATTCTCATTGAGCGGCGGCGGTCGACGGATTACGCCGGCCAGCTCAAGCCCATCGAGCGCGTGGTCAGCCCCATCCCGGTGGTCCCGGAGTACCTGTGGCGCATGGTGGGCCACCTCGCCGAGCGCAGCGCCGGGACCCGCTCGGACATCATCCGTTCCGTCATTCCGCCGCGCCACGCCCGCGCGGAGGCCGATGGTCTGTTCGGGGGCGGCAAACCCTGGGCGGATCTCGTCGGCTCCCTGGTTCCGGTCGAGGAGTGCCAACGCAGCAGCATGGCGGACGCCACCGCCGCCTGGTCCGCCTTCCGCTTCGGCCCAGAGCTGGTCCGCGCCGCAGTGGAGGGGCGCCACCCCCGGGCCTCGGTGCTGATCCCGCCGGGGCTGGACCCCGCCGAACTGGTCGCCGCGCTGGCGGCGGCCACGGCCTGGGGGGAGGGGGGCGTGCTGGTGCTGGCGCCTACGAACCGGGCAGTTCATGCCGTGGTCGCCGCCCTACGGCGGTGGCTCTCGGCGGCCCAGATCACCCAGATGACGGCGGCGGAGAGCCCGGCGACCCGCTACCGGCGCTACCTGGCCATCGTGAAGGGGCAGGCGCGGGTGGTGGTGGGGACCCGATCGGCGATGCTGCTGCCCGTGGCGAAGCTGCGGCTCGTCGTCGTGCTGGGGGAGGGCGACGACAACTTGGTGGACCCCCGGGCCCCCTATCTGCACGCCCGGGAGGTGGCCATGCACCGCGCGGAGGCCCAGGAGGCGGGCCTGGTCTTCACCGGGGTACACCGCAGCGCGGAACTCCAGCAGTGGGTGGAGCAGGGCCGACTGCACACCGTGAGGCCCGCGGTGGAGGAGCTGCGCCGCCGCATGCCGCTCATCCGGGCCGTGGGCGATAGCGAGGTGGCCCAGGCCGCGGAGGCCACCACGGCGGGGTCCGGGCGCATCCCGCACGTGGCCTTTACCGCGATTCGTTCGGCCCTGCAGGCGGGGAGCCCCGCGCTCATCCAGGTTCCCCGCCGCGGATATGCCCCGGCGCTGGCGTGCTCCGCTTGCCGAGCTCCCGCGCGCTGTCGGGCCTGCAACGGGCCCCTGGAGCTGCGGGGCCAGGAAGATTCCCCCGTAGTGCCGACCTGCCGGTGGTGTGGCCGTCCCGATCCGGCCTTTCGTTGCGGGGACTGCGGCCACCGGGGGGTGCGCATGACGGTCCTCGGCCATGACCGCACCGCAGAGGAACTCGGGCGGGCCTTTCCGGGGATCCCCGTGGTCCGCTCGTCTTCCGACCGCATCGTAGACAGCGTGCGCCGCCGGCCCGAGATCGTGGTGGCCACCCCCGGTGCCGAGCCCAGGGTGGCGGAGGGGCTCTACGGCGCAGCGGTTTTGCTGGATCCGTGGCTCCCCCTCGGCCGCCAAGATCTGCGGGCAGGGGAATCCGCCCTGCGGCAGTGGATGGAGGCGGCGGCCCTCGTCTCACCGCGCGCGGACGGCGGCTGCGTGGTCCTGGCCGGGGAGCCCCACCACGCGGCCGTGCAGCAGCTCATCCGGTGGGATCCCCTCGGTGCTGCCCGGCGGGAGCTGGTCAATCGCCGGGAGGCCCAGTTCCCCCCGGCGGTCACGGTCGCGGCGGTGGACGGCACCGCCCAGTCAGTCCAGGAGCTGCTGCAGTGCTGGGAGGCCCCGCCGGAATCGCAGGTGCTGGGCCCGGTGCCGTTGCCCGCGGGGGTGCGCCTGCCCGCCGGGTTGACCCCCACGCACGCCGACCAGGCCCGGCGCGCCATCATCCGGGTGCCCCACGCCCATGCCCACGCCCTGGGCACGAGTCTGCGGACTGCGCAGAATGTGCGCCAGATTCAACATGCCGCAGCTCCGCTGAGGGTTGTCATGGACCCCGTGCGCATCGGTTAACCTGAGGCCCATGACAGTGCTGAACATGCGACTTTTCGGAGATCCGGTCCTGCGCACCGTGGCGGACCCGGTGCAGGAGAACCCCGCCGAGGATCCGGCCCTGCGTACCCTCGTCGCGGACATGCTGGAGACGATGGATGCCTACGGGGGCGTGGGTCTGGCGGCTAATCAGGTGGGGGTCACCAAGCGCGTGTTTGTCTACGACTGCGACGGGGATCGCGGGCACATCTGCAACCCCACCTGGGAGCCGATTGGCCCCGAGATGATCACCGAGCAGGAGGGCTGCCTGTCTATCCCGGATGTAGGCGGGGAGGTCCCCCGGCAAGCCCGCGTGCGAGTGCGGGGCACGGATCTGGATGGCCAGCCCATCGACCGCGAGGTGGACGGGCTGCTGGCCCGCTGCGTGCAGCACGAGACCGATCACCTGGACGGGGTGCTCTTCCTGTCCAAGCTCGCCCCGGAGCAGCGCAAGGCGGCCATGGCCCAGATCCGGCAGTCGGAGTGGTTCAACCAATGAAGATTCTGTTCGCCGGGACCCCGGAACCGGCCGCGGCGGCCCTGCGTACCCTGGCGGCCAATCCGCGCCTGGAGATCCTGGGTGTACTCACCCAACCCGATGCCCGCACGGGGCGCGGCCGCAAGACACGCCCCTCCGCGGTGGCCCAGGCCGCTGCGGAGTTGGGCCTGCCGGTGCACAAGTGGGCCAGCCTGGCCCCCTCTGCGCCCGAGGCCGAGGAGGTGCGCCGCCACCTCCGCGACTACGCCGAGCACGGGGTTCACGCCATCGCCGTGGTGGCCTACGGCACGCTCATCCCGGCGGATCTGCTAGGTGCCCTGGAGCACGGCTGGATCAACCTGCACTTCTCCCTGCTCCCGCGGTGGCGTGGCGCTGCCCCCGTGCAGGCGGCCATCGCCGCCGGGGATGAGACGACGGGGGCCAGCATCTTCCGCATCGCCCGGGGCTTGGATACCGGCGATGTCCTGGCTACCGCCCCGGCTCCCATCGGCTCGGAGGTGACGGCGGGCGAGCTGCTGGAGGAGCTCACCGAGCTAGGTGCTCCCCTCTTGGCGCAGGCCCTGCTGGCCCTGGAGGAGGGCACGGCGACGCTCCGGCCGCAGCCAAAAGAGGGGGCCACCCATGCCCCGAAGATCACCGCCGCGGACGCCCAGATCGACTGGTCCCGGCCGGCAGGAACTATCCACCGTCGGTGCCGGGCGCACACCCCGGCCCCGGGGGCCTGGACGCTGGCAGACCAGGAAAGGTTCAAGATCGGCGCGCTGACCCCCGTGGACCCGCAGGCCCAACTACCCGCGCTGCAACCGGGTCAGGTGCATGCCGCGAAGAACGCCGTCTACGTGGGCACCGGCAGCGATCCCCTCGAGCTGCTCAGTCTCCAACCGCCCGCGAAGAAAATGATGAACGCCGCAGACTGGGCGCGCGGCCAGCAGTCCCGTCTGGCCGCCGGGCTGCGTTTTGCCGCAGCACCCGAACAGGAGGAGAACTAATGGGCGGTTTCCGCTCCCGTTCCGAGTCGGCCCGTGCCAATCGCTCGAGCGCCAAGAAGACCAACCCCACACTCGCTCCCCGGCGCCCCGCCCGCACGGTGGACCCGGTGCGCGAGTTGTGCCTGGACGTGCTGGGGGAGGTGCACGGTCAGGGGGCCTATGGCAATCTCCTGCTCCCCGGCGCGCTGCGGGCGGCGTCGATCGGCGGACGGGATGCCGCATTCGCCACCGAGCTGACCTATGGCTGTCTGCGGGCCACGGGGCAATTGGACGCCGTTATCGAAATGGCGGCGGGGCGGCCCATCGGTGCCATCGACCCCCCGGTGCTGGATGCGCTGCGACTGGGGACGTATCAGATCCTGCACACCCGGGTGGAACCCCATGCCGCCGTGGCTACCACTGTCGAACTGGTCCGCCACCGCGGCTTCAGCTCGGCAGCCGGGTTCGCTAACGGTGTATTGCGCACGATCACCCGCACCCCGGCGCAGGAATGGTTGCGTCGCATCGCCCCGGGCACGTCGATCGGGGATGTTGCACTGCGGTCGGCCCATCCCCGGTGGATTGCGGACGCCATTAACAACGCGCTGCTGGAGCCGGGGGCGGATACAGACACGACCATCAGCCCGGAGTTGGCAGAGGCCCTCGCCGCCAACAACCGCCGCCCAGCGGTCCACCTCGCGGCCCGGCCGGGGGCCATCTCCCAGGAGGAGTTGGCGCTGGTCACGGGCGGGGAAACCGGGGCTTACTCGCCCTATGCGGTCTACCTTCCCTCCGGGGATCCAGGGGATCTGGACGCCATCCGCCAAGGTTTGGCCTCCGTCCAGGACGAAGGATCCCAACTGGTGGCGTTGGCGCTGTGCCGGGCTCCGCTGGGCCGGGTGGACCGGGGCCGCTGGCTGGACCTGTGCTCCGGCCCCGGCGGCAAGACCGCCTTTCTCGCGGCGTGGGGACAGGGCGCGGAAACCTCCCAGCGGGTGCGGGTGGACGCGATCGAGGTCACCCGGCACCGCGCGGACCTAGTCGACAAGGCGACGCGGGGCCTGCCGGTGCGCGTGCACACCGGCGATGGCCGCGATCTGCGGGCCATCTCCTCGTTGGATATGCCCGCAGGATACGACCGGGTGTTGGTGGATGCCCCGTGCACGGGGCTGGGTGCGCTGCGCCGGCGTCCCGAGGCCCGGTGGCGCAAGTCCCCGGAGGATGTGGCGGAGCTGGTGGCGCTGCAGCGCGAGCTGCTCGCCGCGGGGCTGGCTGCAGCCGCCCCGGGCGGGGTGGTGGTGTACTCCACGTGCTCGCCGCACCTCGCCGAGACGCAGGAGGTGGCCCACGCGGTGGCGCGCAGCGAGGGGGCCGAGATCCTCGATGCCGGCGCTATTCTGCCGGAGGTTCCCCGAAGTGCCGCCGGACCCTTCATCCAGTTGTGGCCCCACCGCCACTCCACGGACGCGATGTTCATTGCCGCGCTGCGCAAACCCGGTGATTCCGGGGGACCGGAGGCCTCCGCGTAGTCTGGGGGGCATGACGAATTCCCTGACAGGGGGCCCCGGAAACGGCCAGCAGACGCTGGTGGCCCCCTCTATCCTCGCGGCCGACTTCGCCTTCCTGGCCCGGGATATCGCCGCCGTGCCCAGCGCGGACTGGCTGCACATCGACGTGATGGATGCGCACTTCGTGCCGAACCTTTCCTTCGGCCTGCCGGTCGCCACGGCGGTGCAGCCGCACACGGATAAGCACCTGGACGTGCACCTCATGATCGCCGACCCGCAGAGGTGGGCCGAGGACTACGCGGACTTCGACAGCGTGACCTTCCACCTGGAGGCCGTGGATTCCCTGGCCGCAGCGCGGGAACTCGCAGCACAACTGCGCGCCAGCGGCACCCTGGCCGGTATCTCCGTCAAACCGGATACCCCCGTGGACCCCTTGCTGGACCACCTCGCGGATTTCGATCTTGTCCTGGTGATGAGCGTGGAACCAGGTTTCGGCGGGCAGAAGTTCCGTCCGGAGGTGCTGGGGAAGGTGCGGGCCCTGCGCGAACGCATCGACCGGGAGGGCCTTGCCACCCTCATCGAGATCGACGGTGGCATCGGCGCCGAGACCGCGGCCCAGGCGGCCGCTGCCGGGGTGGACGTGTACGTCGCCGGCAGCTCCGTGTTCGGAGCACCGGACCCGGACGCTGCCGTGCAGCAGATCCGCCAGGCGGCAGTGCAGGCCCGATGACGCTGATAACGGGCGTGAAGGCAGTCCACTTCCGCCGCGCGGATGCGGCCGGCTGGCAAGTCGCGGGGACCACATCCCCGAACCCCCCGGTGGGATGCGTGCTCGTGGATCCGGCGGACGGTGGGGTCATCGCCACCGGCGCTACCGAGCCGCCCGGCGGCGCCCACGCGGAGATCGTGGCGCTTAGGCGGGCGGGGGAGCGGGCGCGCGGAGCCCATGCCTACGTCACCCTGGAACCCTGCAATCACACTGGGCGCACCGGGCCCTGCGCCCAGGCCCTCATCGAGGCGCAGGTGGCAGAAGTGCATTACCTCTTCGCCGATCCCTTCCGTCCCGCCGCAGGAGGCGGCGACCGGCTGCGCGCCGCGGGCGTGCGGGTCCAGGGGCCCTATCTGGACCTGCGGGAGGATGGGGTGGTCAGCTCAGATTGGTCCACCTCCACCGGGATCTACTCCGTGGAAGCCTGGTTGTTCTCCGTACTGCGGGGGCGCCCCCACGTCACTCTCAAGCTCGCCCGCACCGCCGACGGCTTCATCGCCGCCAGCGACGGCAGCAGCCAGTGGATCACCGGTCCCGCCGCCCGGGCCCGGGTGCACGCCGACCGCGCCCACCGCGATGTCATCGTGGTCGGGGCCGGGACGGTCTGCACGGACAACCCCCGCCTCACCGCCCGCCAGCCGGAGGGGACCCCCTATCCCCACCAACCCCTGCGGGTCGCCCTGGGCCGCCGAAACCTGCCCCGGGAACGCTACGCCATGTTCCAGGGCCCCCCAGAGCAGTCCCTGCACCTGCGCACCCACGATATTGCCGAGGCCCTGGCGGAACTCCGGGCCCGCGGTGTCGTGGACGTGCTGGTGGAGGGAGGTCCCACCCTGATCGGGGCCTTCCTCGCCGCGGGCATCGCCGACCGGCTCCAGTGCTACACCGCGCCGGCTGTGTTGGGCGCCGGGCTCCCTGGCGTCCACAATGATCCACAGCACCCCACCACCATGGCCGATCTCCGCCGGCTACACCCCCGCGGCCTCACGGCGCTCGGCCCGGACGTGCTGTTCATCGCCACCGCGCTAACCCCCATCCCCACCCCTCCACGGAAGGCCTAACGGACCTACACCCCATGTTCACCGGAATAGTCGAGGAAACCGGCCGCGTCGCCGCCATCGAACCCCAAGGCGATGCCATCCAACTGCGCATCGACGCCCAGACCGTCCTGCGGGACGCCGCGCCCGGGGACTCCATCTGCGTCAACGGCGTGTGCCTCACCGTCGCGGAACGCACCGAGAGCGCCTGGGTCGCAGACGTCATGAAAGTGACCCTGGACTACACCACCCTGGGCTCCCTGCAGATCGGCGATGCCGTGAACCTGGAGCGGGCCATGGCCGCGGGCGGGCGCTTCGGCGGCCACGTCGTCCAGGGCCACGTGGACGGCACCGCACAGCTACTGTCCCGGACCCCCGCCCAGCACTGGGAGGTCTACCGCTTCCGCCTCGATCGGCCCGAGGACCTGGACCGCTACCTGGTAAAGAAGGGCTCGATCACCATCAACGGCACCTCCCTGACCATCGCGGAGATAAGCGCGGGCGAATGGTTCGAGGTCTCCCTCATCCCCACCACAATGCGGGACACCATGCTGGGCCAGCTCCACCCGGGGGATAGAGTCAACGTGGAATGCGACGTGCTGGCCAAGTATGTCGAGAAGATGATTGGCCCCCGTACGCCGGAAGCTACCCAGGGTGGCGGGGCGGGACGAGCACAGGCCACCGACGAGTAGGAACGATGCACCAACAACCCATTGCGCTGGACGATGTGGAGCGGGCCATTGCGGACATCGCCGCGGGCAAGGCCGTCATCGTCGTCGATGACGAAAACCGCGAGAACGAGGGGGACCTCATCTTCGCCGCGGAGCTGGCCACGCCCGAGCTGGTGGCGTTCATGGTGCGGCACAGTTCTGGCTACGTGTGCGTGGGCATGACCGGTGCGGACTGCGATCGGCTGGGACTGCCCCCGATGGTCGGGCGCAACGAGGATGTCCGCCAGACGGCCTACACCGTCACCGTGGACGCCGCCGAATCCGTGACCACCGGCATCAGTGCCGCGGACCGGGCCCACACCATCCGGACGCTGGCGGCGGCCGAGTCCACCCGGGAGGATTTCCACCGCCCCGGGCACGTGGTTCCGCTGCGGGCCCGCGATGGGGGAGTGCTGAGCCGAGCCGGGCACACGGAGGCCAGCGTGGATCTCGCGCGCGCCGCGGGGTTGTTCCCGGCGGGCGTGCTGTGCGAGGTGGTCAGCGAGCAGGACCCGACGGGGATGGCGCGGTTGCCGGAGCTGCGGGAGTTTGCGGACGCCCACAACCTAGCGCTCATCAGCATCGAGCAACTCATCGAGTGGCGGCGGGCCCACACACCAGTGGTGGAGCGCAGCGTGTCCACCCGGATGCCCACCACCCACGGGGATTTCCGGGCCATTGGGTACACCAGCCTGGTGGACGGAGTGGAGCACGTGGCTCTCGTGGCCGGGGACGAGGAGAGCTTCGGCGCCCCGGACGCGGAGCCCGTCCTGGTGCGGGTGCACTCGGAGTGCCTGACCGGGGACGTCTTCGGCTCCCTGCGCTGCGATTGCGGGGAGCAGTTGGTGGCCGGGCTGGACCTCATCGCCGAACGGGGCCGGGGGGTACTCATCTACCTCCGCGGCCACGAGGGGCGCGGCATCGGATTGGTGCCCAAGCTGCGGGCCTACGTGTTGCAGGACGAGGGCTTGGATACGGTGGATGCAAACACCGCCCAGGGGTTGCCCGCCGACGTGCGGGAGTACAGCGCCGCGGCTCAGATCCTCAAAGACTTAGGCATCCATAAGGTGGAGCTGATCAGCAACAACCCGGCCAAGAAGGGCGCGTTGGAGCGCTACGGCATCACCGTCTGCGGGCGGGTGCCGGTGGAGCTTGAACCCAACCCGGAGAACATTCGGTACCTCCGGACGAAGCGGGACCGAATGGGCCATCAGTTGGATTCCCTGAGCTAGCGGGAGACCGCGCCGACCTACGAAAGAGAGAACTCACCATGCCCGCTGCCGGACTCAGCTCCATTCGCCTCGCCCCGGGACAGGCCGAGGGGCTGCGCGTCGCCGTCATCTCCGCGACGTGGAACGCCGCCATCGTGGACCGCCTGCACGAGCGGGCGATCCGCGCGGCCACCGACGCGGGGGCCAGCGTGACCGAGTGGCGGGTGGCCGGGGCCCTGGAGCTGCCCATCGCCGTACTGGCGGCGTGCCGCAGCTTCGACGCGGTCGTGGCCACCGGTTGCGTGATCGCGGGGGAGACGGAGCACTTCCGCGTGGTGTGTGACGCGGTGACCTACGGGCTGACCCGGGCCGGGTTGGACACGGGAACGCCCGTAGGCAACGGGGTGCTCACCGTCAACACCCCCGAGCAGGCGGAGGCCCGGGCCGGGGGTCCGGGGGCCGCAGAGGATAAGGGCGCCGATAGCGCCATCGCCGCGATCCACACGGCTTTGGTTCTGCGCGAGATCAAGGGGATAAGGTGAGTTTCGTGGATTCCGTCAACTCCAACGCCGATAGCCGCCCGCCCGACACCGAGGGCTGGCAGCTCACGGTGACCTCCGCTTACTTGCGCAAGGTGGCGATCATCGCGGCGGTAGTGGTCATGGCCGCGCACATCTTCATGGCCATCGTGGTGGGCGTGGGCAACACCGGCGTTGCCGTGACCCCGGCGGATCAGTTCGCCTTCGTGGGCATCGGGCTGATCTTCTCCGCGTGCTGCCTGGCGCTGCTGCGCCCCCGGGTGCGGGCCGGTGCTGCCGGGGTGGAGGTGCGCAACATCGCCAACGCCCAGTTCTATCCGTGGGAGATCATCTACGGGCTGAGCTTCCCGGCCTCCTCCCGCAACGCCCGTCTGGAGCTGCCGGACTTCGAGTTCGTGCCAATGCTCGCCTTCTACATCAAGGACAAGGACGTGGCCGCGAAGGTCGAGCGCTTCCGCCAGTTGGAGGATGCCTACATGCCCGACGAGGACTAGCAAGAGGCCGGTTGTCCCCCATGAGCCGACGTGCGACCTTCCGCCCAGCCCCGGGCACGATCCCCACGGAGCCCGGGGTTTACACATTTCGGGACGCCTCCGACCGCGTGATCTATGTGGGGAAGGCGAAGAATCTCAGGTCTCGCCTGTCCAACTATTTCCAGGACTATTCCCAGCTGCACCCGCGGACCCGGGCGATGGTGCAGTCCGCCGCCGCGGTGCGGTGGACCGTGGTGGCCTCCGAGCTGGAGGCGCTCAACCTGGAGTACACGTGGATTAAGCGGTTTAATCCCCGGTTCAACGTCATGTACCGGGATGACAAGACGTACCCAATGCTGGCCATCAGCGTGAAGGAAGAGATCCCCCGGGCCTTCCTCTACCGCGGCCCCCGGCGCAAGGGCGTTCGCTACTACGGGCCCTACCCGAAGGCGTGGGCGATCCGGGAGACCCTGGAATCCCTGACCCGAGTGTTCCCCATCCGCACCTGCTCGGCGGGTGTGTACCGGCGCCACGAGGCCCTCGGGCGGCCCTGCCTGCTGGGATACATCGACCGCTGCTCCGCGCCGTGCGTGGGGACGGTGAGTCCCGCCGAGCACCGGGAGCTGGTGGATCAGTTCTCCAGCTTCCTGGCCGGTAATACGGAGCCGGTGCTGCGCCGGGTGCGCCGGGAGATGGAGGTGGCCAGCGAGAACCTGGACTTCGAGCGCGCCGCCAGCCTGCGCGACCAGCTGGGCGCGATGACGAAGGCCATGGAGAAGCAGGCCGTGGTGTTCTCGGACGCCACTGACGCGGACCTCGTGGGCCTCGTGACGGACGAGCTGGAGGCGGCCGTGCAGATCTTCCACGTTCGCGGCGGGCGCATCCACGGCCAGCGTGGCTGGGTGGTCGAGCGCGACGACGTCGCCGATTCCACGGTCATTGCCAACTTCCTCACCCAGTTCTACGGGGAAGAGGCGGAGCTGGCCACGGCCACGGAGACGGCCGTGGGCGGCGCGAGCTCCCCGGGGGTAGACCGTTCCCTGGCGCGGGTCATGAACCCGGCAACGGTCACGGCGCTGGGGGACCTCGTGGGCGACAAGCAGGTCACGCCCGTGCCCCGGGAAATTCTGGTTCCCACGATCCCGGACGATGCGGACCGGTTGGGGGAATGGCTCAGCGGCCTGCGCGGCGCGGCGGTGAACATCCGGGTGCCCCAGCGCGGGGACAAGAAGGCGCTCATGGAGACGGCCCAGTCCAACGCGCAGCAGGCCCTCAAGCAGCACAAGTTGAAGCGCACCGGGGACATCACCGCCCGCTCGGCCGCCCTCCACGAACTGCAGGAGGCGTTGTGGCTCGATTCCTCCCCGCTGCGCATCGAGTGCATCGACGTCTCCCATATTCAGGGCACGGATGTGGTCGCCAGCCTGGTGGTGTTCGAAGATGGGTTGCCGAAGAAGTCGGACTACCGGCGCTACAAGATCCGCCAGGCCGCCGGGGAGGGGCACTCCGACGACGTGGCCAGCATCGCGGAGGTGGTGCGCCGCCGCTTCCAGCGGCACGTGGAGGACAAGCTCGCCGTTCCCGCCGGGGACGAGGGCGGGGAGCTGCTGGAGGGGGAGGAGGGGCTGAGTTCCGCCCCGCCCAAGCGGGCCTTCGCGTACCCTCCGCAGCTATTCGTCGTCGATGGCGGCAAGCCCCAGGTGGCCGCGGCGCAGGCCGTGCTAGAGGAGTTGGGGGTCACCGACGTGGCCCTGGTGGGCATCGCCAAGCGCCTGGAGGAGCTGTGGTTGCCGGGGGAGGATTATCCGGTGATCGTGGCCCGCAACTCCCCGGCGCTGTACCTCATCCAGAACCTCCGGGATGAGGCCCACCGCTTCGCCATCACCTTTCACCGTCAACAGCGCAGCGCCCGGATGCGCCGGTCCGCGTTGGACGACATTTCCGGCCTGGGCCCGAAGCGGCGCAAGCAACTGGTCAGCCAGTTCGGATCGGTGGCCCGGATCAAGCAGGCCAGCGTTGCCGATATCGCCGAGGTGGAGGGCTTCGGCCCCGCCCTGGCGGAGGCGGTTTACGCCGCCCTGCACCGCAAAGAGGGGTTAGAGTAGCGGGCATGAGCAGGTTGGACTCCCCTGGCGAACAGATGGACCACAAGGCCCCCTCCCTCGTCCTCATCACGGGCATGTCCGGCGCGGGTCGGCGGACCACGGCTGCCGCCCTGGAGGAGATGGGCTGGTATGTGGCGGATAACCTGCCCCCGGAGTTGATCATGCGGATGGTAGAGCTCACCTTCGCCGACGATTCCCCGGTGGAGCGGTTGGCGATTGTCACGGATGTACGCTCCCGGGCCTTTGCGGGCAACCTGACCGGTGTTCTGGATTCGTTGACCAGCTCCGGCAGGCGCCCGGTGATGCTCTTTTTGGACGCCGATGACCGCGAGCTGATCACCCGCTACGACACGGTGCGACGTTCCCACCCGCTGCAGGGGGAGGGGACCCTGCAGGAGGGCATTGACCGGGAACGCGAGATGCTCGCGGATATCCGGGCGCGGGCGGACATCATCGTGGACACGACCAATTCCAGCGTGCATGATCTGCGGCGCACCCTGGAGACGGAGTTCAGCGAATTGCACGGTTCCGGGGTGCGCATCAACCTGCAGTCCTTCGGCTTCAAGCACGGGGCGCCAAAGGACGTGGATGTGCTGCTGGACGCACGGTTTCTGCCCAATCCGTATTGGGTGTCGGAGCTGCGGAATTTCCGCGGGGTGGATAAGCCAGTCGCGGATTACGTGCTGGGCCAAGCGGGTTCCCAGGAGTTCGTGGATTCGGCCCTGCACCTGCTATTGGCGATGCTGCCGGGTTATCACCGGGAGGGGAAGAACTTCGTGTCCGTCGCCGTGGGCTGCACGGGCGGCCATCACCGCAGTGTCGCGGTAGTGGAGGAGCTGGCCCGCCGACTCATGGCGGAGGGGGCACCGGTGCGCGTGGTGCACCGGGATCTCAACAACGACCGGAAGAGTTAGGCCAGTTCATGGTCGAGAGGATGCGGCAGATGGAGCGGATTGCGTGTTTGGGGGGCGGTCATGGACTGTTCTCCACTTTGCGCGCGAGCAGGCAGGTCGCGGACCACGTCACGGCCATTGTCACGGTCGCGGACGACGGCGGTTCTTCCGGGCGAATGCGCCGGGAGTTTGGCTCTCTGCCGCCGGGAGACTTGCGGATGGCCCTGGCGGCGCTGACGAAGGATTCCGAGCGCGGCCGGTTGTGGGAGGAGTTGCTGCAGCACCGATTTGGGGGCAATGGTGCGCTCAAAGGGCATGCCGTGGGCAACTTCCTCATCACGGGGCTGTCCCAGGTGATGGGTGACGATATCGCCGCTCTGGACGAGATCGGGCGCCTCCTGGGCATCAAGGGCCGGGTAGTCCCCATGAGCCCGGAGCCGCTGGATTTAGAGGCGGAGGTGCTCGGTTTGGAGGAGGACCCCCGGGAAGTCATCGCCGTGCGCGGCCAGGTGGCGGTGGCCTCCACGCTGGGAGAGGTCCGGCGCGTGCGGCTCATCCCCACGGACCCCCCGGCGGCGGATCCGGCGGTGGAGGCTATCCACCGCGCGGATGTGGTGACCTTGGGTCCCGGTTCCTGGTTTTCTTCCGTCATTCCCCATGTTCTGGTCCCCGGAATTGTGGACGCCCTTAACACGACCGCGGCGACCAAGGTCATGATCATGAACCTCGTCTCCGAGCCGGGGGAGACCAGTCACATGTCCATGGAGCACCACATCCACATGATCCGGCAGCACTGCCCCAGCCTGACTATCGACGTCATCGTTGTGGACCTGTCCACGATGCCTGGGGCCGCCGTGCGCCGCCACGTGGAACGGGCTGCCGCCACGTTGGGGGCCCGCGTGATCTACCGGGATGTGCGGGAGGACGACAATCGCGGCCGCTGGACAGACCGACACATGCCGGACAAGTTGGCCGCGGTCCTCTCGGAGATCGCTGCCTGCCCCCACGCGGACGTGGCGGAGTTGCAGAACATCCCGCCGGAGTACTGATCGCTCAGCCGCGCCCCGAAGCGGTGCCGGGGGGTATTGTGTGTGTGCCAACAGCCTTCGAGAGGACGGTAGAAAAGCGACGTGGCCCTAACTCAGGACATGAAGGACGAGCTTGCCCGGGTGCCCGTGAGCGCCACCGACGTGCAGACCGCCGAAGTGGCCAGCCTGTTGCGCTATAGCGCGGCGCTGCACCTCGTCTCCCGTTCCATCGTGATCGAGTCCGAGGTGGATAGCGCCGCCACCGCCCGCCGCATCATGGGTTTTGTTTCGGACCTCTACAACATCAACGCCGAGCTGCAGGTGGTTGGGGCCAGCAATCTGCGCCGCTCCGCCCGCTATGTCATGCGGTGGACCGATGGTGGGACGGAGCTGGCCCGGCGCACGGGGCTTATCGACCGAGTCGGCCGACCCGTCCGCGGGCTGCCCCGGGCTATTATCGGGGGAACGAAGCAGCAGTGCGTCGCGGCGTGGCGGGGGGCCTTTTTGGCCCGGGGCTCCCTCACCGAGCCGGGTCGGGCCTCCGCGCTGGAGGTTGCTACCCCCTCCAACGAGGCGGCGCTGGCCCTGGTGGGCACGGCCCGCCGCGTGGGCGTGACTGCGAAGACGAAGGAGACCCGGAACATCCACCGGGTGGTCATCCGCGACGGCGAGTCCATCGGTGCGCTGCTGACCATGATGGGGGCCCAGTCCACCCGGCTGACTTGGGAGGAACAGCGGATGCGCCGGGAGGTGCGGGCCACCGCCAACCGGCTGGCGAACTTCGACGATGCCAACCTCCGGCGCTCGGCCCGGGCCGCTGTCGCCGCCGCCGCCCGGGTGGAGCGGGCCCTCGAGCTGCTGGGGGAAGACGTGCCCGAGCATCTGGCCGAAGCCGGGCAGTTGCGGGTGCAACACCGCCAGGCCTCGTTGGAGGAGCTAGGTCAATTAGCCCAACCGCCGATGACGAAGGATGCCGTGGCCGGCCGAGTCCGCCGCTTGCTGTCCATGGCGGATCGTCGTGCCGAGGAGCTGGGGGTGCCCGACACGCATGCGGCGGTTACCGAGGATCTCTTTACTGACGTGGACTAATACCGCGTCCGGCGGGGGCGAGGGTTCACCCGGCCCCGCTGCGCAGCGCCAGGGACGCGGGTACGCTGAAGACAGTAAAACAATTCAATGTGATGATTTCTACCTATCACGACCCAGTCAAAGGAGACTTAACGTGACGATCCGCGTTGGCATCAACGGCTTCGGCCGCATTGGCCGCAACTTCTTCCGCGCCATCCGCAACACGAAGGCGGACATCGAGGTTGTGGGCATCAATGACCTGACTGACAACAAGACTCTCTCCGCCCTGCTGAAGAGCGACTCCGTGATGGGCCGCCTGGAGGCAGAGGTCACTTACGACGACGAGTCCATCACCGTCGACGGTCACCGCATCGCCGTCTCCGCCGAGCGGGATCCGAAGAACCTCAAGTGGGGCGAACTCGGGGCAGACATCGTCATCGAGTCCACGGGCTTCTTCACGGACGCTAACGACGCCCGCGCTCACATCGAGGCCGGTGCGAAGAAGGTCATCATCTCCGCTCCCGCGAAGAACGAGGACGCCACCTTCGTGATGGGGGTCAACCACGAGACCTACGATCCGGCCGACCACACCATCGTGTCCAACGCCTCCTGCACCACGAACTGCCTCGCGCCGCTGGCCAAGGCCCTCAACGACGAGTTCGGCATCGTCAAGGGCCTCATGACCACCATCCACGCCTACACCGGCGACCAGCGCCTCCACGACGCTCCGCACAAGGACCTGCGCCGCGCCCGCGCCGCCGCCGTGAACCTCGTGCCCACCTCCACCGGTGCCGCCAAGGCCGTCTCCCTCGTTCTGCCCGAGCTCAAGGGCAAGCTGGACGGCTACGCCGTGCGTGTGCCGGTCATCACCGGCTCCGTCACCGACCTGACCTTCGAGGCCGAGAAGCCGGTCTCCGTGGAGGCCGTGAACGCCGCCCTGAAGAAGGCCGCCGAGGGCCCGCTGAAGGGCATTGCCAAGTACTCCAACGATGAGCCGCTGGTCTCCACCGACATCGTCGGCGATCCGCACTCCTCCATCTTCGACTCTGGCCTGACCAAGGTCATCGACAACCAGGTGAAGGTCGTCTCCTGGTACGACAACGAGTGGGGCTACTCCTGCCGCCTCGTGGACCTGGCCACCTACATCGGTGAGCGCCTCTAAGCCACGCCGGAAATGAGCACACAGCGGTCGGTCCGTATACCCCGGCCGCTGTTCTGTCGTTTCGGGCAGCTCACACCCTTCCCACCTTCCACACTCTCACTCCCGGGCGCTCGCGCCGGAAAGTAGGTTCACCATGGCCGTCAAAACCGTTCAAGATCTCATCGCTGAGGGGGTAGAGGGCCGCCACGTCCTCGTTCGCTCCGACCTCAACGTCCCGCTGTCCGACGGGCAGATCACCGACCCCGGGCGCATCGACGCCTCCCTGCCCACCCTCCGCGCACTGCTGGAGGCCGGGGCCCGCGTGATCGTGTCCGCCCACCTGGGTCGCCCCAAGGGCGAAGTGAAGCCGGAGTTCTCCCTGGCCCCTGTGGCCGAGGCCCTGTCGGAGCGGCTCGACCAATTCGTCCCGCTGGCCGGGGACGTTACCGGCGAGGATGCCCACGAGCGAGCCAATGGGCTCAACGACGGGGATATCCTCCTGTTGGAAAACGTCCGCTTCGATGCGCGGGAAACGTCCAAGGACGCCGCCGAGCGGGAGGCCTTCGCCGCAGAACTGGCCGACCTCACCGGTGATAACGGCGCCTTCGTCTCCGACGGCTTCGGCGTCGTCCACCGCAAGCAGGCCTCCGTCTACGACGTCGCCCAGAAGCTTCCCCACTACGCCGGCGGCCTGGTGGAGACGGAGCTAGAGGTCCTGGAAAAGGTCTCCGGCTCGCCGGAGCAGCCCTACGTTGTGGTGCTCGGCGGCTCCAAGGTCTCCGATAAGTTGGGCGTGATCGAGGCGCTGGCCCCCAAGGTGGACCAGCTCATCATCGGCGGTGGCATGTGCTTCACCTTCCTCGCGGCCCAGGGCTACGAGGTCGGCGGCTCCCTGCTGCAGGAGGACCAGGTAGACAACTGCAAGCAGTTGATGGAGAAGTACGGGGACGCCATCGTCCTCCCCGTGGACGTGGAGGTGGGGGAGGGCTTCGACAAGAACACCGACCACCGCACGGTCAACCTGGACTCCATCCCGGCCGGCTGGATGGGCCTGGACATCGGCCCGAAGTCCGTGGAGAAGTTCAGCGAGATCCTCGGCCGCGCGAAGACGATCTTCTGGAACGGCCCAATGGGCGTGTTTGAGTTCGAAGCTTTCTCCCACGGGACCCGCGGGGTCGCGCAGGCCATTATCGACGCCACCTCCGCTGGTGCCTTCAGCGTGGTGGGTGGCGGGGACTCCGCCGCCGCCGTCCGCACCCTCGGACTGGAAGAAGATGGCTTCAGCCACATCTCCACCGGCGGCGGGGCCTCCCTGGAGTTCCTCGAGGGCAAGTCGCTGCCCGGGGTCGCCGTCCTCGAAAGCTAGCCCCCGCACACCTATCCGCACAGCTCTGTTAGCCAGAAAGAGGCAATTATGGCCCGCACACCGTTGATCGCAGGCAACTGGAAGATGAACCTCAACCACCTGGAGGCCATCCAGGTCGTGCAGAAGTTCAGCTTCGCCCTGCCCAAGGACATGTACGACACCGTGGATGTGGCGTTCATCCCCCCGTTCACCGATATCCGCTCCATCCAGACCCTGGTCGACGGGGACAAGCTGCAGGTGTCCTACGGTGCCCAGGATGTCTCCACGCATGAATCCGGCGCCTACACCGGCGAGATCTCCGCCGCCATGCTCGCCAAGCTGGGCTGCTCCTGGGTTGTCGTCGGACACTCCGAGCGTCGCCAGTACCACGAGGAATCCAACGAACTCGTCGCCGCGAAGGCCGCGGCCGCCCTCGGTGCCGGGATGTCCCCCATCGTATGTGTGGGGGAGCCCCTGGAGGTCCGCGAGGAGGGCAAGCACGTGGATTACGTCACCGAGCAGACCCGCCAGTCCCTGGAAGGCCTGACCGATGAACAGCTCGCCCGCACCGTGATCGCCTACGAGCCCGTGTGGGCCATAGGAACGGGCAAGGTCGCCGGGGCCGGGGACGCCCAGGAAGTGTGCGCGGCCATCCGCGAGCTCCTGCGTTCCATCGCCAGCCCGGAGGTCGCCGAGGGCGCACGCATCCTCTACGGCGGCTCCGTGAAGACGGACTCCATCGGTGAACTCATCGCCCAGCCCGACGTCGATGGCGGCCTCGTGGGCGGTGCCAGCCTCGACGGGGAGGACTTCGCCCGCCTCGTCGCCGCTGCAGCCCAGGCCCACACCAGCTAGTCTCGAACACCCCAGCCACTCGCCGTTGCCCGGCCTCTCTTTTGGAGAGCCCCCGCAACGGCGGCCTCTTTTCCCCGAGCATTGGAAGTGATCACCCGCCATGACTACCCCCGACGCAAACCAGCGCACCATCCCGGGTACCGAGATTCCGATCGTCCCCCCGGATCTGGACAATGACGGCATCACTCCCACCGTGCGAGACGACGTGCGCTTCCTTGGCCACGTCCTCGGCGCCGTCGTGCGCGAGCAGGAGGGCGACGAGGTCTTCGACCTCGTGGAGAAGTCCCGCAAGCACGCCTTCGACATCCGCCACGGTGAATCCGGCCTGCAGGACCTGGCCCGCCGCTACCACGAGCTGCCCTCCGAGACCGCGGTGCCCGTCATCCGCGCCTTCACCTACTTCGCCCTCCTCGCCAACCTGGCCGAGGACCTCCACGAGGAGCGCAAGCGGGATAAAGCTGCCGATGCAGGGGAGGCCGCGAAGCCCTCCTCCCTGGATTACACGTGGGAGGCGCTCGAGGCTGAGGGCGTCCCCAAAGAACAAATCATCGAGACGCTCGCCGGGGCCCTGGTCGCCCCCGTTCTCACCGCCCACCCCACCGAGACCCGCCGCCGCACCGTCTTCGACGTGCAGGCGGACATCACCGCCCTCATGCGCGAACGCGGCGCGATCCTCCGGGCGCCCCGGACCGCCCGCACCGACAGCCAGCTCGCCGACATCGAACTGGCCGTGCGCCGCCGCATCACCCTGTTGTGGCAAACGGCCCTCATCCGCTCCGCGAGACCTCGCATCCAAGACGAGGTGAACGTGGGCATGCGCTACTACGGCATCAGCCTGCTGGGGGAAATCCCCGCGATCAACCGGCGCGTCGCCGACGAGCTCACCCAGCGTTACGGGCAGGACATCCCGCGGACCCCCATCGTCCGCCCCGGCACCTGGATCGGCGGCGATCACGACGGTAACCCCTTCGTCACCGCCCAAACCGTCACCTTTGCCACCGAGCGGGCCGCCCAAACCATCTTCGCGCACTACATCTGTATGCTCGCTGAGCTGGAGCACGAGCTGTCGCTGTCCTCCCGGCTCACCGCCGTGACCGAGGAGCTGGAGACGCTGGCCGCCCGCGGTCACAACGATGTCCCCTCCCGCGCCGACGAACCCTTCCGCCGCGCCCTCCACGGCATCCGAGGGCGAACCACCGCCACCGCCAGTGCCACCCTGGGCCGGGACGTTGTCGCCAGGTTCATCGCCACGGGCGCTATCGAGGACGACCACGAGCCCTACGGCGGGCCGGGGGAGCTCCTGGACGATCTGCGCATCGTGGACCGCGCTTTGCGGGAAACCCTCGGGGAGCTCGTCGCAGACCACAAACTGGCTGACCTCATCACCGCCGTGGCCACGTTCGGCTTCCACCTTTCCAGCCTGGACCTGCGGCAGAACTCCGAGAGCCACGAGGAGATCCTTACCGAGGTCTTCCGCCGCGCGGGCGTACACCCCAACTACGCGGAGCTGGGGGAGGAGGAGCGCGTGGAACTGCTGCGCGAGGAGTTGTCCTCCCCCCGCCCCCTCGTCGATCCCCGCGCCACCTGGTCCGAGGTGACCGAGCGGGAACTCGGCATCTACCGGGCGGCAGCGGACGCGGTGGAGAAGTTCGGCCCGGACGTGATTCCGCACTGCATCATTTCCATGGCCACCAGCGTCTCGGACGTGCTGGAGCCGATGATCCTGCTCAAGGAGGTCGGCCTCTTCGCCGCCGAGGGTGGGGAACCCCACGGCAGCGTGGACGTTATCCCCCTGTTCGAGACGATCGACGACCTGGCTGGGGGAGCCCGCGTCATGCGGCAGCTCTGGGATCTGCCCTTCTACCGGCACTACCTGGCCCAGCGGGACAACGTGCAGGAAATCATGCTGGGGTACTCCGATTCCAATAAGGACGGCGGGTACTTCGCGGCGAACTGGGCCCTCTTCGATGCAGAGCTGGCGCTCGTTGCCGCCGCCCGGGACGCGGGCGTGGGGCTGCGGTTGTTCCACGGGCGAGGTGGCACGGTCGGCCGCGGTGGCGGCCCCTCCTATGACGCGATCCTGGCGCAGCCCGATGGTGCCGTTCAGGGGCGGGTGCGGATCACCGAACAGGGGGAGATCATCTCCGCCAAGTACGGGGAGGCCCACAGCGCCCGGCGCAACCTGGAGGCCCTGGTCGCGGCAACCCTCGAGGCGAGCCTGTTGCCCCTGGGCTCCATCGAGGACCCGGAGCGCGCCTACGCGATCATGCGGGAGATCTCGCAGCTCAGCCGAACCGCCTACGCCAAGCTCATGCACGAGGACGATGGCTTCATCGAATACTTCACCAGCTCCACCCCGCTCGGGGAGATCGGGAGCTTGAACATTGGATCGCGTCCCTCCTCCCGCAAGCAGACCAAGGAGATCGCGGACCTCCGGGCCATCCCCTGGGTGCTGTCCTGGTCCCAATCCCGGACGATGGTGCCTGGGTGGTTCGGCGTGGGAACCGCGCTGCAGCAGTGGATCGAGACCGGCGGGTCCGAGGTGCTGGAGGATCCCGTGACGGCCGACCTGACCCCCGAGCAGCGCACCACCTACCTGTGCGAGCTGCACCGCCGGTGGCCCTTCTTCGCCACCGTACTGTCCAACATGGCCCAGGTGATGGCCAAGGCGGACATGGGTGTGACGGAGATGTATTCGCAGCTTGTGGAGGATTCCGCGGTGGCCCAGCGCATTCTCGGCGCGATCCGCTCCGAGTACGCCCTTACGGTGGAGATGTTCCGCAAGGTCACTAACCGCAGCTCGCTGCTGTCCGATAACCCCGAGCTGGCGGTCTCCGTGCGCAGCCGCTTCCCCTACCTGCTGCCATTGAACGTCCTCCAGGTGGAACTGCTGCGCCGCTACCGCGCTGGCGATGACTCCGAGGCCGTGCGCAGCGGTATCCTGCTGACGATGAATGGCCTCGCCACGGGGTTGCGCAACTCTGGCTAGCTTCGAGCGTGTAAGTTTAAACCGTGTCAACGGGGCACGTCAGTGCCCACATGTCCACCATCCGATAAGAAAGTTCCTCGCCTGTGATCCTCGCTTTGCAGATCGCCATCGTCGTTCTGAGCCTGCTGATGGGCCTCTCCGTGCTGCTGCACAAGGGCAAGGGCGGTGGCCTCTCCAGCCTCTTCGGCGGGGGTATGCAATCCAATCTCTCCGGATCCACCGTGGCCGAGAAAAACTTGGACCGGCTCACCATCATCACAACCGTGTTGTGGTTGGTCGCTCTCATTGCCCTGAATCTCGTTTTGCGTTTCAATCTCTAAGGAGGCGACCGGCGGCGCCGCGATCTCTCGCCGAGCTAAAGGAGCCGAGCACCATGAGTAACCCAGGTAACGGCGGATGGGGTTCCCCCAACGGTCCCAAGCCCCCACGGCCAGACTCGTGGGGACCCGAGACGAAGATCATCCGCCCCCAGACCGAGGGGCCGGCCGCCAATCCCTGGCGCACCGATAACGTCAGCTCGCCGCCGCCCAAGCCCGAACCGCAATACGGGTCCTTCGCCCAGCCACCGGCACCGGAGCCCACCGGAGGGCGCAGCGGTTCCTCCGGGCTCGTCATCGGCAGCGTCGTGGGCACCCTGGCAGTCATCGGTGCGATCGCTTTGCTCGCCTGGGCCTTCGGAGCATTCGACAAGGACGACCAGGGCACCCAGGACATCGCGGCCCCGCCCACCACAAGCGCTCCGGCGACCACGAGCAGCAGCCCCAGTAGCGCTCCTTCTTCCGCCCCGGCAGCCCGACCCGCCCAGCCGAACCTCCCGGCCGGAGCCTCACCGGTCAACGACGCGGCCATCAGCGGCCAGCCAGCGGGTAACTTCAACAACGTCTACCTCTCGGGGCCCACTTCTGCGGAGTTCGCGAACAACGTCCGCGAGGCCTACGCGCGCAACTTCCTGCAAACTAAGCAGTACAACGCCGTCATCAACGCGTACAGCCCCGTCACCCACCTGAACTACACAATGGACTGCCGGGACAATGGCCAGTGGGTCACGTGCCGCGGCGGCAATGACGCGGTGGTGTATATCGCGTGAGACAGCACCACAGAACTACGGCCAGCGTGGCGCTAGCCAGCGTCTTCGCCCTCACGAGCTGCACCATCCCGACGGATGAGGGTGCCCCTTCCGCGACGAAACCGACGGCCTCCGCAGAACCCTCACCCACCGTTCAGGGGACCTCCGTCCCCGCACAACCACCGGCTCCGTCGTCGCCAACCACACCCTCCGGTCAAGAGAACCCCGCCCTAGCGGCGGCCGTCGCAAAGATCACCGGCAAGATGGGCGGATCAGCGGGCATCGCGGTGTCCGACGGCAACGGTGCCACCTACGGCGGGGAGCTGCTGGACGGCCCGGCGTGGTCCACCTCTAAGGTCCCGCTGTCCATCGCTGCGCTCAACGCCGGTGGACCAGGGGCCTCGGGACTCGTCACCCGCGCCATCCGCAGCTCGGACAATGCAGCCGCCGATCAATTGTGGCAGCAACTGGGCTCCGGTCAGCAGGCCGCCACCCAAGTGGGGCAGGTTCTGCAAGGGGTCGGGGACAACACCGTGGTGAATGCTCAGGTCACCCGCCCGGGCTTCTCCGCCTACGGGCAGACGCAGTGGAAGGTGACGGATCAGGCCCGCTTCGCCGCGCACCTGCCGTGCATCCAAGGGGCCCAGCCCGTGCTGGAGAACATGGGTCAGGTGGAATCGGATCAGGCCTACGGGCTGGGCAGCTTGCCGGAGGCGCGATTCAAGGGCGGCTGGGGCCCGGACGAGTCCGGGGCGTACCTTGTGCGCCAGTTCGGCCTCGTCCACGGCGCCCAGGGGGACATCGCAGTGGCCATCGCCGCGAAGGCCCCGTCGGGTAGCTACGCGGACGGCCAGGCCATGCTCACGGCGCTCGCCCGGGAGCTGCAGCAAACCCAGCTAGATTCGCTCCCCGCCGCACACTGCTAGTCGGCGGTCGGCTACTTAGCGGTGGGGTCTGCTTCCCGATCTACCCACAGCACCGTGTCCAGCGTTCCCGTCGCCAGTGCCGCCGGCCACTGGGCCCCGTTATCCCCGTCGAGGACGTGCCCGGCGGCCTCCCGCTTGGCGGCCCCGGCGACGAGTAGCCACACCCGCCGGGAGCGGTTAACGGCGGAGATCGTCAAGCTGACTCGTTCCGCCGGGGGCTTGGGGCAGCGACGCACCGCAACAACGGACCCGGAGGCGTGGAGCAGCTCGTCGGTGTTCGGGAACAGCGAGTTGATGTGGCCTTCCGGGCCCATCCCCAGCAGGTGGATATCGAACCCGTCCGGCGCGTGGCGGTTGATCAGTGTCTCGTACTCTCGGGCGGCGGCGTCCAACGCGGGGCCGTCGGCCTGTTGGCCCTCCGGCTGCGCGGGATAGCGCATGATGTTCTCCGGCGGGATCGCCACGTGGTCCAGGAGGGCCTGGCGGGCCTGTTCGTCGTTACGGTCAGGGTGGCCTTCGGGCACAAACCGCTCGTCGCCGAAGAAGATGTAAACCCGAGACCAGTCGATCGCGTCGGCCATCGGGAAACTCTCCGCGGTGGAGCGCGCGGCGCTGTCTAGCTCGGCAAGTTGGCGGCACACTTCGATGCCCGCCGTCCCCCCGGTCAGGACCACGCGCACGAAACCGTCTCGGGTCACCGTGCCGCCGCTGGCCTGCAACCCGGAGATGAGCTGCACCAGCTCCCGGGCCACGGTCCGGGCCATGTGGTCCGCGTCGGCGTGGCTGCTGAGGCTCACCGCGGTACTTTCGTCCTCGTCGGTCGTGGGGTGGTCATGCCGCAGCCCGAACTTCCGCCGGTGCGTGGTGTGCTCCGTCGGCTCCTTGAACACGTTCGCGAACATGTCGTCAAACCTCGGCATGTCTGAATCTTCCTTCCAGTGGAAAAGTTTCCTGGCCGGGTTGGGTTCACTGTTGTACCCCAAAGTACTCACTTGTCGGCCGCGCGGCATCCCCTCACCGCTGGGATTCCTCCTGGAAACCGCCGTCGCGTTCCGGCACGGTGTGCCCGCTGCGGTAGACCCCGCGCCCCCCGCGGTCGGGCCTGTTGACGCGCACCAGCCCCCGCAGCGCCAACCCGAAAGCCTGATCCGGATCGAGATGCCGCAGCTCCTCCGCGATGCAATCGCCCGGGGCCCTCCGACCCAAGGCCACGAGAGACTCGCTGTCCCCCACACAGGTGCGCACGGTGTTGGCGTCCACCACCTCCAAGGTGATATCCGCAGTGGGCCGGTGCAGGACGGTCTTCTCCACCGGAGTGACCGCCCGCCCCTGATCGTCGAGGGGAGTTTTCGGCGAGCCGGAGGAATGCCGTGTGACCGGGACGTCCAGCCGATTGGCCAGCCAGCCCGCGGCGATGTCCACGGCGGGGTCCTCGGCGGGCCCGTAGAGATCTACGCTGAGCACGTCCTCCAACGGGGGATGGTCCAGTGCGCTGGCGAGCTGCCCGCGCCACAGCGTCAGGCGGGACCACACAAGATCCGAGTCGCCGGGGGAGTAGGTCATGCGCCGGCGGTACAGCCCGTCGGAGTCGGCGTCGAAGAAAGAATCGACGATGCGCCGGGTGGCCAGAGCCCCGATCGGATCGGCCGCAGGATTGCGCGGCGCGGCAGACGGCCACCACACCACCACGGGGGTATCGGGCAGCAGCAGGGGGGTCACCACGCTCGCCCTATGCTTGGACAGCTCGCCCTTGAGGTGCATGATGATGACCTCCGAGGCCCCCGCATCTCCGCCCAGCCGTAGCTGCGCGTCGAGCACGGGCTCCCCGGGTTCCTCGTGGCTGACAAGCACCACCACGCGAGCGGGGTGTTCCCGGGAGGCGTCGTGGATGATGCGGGTGATGGTGTCCAGGTCGTCCTTACCCTGGGCGGCGACGACGAACGTCAGGACGCGCCCGGTGGCCACCTCCCCCCGCTCCTCGCGCACCTCACGGAGGCGCCGGAGGATGTTTTGGGTGGTGCAGTTGGGCAGGTCGATGATCATGGGCCAGTTTTCCTGTTCGGTCGTTGGTTTTCTTCCGGACGCCACCAGCCCTAGGGCCGGCGCCACTCCCGCCCGTCTCGGGCGAGCATCTCGCGGGCACTGGCGGGGCCCCACGTCCCGGCGGGATAGTCGTCGGGCCGACCGTGTTCCGCCCACTGGGTGAGGATGGGGTCCAGGATGCGCCAGGACAGCTCCACCTCCTCGTTAGTGGGGAAGAGGCTGGCCTCATCCAGGAGGGCGTCCAAGATGAGGCGTTCGTAGGCCTCCGGGGATTCCTCGGTAAAAGCCTCCGAGTAGGAGAAGTCCATGTTCACGTCCCGCACCTCCATGCCGGATCCGGGCACCTTCGAGCCGAAGCGCATGAGCATGCCCTCGTCCGGTTGCACTCGGATGACCAGCATGTTGTTGCCCTGGGCCGCGGTTTGACCCTGGCCGAAGGGGAGGTGGGGGGCGTCCTTGAAGACCAACGCAATTTCGGTGACGCGCCGACCCAGCCTCTTCCCTGTGCGCAAATAGAAGGGCACGCCCGCCCAGCGGCGGGAGCTGATCTCGAAGGTGGCCGCCGCGAAGGTTTCCGTCGTGGACTCCGGGTCGAAGCCTTCCTCCTGGCGCAGGCCCTTGACGCGCTGGCTGCCCTGCCAGCCGGAGGTGTACTGGCCCCGAGCGGTGGTCTTGAGGAAGGGGCCCACGGGGCGGGTGGCGCGGAGGACCTTGACCTTCTCCGCCTGCAGCTCGGCCGGGTTGAAGGCGACGGGCTCCTCCATCGCGATGAGCGCCAGGAGCTGCAGCAGGTGGTTTTGGATCACGTCGCGTGCGGCGCCGATGCCGTCGTAGTAACCGGCGCGTCCGCCGAGGCCGATGTCCTCCGCCATGGTGATCTGCACGTGATCCACGTAGTGGGAGTTGAACAGCGGGTCGAAGAGCTGGTTGGCAAACCGCAGGGCCAGGATGTTTTGAACGGTCTCCTTACCCAGGTAGTGGTCGATGCGGAAGACGCTGGATTCCGGGAAGACCTTGTTGACGATGGCGTTGAGCTCGCGGGCGGAGCGCTCGTCGTGGCCGAAGGGCTTCTCGATGACGACGCGCCGCCAGCCGCCGGAGCGGGGGGAATCCGCGAGCCCGGAGCGCTCCAGTTGGTGGCAGACGCTGGGGAAGTGCTCGGGCGGGACCGAAAGGTAGTAGGCCCAGTTACCGGCGGTGCCGCGCTCCCGGTCCAGGGTGCGGGTCAGTTCCGCGAGCCGATCGAAGGCGTCGTCGTTGGTGAAATCCCCCGTGACGAAGTGGATGCCCTCCGCCAGGCGATCCCAAACGCCCTGCCGCCAGGGGGTTCGCGCCTTCTCCCGCACGGCGGAGAGCACCTGCTGTTCGAACTCCGCTTTGGACCAGGGCCGCCGACCGTAGCCGATAAGGCTGAAGCTGGGCGGCAGCAGGCCGCGGTTGGCCAGGTCGTAGATGGCGGGCAGCAGCTTTTTGCGGGCGAGGTCCCCGGTCACCCCGAAGATGACGAGGCCGCAGGGGCCGGCGATGCGGGGGAGTCGCTTATCGAATTCGTCGCGCAGCGGGTTGGGCCGCTGGAGATCGTTGAGATCGCGGAAATCCGGATCGCCGCTGGGGGAACTGTCTGCGGGCGTGGTCATATCACCCTTCTGGTGCTGGGGAACGAAACGGGGGGATTACTGAGCTTCAGGCCTTGGTGAGCTGCTGATCGAGGGTGCCCAGCAACTCCTCCCAGGAGCTGACGAACTTGTCCACGCCCTGGGCCTCCAGGACTTCCCACACATCCGCCAGGTCGATGCCCGCGGCCGCCAGCTTCTCGAACACCTGCCGGGCATCATCCGCGGTGCCGGTGAGGGTGTCCCCGGTGACCTCCGCGTGGTCGATCGTGGCATCCAGAGTGTCCTCCGGCATGGTGTTGACCGTGTCCGGACCGGCCAGTTCCGTAACGTACAGGGTGTCCGGGTAGGCCGCGTTCTTCACTGAGGTGGAGGCCCACAGGGGGCGCTGCACATGCGCCCCGGCCTGCGCCAGCTCCTGCCATACGGGGCTGTCGCCGAACGCGCGGCTAAAGGCGTCATAAGCCAAACGGGCATTGGCGATGCCCGCCTTGCCCTTGAGGTCCGAAAAATCCTTCCTTTCGCCCGCGGCCTCGGCGGCGGCGGTGGCGGTATCCAGGCGAGCGTCGATCTCCGTGTCAACCCGGGAGATGAAGAAGGACGCCACCGACCTAATCTTGGAAATGTCGTGACCGTTGTGGCGGGCTTCCGCGATGCCGTCAATGAAGGCTTGAACGACCTGGTTGTACCGGGCAACGGAGAAGATGAGGGTGACGTTGACGGAAATCCCGGCGCCCAGGACACCGGTGATGGCGGGTAGGCAGTCCTCTGTGGCCGGGATCTTGATCATGATGTTGTCGCGGTCCACGGTCTCCGCGAGTTCCCGAGCCTGGGTGACGGTGGCGTCCCGGTCGTTGGCGAGCCGAGGATCAACTTCCAGGGAAACCCAGCCGTCCTTGCCATCGGTGTCCCGGTGGATCTCCCGGAAGAGGTCGCAGGCGTCCCGGACATCGTCTGTGGCCATGGCGAAGACGGCGGATTCGGCGGGAACACCCTGCTGCGCCAACTGGGCGATCTGCTCGTCGTAGGCGGTGCCGACGGACATGGCCTGCTTGAAGATGGCGGGGTTCGTGGTTACCCCCACCACCCCCTTCGTGCGGATGACCTCGGCCAGGTTGCCGCTGCGCAGGCGCTGCCGGGATAGGTCGTCGAGCCATACGGACGTGCCGGCCTGGGCCAGCGCGGTGATGGGGGCTGTCATGTTCTGATCGCCTCTTCGTGTCAATGGGGGAAGGGGGAGGGGAGGCCTTAAGCCTCGGCGGCCATCATGTCATCGATGATGGCGATGACCCGCTCGGTAGTCATCCCGAACTTCTCGTAGAGCGTGTGGTAGTCCGCCGAAGCGCCGAAGCGTTCGATGGACACGTTACGCCCCGCGAAGCCGGTGAACTGGTGCCACGGCATGGCGATGCCCGCCTCGATGGACACTCGGGCGGTGACGCTGGGGGGCAGGATCTCGTCCCGGTAGGCCCGGTCCTGCTGCAGGAACCACTCCATGACGGGCATGGATACGACGCGGGTGGGGGTGCCCCGGTCCTCCATGATCTGCGCAGCCTCCACGGCGATCTGCACCTCGGAACCCGTGGCGATGAGGATCAGCTCGGGGGTGCCGGTGGAGGCCTCCACGAGGGTGTATGCGCCGCGCCGGATCCCCTCCCGCGCCTTCTCCTTCGTCCCCTCCAGTACGGGGACGTTCTGCCGGGTGAAGGCGAAGGCCTTGGGAGCCGGGTCCGCTTCGAGGGCGGCGACCCAGGCGGCGGCGGTTTCGTTGGCATCAGCGGGGCGCAGGACGGCCAGATCCGGGATGGCCCGCAGTGCCGCAAGGTGTTCCACTGGCTGGTGAGTCGGTCCATCCTCCCCGAGGGCGATGGAATCGTGGGTCCACACCAGGTACGTGTCCACGCCCATCAGCGCGCCGAGGCGGACGGAGGGGCGCATGTAGTCGGCGAACTGGAGGAACGTCGCGCCGTAGGGGCGGGTGGGGCCGTGCAGGGCGATGCCGTTGAGGATCGCGCCCATGGCGTGCTCGCGGATGCCGAAGTGGAGGTTGCGGCCCAGGGGAGAGGCCTTGAAGGTGCTGGTGGAGATGGATTCGGGGCCGAACGAGTCCTCTCCCTTGATGATGGTGTTGGTGGACCCGGCCAGGTCGGCGGACCCGCCCCACAGCTCCGGAAGTGTCTTGCCCAGCACCTGCAGCACGGCCTCGGAGGCCTTACGGGTCGCCAGGGAATCTCCCGGCTCCCACACGGGGAGGTCCGCGGCGTAGTCACGGGGGAGGGTGCGGGAGAAGAGGCGGTCGAAAAGCTCTTTCTTCTCGGGGTTCTCCGCAGCCCACTTGTCGAAGCTTTCCGTCCATTCGGCCTGCAGTTGCTCGCCGCGGGCGGCGAGGTGCTGACGGGCGTGGCGCAGGGCATTCTCGTCGACCGGGAAGGGCTCGTTGGGGAAGTCCAGCTCCTGCTTGATCGCTTCCACCTCAGCCGCGCCGAGGGCCGCGCCGTGAGAGGCGCCCGTGTTCATGGCGTGGGGGGCGGGGTTGGCGATGACGGAGCGCATCCGGATGAAGGTGGGGCGGGTGGTCTCCGCCTTCGCTGTTTCCACGGCGGCCATGATGCCCTCCACGTCTTCGCCGGTGACATCTAGGGTCTGCCACCCGTAGGCGGCGTAGCGCGCCACGACGTCTTCGGTGAACGCAATGGTGGTGTCGTCCTCAATCGAAATACCGTTGTCGTCCCAGAACACGATGAGATTATCGAGTTGCTGGGTACCCGCCAGGGAGCTGGCTTCCGCAGTGACGCCCTCTTCGATGTCCCCGTCGGAGGCGATGACGAAGATGTGGTGGTCGAAGGGGGACTGGCCTGCGGGGGCGGAGGGATCGAAGAGGGCACGTTCGCGGCGGGCGGCCATTGCCATGCCCACGGCGGAGGCGAGGCCCTGGCCGAGCGGGCCGGTGGTGATCTCCACGCCGCGGGTGTGGGCGTATTCCGGGTGGCCGGGGGTCAGGGAATCCCAGGTGCGGAGCTTCTTGATGTCCTCGATCTCCAGGCCGAAACCGCCGAGGTAGAGCTGAAGGTACTGGGTGAGGGAGGTGTGGCCGCAGGACAGGACGAAGCGGTCGCGGCCGATCCAGCCGGTGTCCTTGGGGTTGTGGCGCAGGACTCGCTGGTACAGGGTGTAGGCGAGGGGGGCCAGGCTCATGGCCGTGCCGGGGTGGCCGGAGCCGCAGTTTTCCACCGCGTCAACCGCCAGAACGCGAGTCATGTCGATGGCCCGGGTATCGAGGTCCGACCACTGCGCGGGGTATTTGCGCACGGTCAGCGCCTGGAGTTCTGGGGAGAGAGTCACAGCGGGGGACACCTTTCTTGCACGCTAGTGCCTTGGTTCATGGGGCTCGTACTCCCTAGAGCATAACGGCTACTTTCGGGGCGGCACGTGGGGATGACCTCTTTTCAGGTCTGTGCGCCGCTGGGGTAGCGTAGACGCGGATAACCCTTATCGACAGCGGAGGCAATCGACCCGGTGGAAAGAATCGCGGAGACCGTAAAGGGCTACGTCGCCCTGACGAAGCCCCGGGTCATCGAGCTGCTTCTCGTCGCTACTATTCCGGCGATGCTGCAGGCGGAGCGGGGTCACGTCAGTCTCGGGTTGATTCTGCTCACCCTTGCGGGCGGGTGGATGGGGGCCGCGGCCGCCAACACGTTCAATATGGTGGCGGACCACGACATCGACCAGTTGATGCGGCGTACCCGGCGGCGGCCGCTGGCTCGGCACACGGTTTCGGTCTCCCAGGCGAGGGTGTTCGCGTGGGTGCTGATGGTCGCCAGCACGCTGTGGCTGGGGTTGCTGGTGGGGTCCTGGTTGGCGGCTGGATTCGTCCTGTTGACGATCTGGTTCTACATCTACGTCTATACAAAGTGGCTGAAGCGGCGGACGTGGCAGAACGTCATTTGGGGCGGCGCTGCGGGATGTATGCCGGTCATCGTGGGGTGGGCTGCGGTCACCGATAACAATGGGGGTGCCTTCCAAGCCGGTTGGCTGTCTTGGGGTCAGGCACTGGTGTTGTTCCTCATCATCTTCTTCTGGACGCCACCCCACACCTGGGCGCTGGGCATGCGCTACCGCGAGGACTATGAGGCCGCCGGCGTGCCGATGATGCCCGTGGTCAAGCCGCCGCTGGAGGTGACTCGGCAGATCTTGGCCTATACGTGGGCGACCGTGCTGACCTCCCTCGTGCTGCTTCCCGCCGCCGGCTGGGTGTACGCCGTCGTGGCGGTGCTGTCCGGGGCGTGGTTTGTGTGGAAGGCACACGCGCTTCACCGGGGCGTGAAGGCGGGGACGCCCGTCAAACCCATGCAACTGTTCTTCCTATCGAACAATTACCTGTCCATCCTGTTCGTTGCGCTGTCCGTCGACGCCGTACTGGGCCTGCAGACCATCGGGGGCCTGTTCTAGGTAGCCCCGGGGTGTGGGCGTGGGTGGGTAGCCCGCGTGCCCTGAGTGGTGGGTGTGGGTGGGTGTGGGTGGTGTGGGGGTTAGAAGGGGGGTTCGTCGTCGGGTGGGGGTTTGAGTTGGTTGTTGCGTTCGGTGAGTATTCTCGCGCGGTTGGTGGCCCGGTGGGTGAACGATGCTCGGCGTAGCGGCCCGCCGGGTTCGGTGATGATAACGTCCCCGTCGCCGTGGCTGGTCCATGCTTGGGTGCCGTCACCGGCCATGGTGACGTCCCAGTGGCCGGAGGTTTTCACCCGGTGGTGGAACGCGCAGAGGCATGGCAGGTTCCCGGTCACCGAGGTGGCCACCTGCCCGCGGATCAGGGCGATAAGCGCCTCGGCGGTGGTGAGGTCACCGCGGGCGGCGGTGGTGGTGATCGCGGCGGTGAGTTCAGCGGCGTCGGGTTTATCCACGCTCAGGTGGAATGTGGTGGTGTTCTCGTCGCGGGTGTCGATCGACAAGGTCCCCGCCGAAGGTGGTGGGGTGGGGACCTCGTCGGTGTCGGTGGGCCGGGCTGGGGGGGGGCAGATCTCGGCGATGATGGCCTGCACCCGCCTGTGGACACACCGCACGGCGGGTACGGCTTGGCATGCCCGGGTGGGGGTGAGCACCTTGGTGGCGATGGTGGTGTCCACCTGTTGGCGGTGGGCAGGTGGCACGGCGAGGAGGTCGTCGGCTAGGCGGGTGGCGATATCGCTGATGACCACCTCCGGGTCGTCCGGGGCGCACACCTGGGCGGTGGCGAGGTGCTGGCGGTTGCCGGTCACCGCGTGCACGCTGAACGCGTCGGTGGGATCACAAACCCGCCACGACGGCCCCGGTAATGGTGGTGGTTGGTGTGCTGGTGGTGGTTGGTGTGTGGTGTGGGGTTTTTACCGGTGTGGTGTCGGGGGTTGGGGGGTTGGGTGGCATGGGGGCGGTAAAAACGGCTGGGTGGGGTGGGGTCGCAGGTGGGTTGGTGCGGGTGTTCGATCGGATAGTGTTTCGATTACCCAGCCGGTGGGATGTGGCGGCGCTGTTGGCGTCCGGGAGAAGAGACCGAAGAGAAACCAGGAGCTAGCGCTCCACCGCCTTCTGGCTGGACACCGGGCCCCAGCCTGGCGCGATTTGGCGCCGCACCATGAGAGACCACAGAAACCCGGTCGCGGCCGTCACGATCCCGGACCCGACCACGTGCAGGGGCACGGTCCACCGGGGGACGCCCATCCAGTACTGGATGATGCCCACGAAGGCCTGAAGGATGATGCCCACGATCAGCAGCAGCGTCGCGCGCTTGATGTTGCGCGGCACCCGAACGGCGAGCAACCCGGCCAACAGGCCGATAGTCACGCCGAGGTACAGATACATGGAGTGGGCGTGAATGTGGGCAATCTCCACCAAAGGCAGCTGCAAGCGGTTCTCGGGCTTGATGGCGGCGTCCCCGGCGTGCGGCCCGGACCCGGTCACCATCACTCCCGTGATTAGCGTCAGCGCCAGTAGACCAGCGGAGAGGTGCGTGAGGATCTCCAGCGACGGCGGCTCGTTATGCCGAACGGGGGCCTCATCCGGCTCGCCGATACGGGTCACCAACACCGCCGCGAAGAACACCAGCACCATGGAGGGCAAGAAGTGCAGCCCCACGCTCCACCACGCCAAATCCAGGCGCACCGAGATCCCACCCAGCACGGCCTGCACGATGATCCCGATCCCCTGAATGAAAGCCAGCCACTTCACCGCACTGCGCCGCCCGGCCCGCCACACCGCGATGAACGTCGCCAGTGCCGCAATGGCCAGGACGAACGTCAGCAAGCGGTTGCCGAACTCAATCATCTGATGGATCCACGGCGCCGCACCCGGGACCGGCACGAAGGACCCGGGATGGCACTGCGGCCACGTATTGCAGCCCAACCCGGAACCGGTGACGCGCACCAAGGATCCGGTAAAGGTAATCCCCGTCTGGCAGATCAGCAGGATGATCGCCAGCAACCGCTGACGGGCCCACTCGGGCTTGCCGGACAACGTTGATTCGGCAGGTGCGGTGCCGGGGGAGAGCGAGGTTTTCACCCCTCCAACCTTAATCGTCTCTGGTGGTGAAGCTGAAAAAGCGCACGACCAAAACGGACCCCAACACCGCCCACACCGCCAGCACCACCGCGGCTAGGGCGTTGAAACTTCCCCCGGCCGCCCCGCGCAACCCCTCCGTCAAAGCCACCGAAGGAAACAGGTGCAGCAGGGCCCGGGTTCCCTCGGAGGCGTTCGGGGAGATAGTGGCGAAGGCCGCCGCCCCCAGGAAAACGAACCAAATAGTGTTCCCGATTGCCAGCGTCATCTCCGAAGACAGCGTCCCGCCCAGGGCCAACCCCAGGCTGGTGAACGCCGCCACGCCGAGCACCACGAAAATGATCGCGGAGAAGACCCCAGCCCCCTCCGGCCGCCAACCCAGCAGCAGCGCCACCACCGTCAGCACCGTCAGTTGCACAACCACCACCGCCCCCACGGCAACGATCTTCCCGCCAATCAGCGCCCAGGTGGGCACCCCGGAGGCCCCAATCCGCTTCAGCGCTCCGTACTTCCGGTCGAAGGCCACGGCAATGGCCTGCCCGGTGAAACCGGCGCCCATGATCGCAACCGCCAGGGCCATAGGGAACACCCGGTACACGGGGTGATCCAGGGGTACGAATGGCAGCAGGGAGAAGCCCACAAGCAGCCCAATCGGAATGATCAGGGAGATCAACTGCTGCTCGCCGTGGCGCAGGAACAGGAGGGACTCGATCTTTGCCTGAGCCAGCAGCATCGTCTTCGCGCTGGAACGGCGGGGATCGGGGCGGAACTGCCCGACGGGGAAGCGCTCGGCGGTGTCTTGCCGGTCTGGTGTGGCATCGTGCCGGTCTGTGGTGGTGTAATTGTTATCCACGCATCTGCCTTCCCGTGATGGAGAGGAACACGTCCTCCAGGGATGTCTTGTTCATGTCGAGGGAGGTGATGAGCACCCCCTGGTCCGCGGCGGCCTGAGTCACGGCGGTGAGCAGCCCGGGGGTGGGGTGGGGGCCGTTGAGGGCGTAGCTGCCAGGGCGGATGCGCACCATGGTCAGGCCCCGGTCATCGTCCGTGGGGACGCCCAGACCGGCGCGCTGGCAGGTGGCGTCCACAAAGGATGGAACGTCGATCACCCCATCCAGCTGCAGCACGATGCGCGACCCGGAGGTGGCGGTGGCCAGGGAGGTGGTCAGCTCCGCCGGGCTGCCCTGGGCCACCACGGTGCCGCGGTCGATGATGACCACGCGATCGGAGAGAGCCTCCGCCTCGTCGAGCAGGTGGGTGGTCAGGACCACGGAAACCCCGTCGCGCCGAAGGGAGGAGATGAGGTCCCACACCAGTAGGCGGGATTGGGCGTCTAGGCCGGCGGTGGGCTCGTCCAGGAAAACCAGCTCAGGCCGGCCGACCAGGGCGCAGGCCAGGGCGAGCCGCTGCTGCTGCCCCCCGGACAGGCGCCGAAACGTCGTTTTGCGCTGCCGTTCCAGGCCGACGGTGTGCAGCAGCCATTCGGTGTCCAGGGGATGGGCGCTGTAGGACGCCACCAACCGGAGCATTTCCCCCACGCGGATCCCAGGGTAGGCCCCACCCCCCTGGAGCATCACGCCGATGCGCTCGCGAACCTTATCGCTGTCGGCGAAGGGATCCATGCCAAATACGCGCACGCTGCCGCTGTCTGGGCGCTGGAAGCCCTCGCACATCTCGATGGTGGTGGTCTTGCCGGCCCCGTTGGGGCCGAGGACGCAGACGACCTCGCTGCGATCCACGTGAAAGTCCAGGCCGTCCACGGCGATGGTTTTGCCGAAGCGGCGGACGACGGAGCGGACGTCCAGAAGCGGTGTTGAACCTGCTGTAGTCACGAAAGAACAGCTTAGTCCGTTTGGAAGGCGCGCCGACCGCCGAGCAGCAGCAAGGCGAAGATGCCGGCCGCCATGACGTACATGTACCCGACGGTGGCGGGCGGCAAGCTGAGCCCCCTGGGCAGGACGAAGAAGCTGAACGCCACGGAGTAGCCGATGACGGCGAGGCGGAAGCCGCGGGTATTGGCCCACGCGGCAAGCGGGACGATGGCCCACAGGAGGTACCAGGGGTGCACGACGGGGAAGAAGATGACGAGGAAGAACATCGCCACCCCAAAGCCGCCCACCGGGTGGATGCGCCCACGGAAGGCGGCCAGCAACATGCGCAGCAGCCAGAACATCCCGAAGGCGGCCCCGAGCGCCCGGAAGATAGTCAGGGAAGTCTGGGTGTGATCCCCCAGGCCCAGTACGCTGCCGAGAGTCGCGGAGGCCAGACCCGTGAGGGTGGTCATGGACATCCAGGAAGTGATCTCCGTGGCCCCGCCCTGGGCGAAGATCCACCCGAAACCCACGCCGGTGCCGAAGGACCAGGCGCTGGCCACCACGGCGGCACACAGCGCGCAGGCAACGGCGGCTCGCAGTAGGTCCAGGGCCGTCCCACCCCACCGCCGAGCCAGCACCACCCCGGCGAAGCCCAGCGCCGCAAGGGCCGTGACCTTCACCATGCCCGCGGAGGTGATCAACGCGAGGCCGGTGATGGTGAGGAACCAGCGGGTCGGGCGGGGGCGGGGGATCTCATCGGTGCCGCGCAGGACGAGCTCCAGGCCGGCGAGGAGGAGGCCGAGCATGATGGCCTCGTTGTGGATCCCGCCGACGAGGTGCAGGAGGGTGAGGGGATTAAGGACGCCCAGCCACAGGGCGCGGGCGGCGGTGACGTGGCACCGCCGGGCCAATCGCACCAGGGCCCAACCCGCCAGCAGTACACCGGCGACGCTGATCGCTCGGTGGGCGCAGACGGCGAGGGCGATGTTGTCCCCGGTGAGTAAGGAGATGCCGGCGCCGACGGCGAGGGCCACCGGACCATAGGGGGAGGGGGAGTGGGCCCACAGCAGCGGCACGGACCGGGCCAGGGGATTGTTGATTCCCAGCAGGTCCACGGGCCCGGCGGCATAGGGGTCCATGCCGTGCGCGGCGATGGAACCCTGGGCCAGGTAACTGTAGATATCCTGCGTGAACAGCGGGGCGGTGAACAGGAGCGGGAAGATCCACAGCAGGAGGGTGCGCCACAGTGTGCGCAGGGGCAGCGCGGAGGTGGCGAACTTCTCCAGTCGGACCCAGGCGAGGACCAGGAAGCCGATGCCGAGGAACGTGATGACGGTTGTGGTGTGCAGCATCTGGGCGAGCACGTTGAGCCCCGGCACCCCCCACAGGGGGTTGTTCACCACGGGCAGGGCCCCGGCCCCCAAGCCGCCGATGGCCATCAGCACGGTGCCGAAGGTGCCCAGCCAGATCGTGGCCCGGAGCTGTTGCGGGGCTCCGGGGGGGATGGTCGGCGGAGCGGAGGGCTTGAGGTCCTCGTGGAGTTGCGCCGAGCGCGATCCAGCAAACCCGAGGTGGGGAAGTTGGCTACGCAGGCTGGTCATAGTGGGCCATCTTATCCCCTGGGCAAGGCATGCCTTAGTGGACAGGGGGAATCATTTAGGACACACTCGTGTTGTCTAATCATGTGGCTGTATCGAACGTGCGGCCGTGCCAGATCACGGAAGGATGAGTGAGAGGATGGGCGACACACACGTGCAGGCGTCGGAGTCGACCACTCGTCACCGTATTTTGCTTCAGGTCCTGCGCCATGGCCCGGTCAGCGCCGGTGACATCAGCTCCGAGCTGGGGCTCACCGCAGCCGGCGTGCGAAGGCACCTGGACAGCATTGTGGACGGTGGCCTCGCCGAGATCGTCACCGCCCCCAAGTCCGGAAACCGGGGCCGACCGGCGAAGCTCTACCGCCTCACCGATGCCGGCCGGGCCCAGTTCGGCCATGATTACGACACCCTGGCACTGCTCGCCCTCCGCGCCCTGCGCCAGGCGGGCGGTTCTGCCGCCGTGGAGGATTTCGCCACGCAGCGCGTTCACCAACTGCTTTCGGACGTGCCGGAGGACCGGCGGACAAACGATCCGAAAAAAGGTAAAACTAATGAAGACGCTGTAGTGCAAAAGGCTCGGGCTATCGCCCAAGCCCTCAGCGATCGCGGCTACGCCGCCTCCGTGGACAAAGCGGGGACCGGCGTGCAGATCTGTCGCCACCACTGCCCGATACAGGACGTGGCCCAGGAATTCCCAGAGCTCTGCGCGGCCGAACACCGCGCCGTAGCGGAATTGCTGGGGCAGCACATCCAACCGTTGGCCACCATCGCCGACGGCAATGGGATTTGCACCACTCACATTCCCCTGACGATCATCGACCCCTCCACCACTGACCCTTCCACTTCGAAGGAAACCTAAAGGTATGACTCAAGCAGCTCAGAAGACCCCCCAGACCGACGAGGAGATCATCAACTCCATCGGTGCGTACGGCTACGGCTGGCACGATTCGGACGCCGCCGGGGCCTCCGCCCGCCGCGGCCTCAACGAGGATGTCGTCCGCGACATCTCCGCCAAGAAGTCCGAACCGGAGTGGATGCTCCAGCGCCGCCTGAAGGCCCTCGAGATCTTCGACAAGAAGCCCATGCCCACTTGGGGTGCGGACCTCTCCGGCATCGACTTTGACCAGATCAAATACTTCGTGCGCTCCACCGAGAAGCAGGCCACCACCTGGGAAGATCTGCCGGAGGACATCAAGAACACCTACGACAAGTTGGGCATCCCCGAGGCCGAACGCCAGCGCTTGGTTGCTGGCGTCGCCGCCCAATATGAATCGGAAGTGGTCTACCACCAGATCCGCGAGGACCTGGAGAGCCAGGGCGTGATCTTCGTGGACACCGACACGGGCCTGCGGGATTACCCCGAGCTGTTCGAGGAGTACTTCGGCACCGTCATCCCCGCCGGAGACAACAAGTTCTCCGCGCTGAACACCGCAGTGTGGTCCGGCGGCTCCTTCATCTACGTGCCCAAGGGCGTCCACGTGGACATCCCGCTGCAGGCCTACTTCCGCATCAACACGGAGAACATGGGCCAGTTCGAGCGCACCCTCATCATCGTGGACGAGGATGCCTACGTCCACTACGTAGAGGGCTGCACCGCGCCGATCTACAAGACGGACTCGCTGCACTCCGCGGTGGTGGAAATCGTCGTGAAGAAGGGCGGGCGCTGCCGCTACACCACCATCCAGAACTGGTCCAACAACGTCTACAACCTGGTGACCAAGCGCACCAAGGTGGACGAGGGCGGAACCATGGAATGGGTGGACGGCAACATCGGCTCCAAGGTCACCATGAAGTACCCGGCCGTGTGGATGACCGGCCCCTACGCCAAGGGCGAGGTGCTCTCCGTCGCCTTCGCCGGGGAGGGCCAGTTCCAGGACACGGGCGCCAAGATGACCCACATGGCCCCATACACCAGCTCCAACATCGTCTCCAAGTCCGTTGCCCGCGGCGGCGGACGCGCGGCCTACCGCGGCCTGGTGCAGATCCACAACAACGCCCACCACTCCACCTCCAACGTGGAATGCGATGCCCTGTTGGTGGACTCGATTTCCCGGTCGGACACCTACCCCTACAACGACATCCGCAATGACCACGTGACCCTCGGCCACGAGGCCACGGTCTCGCAGGTCTCCGAGGACCAACTGTTCTACCTCATGAGCCGAGGCATCGAGGAGGACGAGGCCATGGCCATGATCGTCCGCGGCTTCGTGGAGCCCATCGCCAAGGAGTTGCCGATGGAATACGCCCTCGAGCTCAACCGCCTCATCGAACTGCAAATGGAAGGATCGGTGGGTTAAAACCAATGACCGCCCCACTTACCGAAACTGAACCCAGCCTGACCCCCGTGCCCGCAGGCACGGACCACCAGACGAAGGGGGACCGGTTTACCTCCTTCGACCCGGCCGACTTCCACCCGCCCGTGAGCAAGGACGAGGACTGGCGTTTCACCCCCCTGCGGCGCCTGGGTGGGCTGCAGGACGGTTCCGTCGAATCCACCGGCCGGGCTTCGGTTCAAGTTAATTTTTCGGGGGACGACGCCAGCTCCGCCACCAAGCGCGTGTTCGCCGAGGAGCTGGCCACCGACGACGAGCGCCTGGGACGCGCCGGTGCCCCGGTGGATTACGCGGCTGCGTACGCCTGGTCTCAAACCAGCAGCGCGAACTACGTCCGGGTGGCGCGCGGTGCCGCGCTCGATGAGCCGGTGCGGATCACCGTCGCCGGCGCCGGTGAGGGTGTCGCCAGCTATTCCACCCTGGTCGTGGAGCTGGAAGAGCAGGCCGAGGCCGTCGTGGTGCTGCGCTACGAGGGCAGTGGTAAGCACTCGGACAACGTGGAGTTTGTCGTCGGCGACGGGGCCCGTCTGACCTGCGTGGTGCTGGAGGACTGGAACCGTGACGCGATCCACCTGTCCAACTCCCACATTCAGGTCGGCCGGGACGCTACCGTGCGGCACACCTACGCCGCCTTCGGCGGGGAGGTCGTCCGCGCCGTGCCGCACGTGCGGTTCACCGCTCCCGGCGGGGATGCCGAACTGCTGGGGTTGTACTTCGCCGACGCGGGCCAGTACTTCGAGCAGCGGCTGTTGGTGGACCACTCCGAGAAGAACTGTCGCTCCAACGTGCTGTACAAGGGGGCGCTGCAGGGGGAGATCACCGCCGGTTCCACGGACAAGCGGACCCCGGATGCCCGCACGGCCTGGATCGGGGATGTGCTCATCCGCCCGGATGCCACCGGTACGGATACTTACGAAAAGAACAACAACCTGCTGCTCACCCCCGGGGCTCGCGCCGACTCGGTGCCGAACCTAGAGATCCAGACCGGGGAGATCACCGGTGCCGGGCACGCCGCCACGGTGGGCCGCTTTGATGACGAGCAGATGTTCTACCTGCGCTCGCGTGGCATCCCGGAAACCACGGCGAAGATGCTCATCGTGCGCGGCTTCTTCACCGACGTGATCCGCCGGATCCCGCTGGCCAGCGTCCGCGAGCAACTCGAGCAGAAGATCGAGCAAGAGCTGCACGACACGGTCCTGTAAGCACCAGGAACCCCCACTTCACCGACGAACAGACGTAAAGGATCAACACAGCAATCATGAGCACCCTGGAGATCAAGAACCTGCACGCGCAGGTTGTCCCCGCGGACGAGAACGAGGATCCCAAGCCCATCCTGCACGGGGTCAACTTGACCCTGAACTCTGGCGAGACCCACGCCATCATGGGCCCGAATGGCTCGGGTAAGTCCACCTTGTCCTACGCCATCGCCGGCCACCCCCGCTACGAGATCACCGAGGGGGAGGTCCTTCTGGACGGGGAGAATCTGCTGGACATGGAAGTCGACGAGCGGGCCCGGGCAGGCCTGTTCCTGGCGATGCAGTACCCCACCGAGGTGCCCGGCGTTTCCATGGCCAACTTCCTGCGCTCCGCGGCCACGGCCGTGCGCGGGGAGGCCCCGAAGATCCGCGACTGGGTCAAGGAGGCCCGTGGCGCCATGGAAGAGCTGCACATCGACCCCTCCTTCTCCGAGCGCAGCGTCAACGAGGGCTTCTCCGGCGGTGAGAAGAAGCGCCACGAGGTGCTGCAGTTGGGGCTGCTCAAGCCGAAGTTCGCTGTCCTCGACGAGACGGACTCCGGCCTGGACGTGGATGCCCTGCGCATCGTATCGGAGGGCATCAACAACTACCGGGAGCGGGAGAACGGCGGCGTGCTGCTGATTACCCACTACCAGCGCATCCTCAACTACGTGAAGCCCGATCACGTGCACGTCTTCGCCGGCGGGCGCGTGGTCAAGTCCGGGGGCCCGGAGCTGGCCACCCAGTTGGAGGCCGAGGGCTACGAGCAGTTCATCAAGTAGCTGACAACCCACGCTAGATTCGACGCGATATACACGGTCTGATTGTTCGAGGTCTGACATGGCTGAAACCGAAAGGGGCCTGGATGTGCCCGCCATCCGCGCGGATTTCCCCATCTTGGGGCGCACGGTACGCGATGGACGGCCGCTGATCTACCTGGACTCGGGGGCGACGTCACAGCGCCCGGTGCAGGTTTTGGATGCGGAACGGCACTTCCTCACCCACACCAACGCCCCGGTTCACCGGGGGGCCTACGAGCTGGCGGAGGAAGCCACGGAGGCCTACGAGGATGCCCGGGAGACCATCGCGGCCTTCGTCGGCGGGACCTTCGACGAGATCCTGTTCACAAAGAACGCCACGGAAGCCCTCAACGAGATCGCCTACATCCTCGGGGATACCCGCTCCGGGTCGCTGGCGGTGGGGGAGGGCGACGAGATCGTGGTCTCCGAGATCGAGCACCACGCCAACCTCGTCCCCTGGCAGGAGCTGGCCCGCCGCACCGGAGCCACCCTGCGGTGGTACAGCCTGACCCCAGATGGTCGGATCGACCTGGATAGCCTGCAGCTCAGCGAGCGCACAAAGGTGGTGGCGCTCACCCACCAGTCCAACGTCACTGGGGCAGTGCTCGATGCCGGAGAGGCCGCCCGCAGGGCCCACGAGGTCGGCGCCGTGTTCGTCCTCGATGCCTGCCAGTCCGTGCCGCACATGCCGGTGAATTTTCGGGATCTGGACGCCGATTTCGCCGCGTTTTCCGGACACAAAATGCTGGGCCCCAACGGCGTGGGCGTGCTGTGGGGCAAAGAGGAGCTACTAGCGGACTTGCCCCCGTTCCTCACCGGTGGGTCCATGATCGAGAAGGTCACGATGACCGGCTCCACCTACACCCAAGCACCGCAGCGCTACGAGGCGGGAACCCAGATGACCTCCCAGGTGGTCGGCCTCGCCGCCGCCGTGCGTTACCTCTCCAAGCTGGGCATGGAGAACGTGGCCGCCCACGAGGATCAGCTCACCCGCTACTGCCTGGACCTACTACAGCAAATCCCGGGACTGCAGATCATCGGCCCCACGGAGGTGTTCAATCGCGGCAGCGCGATCAGCTTCGTGGTGGAGGGAATCCACCCCCATGATCTGGGCCAGGTGCTGGACGACCAGGGCATATCCATTCGCGTGGGCCACCACTGCGCATGGCCGGTTCACACGTGCATGGGCGTGCAGGCCACGGCGCGGGCCAGCTTTTACGTCTACAACACCACGGCGGAGATCGACGCACTCGCGGCGGGTATCCGCCAAGCTCAGGTGTTCTTCGGCACCGCAGAGCAACAGCCTTCGAGGGAGGATTCATGAGGCTCGAATCGATGTACCAGGAGGTCATCCTGGACCACTACAAGCATCCCCAGCACGCAGGCCTACGCGAGCCCTTCGGCGCGGAGGTACACCATGTCAACACCTCCTGCGGGGACGAGCTAACCCTCCGCGTGGCCTTAAGCGAAGACGGCCGCACGGTGGAGGACGTGTCCTATGACGCGATCGGGTGCTCCATCAGCCAGGCTTCCACCTCCATCATGGCGGAGGAGATCATCGGCCGCCCCGTGGAGGAGGCCTTCGCCAAGCTCGCCGAGTTCGAAAAGATGGTCACGTCCCGCGGCAAGCACCCCGGTGACGACGAGCTCATCGGCGATGGGGTGGCCTTCGCCGGAGTGGCGAAGTACCCCGCCCGCGTGAAGTGCGCCCTGTTGGGCTGGAAAGCCTTCGAGGCCGCCGCCTACGACGCCGGGGCCCGCCAACAACCCGCCGACCCGAACACTAAGTAGAGGACACGAGACATGACTGAACCGCCGCACAATCCCTCGGCACCGCAGATGGACCCCAATCCCGTGACGGAGGTGCCCCAGCGCCCCGCCGACCTCACCCCGGAGCAGGAGAAGCTGGCCGGCCAGGTCGAGGAGTGCCTCATGGACGTCATCGACCCGGAGCTGGGCATCAACGTGGTGGACCTGGGGCTGGTTTACGACGTCTGGGTGGAAGGGTCCACGGCAGTTGCCAACATGACCCTGACCTCCCCCGCCTGCCCCCTGACGGACATGATCGAGGATCAGGCCCACAGCAGTGTTGTCGGCACCCTGCCGGAGATCAGCGACCTGCGGATCAACTGGGTCTGGTCGCCGGCCTGGGGCCCCCAGATGATCAACGAAGAGGGTCGCGAGCAGTTGCGCTACCTCGGCTTCTCCGTCTAAGCCCCAATACGGCGCGCGGGTGCGTGACGAGGGGGCGCAGGAAGGGGTGCCAAAACCCCGTGTAGGCGCGTAGCTGCCACATGGTCGCCGCGACCGCCAGGGGGTGGTGGCCGGTGAGATAGGCCAGTTGGCACTCCCGCGACATCCGGAAGAAGGCATCGAAGAAGTCCTGCAGGGTCTCCGGGCTGGCGCGGGCGATGAGCCGCGCGCCCACGAGGCGCAGGTAGAAGGCCATATCTACCCCTAGGGCCCGGCGCCGAGTGGTTCCAGCAAGGACCTCGTCGACGGCCTGCATTGCAGCCCCCACCGAGTAGCCGCTGGCCGGGTGGACCAGGCCGCCGCGAGACCCGAAGGGGACGTATTCCACGGCGCGCGGTGGGTTGGCGTCCACAAGAATTCGCCGCCGCCGAGCCCAGCTACCCTCCCGCAGGCCCATGGGGATGGCCACAAATTCCGTATCGACCGTCTCCACGTCGCCCGCCACCCCCGCTGAACGCAGGCGCTGGCGGAGGCGGTCCGCCAGCAACTCGCGAAGGTCCTCCGGGCGTTGGTCGGTCGCCAGCACCGTCTCCTCCCAGAGCATGCCCCCATCCACTGGCTGGATGTAGAGAAAACTGGCCGGGGCCACTCGCGCCTCCACGGGGCGCCAGTCCATGAAGGTGGGCTGCACCTGCGCCGACCGCCCCCGCAGCACCATCCCGTAAGCCACCTGCCACAGCTCCCGACCGTCTGGCCGGGCCCCACGACAGTCGATGAGCAGCACCTCCGCCCCAGGATTGTCCCGCCGCACCTGCCCGAGCACCTCCGGCACGTGCCGTTCGGTTCCGCGTATGAGGGTCACCCCGGCGTCCACCACGGCCTGCCGCAGCGCGGAGCTGTCCAACATCCGATACCCGAAGTCCGGGGTGCGCCGGGCCGTGGTGACGACCCTGATCTCGTGGGCAGGCCGGACGAATTCCTCGGCCCAGCCGGGCACCTCCGCGTCGACGAGGCCGTAGGTGGCTGGCCATTCCGGTAGTTCGGTGGGGTTTTCCTCCAGGCGGTGATCGAGAGCAAGGACGCCCATCCCCCGCGCGCGGGCCCGGAGCGCCGCAATGGCCCCGGCTGGGCCCAGGCCGATAATGACTGCAATTCTCAACTCAACGATCCTCTGTTGGGGGCGGGCGGTGAGATGCATGTTACCTACGGCGGCTAAACTGCCCACTCGTGATTGTCACCCAAGATTTCGAGGTCCGTGTCGGGGCGCGCACGCTGCTGAATGCCCCCGGCCAGCACTTGCGGGTCCAGCCGGGTGACCGGATCGGACTCGTCGGGCGCAACGGTGCCGGCAAGACGACGACCATGCGCATCCTGGCGGGGGAGAGCGAGCCCTATGGGGGCAGCGTCACCCGCTCCGGGGACCTGGGCTACCTGCCCCAGGACTCCAAGGAGGGGGATATCGAACAGAGCGCGCGGGACCGGGTGCTCTCCGCCCGCGGCCTGGATGCCATGCGCCGAACCATGGAACGCCAACAAGAGATTATGGAGATGACGAACTCCGACTCCGAGCGGGACGCGGCGATCCGGAAGTACAGCCGCATGGAGGAGCGGTTCCAAGCACTCGGGGGATACGAGGCCGATAGCGAAGCCGCGCGCATCTGCGACGCCCTCGGGCTGCCCGAACGGGTGTTGGACCAGCAGCTAAAGACCCTCTCCGGGGGGCAGCGCCGCCGGGTGGAGCTGGCCCACATCCTGTTTGCGGCGACCAACGGGTCCGGCCGCTCCGCCACCACCTTGCTGCTGGACGAGCCGACCAACCACCTGGACGCCGACTCGATTACCTGGCTGCGGGGTTTCCTGGCCAAACACGACGGGGGGCTGGTCATGATCTCCCACGACGTGGAGCTGCTGGATGCGGTCTGCAACAAGATCTGGTTTTTGGACGCCGTCCGGGCCGAGGCGGACGTTTACAACATGGGCTGGAGCAAGTACAAGGATGCCCGGGCCACCGATGAGGCGCGCCGTCGCCGGGAACGGGCGAACGCCGAGAAGAAAGCCTCCGCTCTGCGCCAGCAGGCGGAGAAGCTGGGGGCCAAGGCCACCAAAGCCCGGGCCGCTAAGCAGATGGTGGCCCGCGCCGAACGCATGCTCGGGTCCCTCGACGAGGTACCGGTGGAAGACCGCATGGCCCACATCCGCTTCCCCGAGCCCGCACCCTGCGGCAAGACCCCGCTCAACGCCACGGGGTTGACCAAGATGTACGGGTCCCTGGAGGTCTTCGCCGGGGTGGACCTGGCGATCGACCGCGGCAGCCGGGTGGTTGTCCTGGGCTTCAACGGCGCGGGGAAGACCACCCTGCTCAAGCTTCTCGCCGGGGTGGAACGTACCGATGGGGAGGGGGGCATCGTCACCGGCCACGGCCTGAAGATCGGCTACTTTGCCCAGGAGCACGACACGATCGATGGCTCCCGCTCCGTATGGGAGAACGCTGTGGGGGCCTGCCCGGATGCGGGGGAGCAGGACCTTCGAGGGCTGCTGGGGGCCTTCATGTTCTCCGGGGACCAGTTGAATCAACCGGCTGGGACGCTTTCCGGCGGTGAGAAGACCCGGCTGGCCCTGGCCACCCTCGTGAGCTCCCGGGCGAACGTGCTGCTGCTTGACGAGCCGACGAACAACCTGGACCCGCAATCCCGGGAACAGGTGCTCCAGGCCCTGCAGACCTACGAGGGGGCCGTGGTGCTCGTCACCCACGACCCCGGGGCGGTTCGCGCCCTGCAGCCGGAGCGGGTGATCGTCTTGCCCGACGGGACGGAAGACCTGTGGGGCGATGAATACATGGAGATCGTGGAGCTGGCCTAGCGGGCCCTGGCGTAGTCCACGAAGTTGCGCAGGATGGTGTTGGCCTCTGCCGTGCGGACCCCGGCGACCGCCGCGTACGTCTTCTCCTCCTCGCCATCGGCCATGTAACCGTGACCCACGTAGAACTTCAGCCGGGCGGTGATGGCTGCGGCGTCCAGCTCCGGGTGGAACTGGCTGACCCAGACGTTGGTACCCATGCGGTACATCTGTACCGGGCAGTGCTCGCTGCGGGCTAGCAGGGTGGCTCCGGTGGGCAGGCGCTCCACCGAGTCCTTGTGGCCGCACAGGGCGGGAAAGGACGGCGGCAGGCCCTGGCACATGGGGTCCCCCTGAGCTTCAGCGGTCAGCTCCACTTGGGTCTCCCCGGCGGCCTCCGCATACCTCTGGCTGACTTTCCCACCGAAGTAGTGGGCCAGCAGGCCCGCCCCGAAGCAGGTGGCGAAGATGGGTAGTTCCCCTCGGTCCAACTGCTGCCGGACAAAGCGCACCAAGGTCTGGCTGATCGCCTCCTGCAGCTCCGGGTCCTCCGGGTCCGTGATGGTGAAGGGGGAGCCGCCAATGAAGACCCCCTCCGCTCCGTCCACTGGGCCGATCTGGCTGTCCGGACGGTCCAGAATGCGGTGATCCAGCTCCTGCGCCCGCAGGCCGGTGAAGGCGAGAAAGTCGCGGTGCTCCGCCGCAGTGACCTGTTGACCCTGCCGGGGGCTGATGAGCACGAATGTCACGGCAGTTGTTCCTTTGGATAAGTGATGGTGGGTTAGTTGCGGAAACCGTGGACCGGCGCCGGGATATATCCGCCGCGATTGACGAAGGCGGCGCTGGATGCTTCGTGCACCGGCATGATCGGGGCGTAACCCAGCAGACCGCCGAAGTCCACGGTATCGCCAACCTGAGCCCCCGGAACCGGAATGATGCGGACGGCGGTGGTTTTGTGGTTCATCACACCGATGGCAGCTTCATCCGCGATGATGCCGGAGATGGTCTCCGCCGGGGTGTCCCCGGGGATCGCCAGCATGTCGAGGCCCACGGAACAGATGGCCGTCATCGCCTCCAGCTTGTCGATCGACAGCCCCTGCGACTGGACCGCGTCGATCATCCCCCGGTCCTCCGAGACGGGGATGAAGCTGCCGCTGAGTCCGCCGACCCGGGAGCAGGCCATGAGACCCCCCTTCTTCACGGCATCGTTGAGCAGCGCCAGGGCGGCCGTCGTCCCGTGGGTACCGACCTGCTCGAGCCCCATGTGCTCCAGGATGTGGGCCACGGAATCACCGAGTTCTGCGGTCGGCGCGAGGGAGAGATCGACGATGCCGAAGGGCACCCCGAGGCGTTGCGAGGCCATGGCCCCGACCAACTGCCCGCTGCGGGTGATCTTGAAGGCCGCCCGCTTGACGGCCTCGGCGATGTCGTTGCAGGTGGCGCCCTCTAGGCTGCCCACACCCCGATCCACTACTCCCGGGCCGGATACCCCGACGTTGATGACGACATCCGCCTCTTCCACCCCGTGGTAGGCACCGGCCATGAAGGGATTATCCCCAACGGAGTTGGCGAAGATGACCAGTTTCGCGCAGGCCATCGCATTATCCTCGGCGCTGGCCTCCGCGCATTCCTTGACGATGTGCCCCGCCCGCTTCACGGCGTTCATGTTGATCCCTGCGCGGGAAGACCCCACGTTGATCGAACCGCAGACCACCTCCGTGGTGCTCAGGGCCTCCGGGATTGAGTTGATGAGCTTGCGTTCCCCGGGGGTGGCTCCCTTGTCCACGAGCGCGGAGTACCCCCCGATGAAGTTCACGCCCACCTCCTTTGCGGCTCGATCGAGGGCTTTGGCGAGCGCTAGGGGATTGGCGTCCAAAGCCGTAGCGAGGAAACCGATGGGGGTCACCGAAATGCGCTTATTGACGATGGGGATGCCCAACTCCTGCTCGATGCCCTCGCACACGGGCACCAGGTTCCGGGCGTAGCGGACGATCTTGTCGTAGATCGCGGTGGCCGTGTCCTCCACCGTGGGGCGAATGCAGGACAGCAGACTGATGCCCATCGTGACAGTGCGAATATCCAGCCGGTATCGCTCGATCATGGTAATGGTTTCGAGGATATTGTGGCTGGCCTGGCCGTGGAGGCGGCCGAAAGCTGCGGGATCGAGGTCGGCGAAGTCAGTCATGCGGGCGGAGGGTGTCCTTGGGCTTGGGGGGGGTGGGGGACTGGGTTTAGTCAGACGCTGTGGTGAATTAGACGCTGTGCATGGCGGTGAAGATGTCCTCCGACTGCACCCGGATGACGAGCTTCTGCTCCTCGGCGACGGCGGCCATGTGCTGCTGCAACTCCCCGATGCCCAGGGCATCATCGTCGAATTCGACGTGCAGGATCATGGTGAAGAACTGATCCATGATGGTTTGGGAGACGTTAAGGATGTTCACATCCCGGCGGGCCAGCTCCGTGGACACGGCGGCGATAATGCCGGTGTGGTCCAGGCCGGTAACGGTCATGATGGCGATCATGGGGGTTAATGCTACAACTGTGGCTCTTGGCGCATGGCGAGCTCCACCAGCTGGAGGGCCCGCTGCATATCTTCGGTGCCCGCGGCCGCCGGCAGCTTCGCCATCACGCCCTCCAGCACCAGGTCCAGTAGGTGGTACATGCTGACCACGTCCACGTCGCCACGGATCCGGCCGCGGGCGGCGTTCTCCCGCAGCCGGTCGGTGACCACCTCCTGCAGCGCCAACTGGTCCAGCTCCCACTTCGCCCGGAAACACGGGTCGGTGCGCACACGGCGCAGAATCTCCATCCGCATCGCCCACCAACCGGCCCGCTCCGGGGAGTGCAGGACCATGCGGATCATGCCGATCATGCCGTGTTCCCGGGCGGCCTGGGTCATCCGGGCCATGTCGTCGTGGGCGACCTCCAGGAACAGCGTGTCCTTGTTGCGGAAGTGGTGGAAGATAGCGCCCCGGGACTTGCCGATGCTGGCCTCCAAGCGGGCGACCGTCGCATCCTTGTAGCCATAGGTGATGAAGCACTCCCGAGCTCCGCGGAGGATCTCGGCGCGCACGGAGGCCAGGTTCTCTTCACTCATCCGGGGCATGGGTTCGAGTTCCTCGCTATCGGGCGCGCCGCATGCTCCTCTTTACTGCTGCGCCATCATGTTGCGCAGCACGTACTGCAGGATGCCACCGTGGCGGTAGTAGTCGGCCTCACCGGGTGTGTCGATGCGGGTGACCGCGTCGAACTCGATGGTTTCGCCGCCTTCCTTCCTGGCGGTGACGTGGACCGTCTTCGGGGTGGAGCCGTTGTTGAGCTCCTCGATTCCGGAAATGTCGAAGGTCTCGGTGCCGTCGAGGCCCAGAGACTTCCAGGATTCGCCGTCGGGGAACTGCAGCGGAACCACGCCCATGCCGATGAGGTTGGAGCGGTGGATTCGCTCGAAGGACTCAGCGATGACAGCCTTCACGCCCAGCAGCAGGGTGCCTTTAGCGGCCCAGTCGCGGGAGGATCCGGTGCCGTACTCCTTGCCGCCGAGGACGACCAGCGGCGTGCCGGCCTCCTTGTAGTTCATGGCGGCGTCGTAGATGTACGCCTGGGGGCCGCCCTCCTGGGTGAAGTCCCGGGTGTAACCGCCGGATACCCCGTCCAGAAGCTGGTTCTGCAGGCGGATGTTGGCGAAGGTGCCGCGGACCATGACCTCGTGGTTGCCGCGACGGGCACCGAGGGAGTTGTAGTCCTTGCGCTCCACACCGTGGGAGTCCAGGTACTGGGCGGCGGGGGAGCCGGGCTTGATCGTGGAAGCGGGGGAGATGTGGTCCGTGGTGACGGAATCTCCCAGCAGTGCCAGCACGCGGGCGCCGGACACGTCGCTGACGGCCTCCGGCTCGCGGCTCATGCCGTCGAAGTAGGGGGCGCGGCGGATGTAGGTGGAGTCCTCGTCCCAGGCGAAGGTCTCGCCGGTGGGGACGTCCAGGTTCTGCCAGCGCTCGTCGCCCTTGAAGACGTCCGCGTAGTCGGCGGAGTACAGCTCCTTGGTGATGCTGGACGCGATGACGTCCTCGATCTCCTCGGTGGAGGGCCAGATGTCGCGCAGGAAGACGTCGTTGCCCTCGTTGTCGGTGCCGAGCGGCTGGGTTTCAAAGTCGAAGTCCATCGTGCCCGCGATGGCATAGGCAATAACGAGGATCGGGGATGCCAGGTAGTTCATCTTGACATCCGGGTTGATGCGACCCTCGAAGTTGCGGTTACCGGAGAGCACGGCGGTAGCGGCGAGGTCGCCCTCGTTGATGCCTGCCGAGATCTCGGCGGGCAGCGGGCCGGAGTTACCGATACACGTGGTGCAGCCGTAGCCGACCAGGTAGAAGCCCATGGCCTCCAGGTCCTTCCACAGACCTGCGGCCTCGTAGTAACCGGTGACGACCTGGGAGCCGGGGGCCATGGAGGTCTTTACCCACGGGGCGGGCTTGAGGCCCTTGGCCGCCGCGTTGCGGGCGAGCAGGCCGGCGCCCACCATGACGGAGGGGTTGGAGGTGTTGGTGCAGGAGGTGATGGAAGCGATGGCCACCATGCCGTGGTCCAGCTCCATGTCCTGGCCGTTGTAGTGGACCGGGGTGGGGTTGGAGGGACGCCCATCGGCGCCGGCTGCCGCGGAGGGCATGTTGCCCTTCGCGTCTGCGGCGGGGGCGGGGGTGGCCTGTTGCTCGGAGGTTGTCTCCGTGGTGGGGCCCTCTGCGTCAAAGCTGCCGGTGGAGGTAGCGCCGGTGTCCCCGGAAGCGTAGTTGTGCAGATCCTTGCGGAACTGGGACTTAGAGTCCGTCAGCTCGATGCGATCCTGCGGGCGCTTCGGCCCGGCGATGGACGGCACGACCGTGGACAGGTCCAGCTCGAGGTACTCAGAGTATTCGACCTCCTTGCTGGGATCCAGCCACATGCCCTGTTCCTTGGCGTAGACCTCCACACGATCCAGGGTCTCCTGGTCGCGGCCGGTGAGCTCGAGGTACTTCACCGTCTCTTCGTCGATCGGGAAGATCGCAGCGGTGGAGCCGAACTCGGGGGACATGTTGCCGATGGTGGCGCGGTTAGCCAGGGGCAGCTCGCCCACGCCGGCGCCGTAGAACTCGACGAACTTACCGACCACGCCGTGCTGGCGGAGCATGTCGGTGATGGTGAGCACTACGTCCGTGGCGGTCACGCCGGGGTTCATTTCACCGGTGAGCTTGAAGCCAACCACGCGGGGGATGAGCATCGAAATGGGCTGGCCGAGCATGGCAGCCTCAGCCTCGATGCCGCCGACGCCCCAGCCGAGAATGCCCAGGCCGTTTTCCATGGTGGTGTGGGAGTCCGTACCAACACAGGTATCGGGGTAGGCCACGCCGTCCTTCTCGAAGACGGAGCGGGCCAGGTACTCGATGTTGACCTGGTGAACAATGCCGGTTCCCGGGGGAACGACGCGGAAATTGTTGAAGGCGCCGGTGCCCCAGCGGAGGAACTTGTAACGCTCGTCGTTGCGCTGGTACTCGATCTCCACGTTCTTATCGAAGGCGTCCGAGTCACCGAAGGCCTCGATGATCACGGAGTGGTCGATGACCATCTCTGCGGGGTTCAGGGGATTCACCTGATCCGCCCGGCCGCCGAGGGAAACCACGGCATCCCGAATGGTGGCGAGGTCGACAATGCAGGCCACGCCCGTGAAGTCCTGCATGATAACTCGAGCGGGAGTGAACTGAATCTCGATGCTCGGCTCGGCGGTGGGATCCCAGTTGGCAATAGCCTCAATGTGGTCCCGGGTAACGTTCTTGCCGTCCTCGTTGCGCAGCAGGTTCTCGCCCAGAACCTTTAGCGAGTACGGCAGCTTATCCATGCCGGGCACCGCCGAGAGGCGGTAGATGTCATACGACTTCTCACCGACCTGCAGTGTGCCCTTGGCGTCGAACGAGTTGGTGCTTTCGCTCACGGTCACTCCTTTGTTTCTCTTCTCTCGAGTCATACGTATCCGCGAGTCCCCCGCGCATACGTCGTCAGTCCCGCGCCGGAAGCGGCAGGAAGCAGGGACTTATTTCCAATTGTGTGGCAAAAATAGACGTCCCATCACTTTCCTAGCCTAACAGTACGAATGTTCTGTTATCCCATTTCCCCGGCGTTTGCGTGTCAGCGCTCGGCAGCCTTCGGGGGCCCTGGTAGAACCAAGGCCATGATTCCGAAGTCCGTGGATGTCTCCTCCCTCAGCGGGGCGCTCCGTTCCGCCGATGTCGCCGAGCAGGGGAGCCAGGATGGCCCACATCTGCCGCCACCCGCCCGCTTCCACGCCGCGGTGGATAGCGCCGAGCATGGTTCCCGAAGCGATGATTTCGGAACGGTCAAGGTTGTAGTCTTGACTGATGGGGATTTCACCGGGGCGGACTGCCGGGACGTCGCTCAGGCGATCAAGAACGACACCGGTGCGAACACCGTCATCGTGCAAACGCCCGGGCCGGCTGCGGTGGTGTCGGATCACTTCTCTCGATTCGAGCTCGAAACCCATCAGCATCTTCTGGCTGGTTCCGTCGATCCCGCGGCGACGGAGTCGTTTGTCCAGGCCATGCACGGGACACACGTGCCCATGGGTCTCATCGGTTCACTCATCTTGCTAGGAACCGCCGGTGCCGCGGGAGTAGCCGCCGTGTGCGCCCGGCTGTTCTCCCGGCCTCCTCTCAAGGAGTCAAGTTCTCAGCATTGACGTTTGTTGTCCCGCACTAGAGAGTTGCTGCAACTCCTTCAATCCGACGCGCCGATTCCTACTAAATTGTGACACAACTCACAAGCGGGGATTGGCGCATTATTCGCGCTGGTCAAGCCACGGCGCGTGACTTCTGTGTCCAATGTGACGAGTGGGGCCACCGTGATAAGAGTTCGTAACCGTTGCCAAAGTGGCTTAGGGTTCACCTGTCAACACATGTAGCGAGTTGATAGCAATGTGACTCTCCCGCCAAGAACCCATGGACGGGGAGGAATCATTGCGGCCACTCCGGGACGGAATCTATTGGCATGGGGAAGTGCGCAATAGTCCGGCCGATGCGGTTTACCCCTTTTTGTCCCCCTATCCGCCACACCGGCGAGACCAGCTCGTTACAGTGCCGAGCTTGTTGCAGGAGAACACCATCGTGCTTAACCGTCCGAAACGCCGCGGCCGCGCTGCGGCTCATGTCGCCCGGTCCAGCCGCGCTCTGCTAGTTGTATCGCTCACCGCCGGAACCGCCTTCGCGGCAGGGCCCGTTGCCTCCGCGCAGGAATCGCCCCAGACCGCCGAGGGCTACCTGGCGGGTCTCGTCAGCGATGCGTCCTCGTCCCAGCGCAAGCTAGCGGACGTGGAAAACAGCGTCGGCGGTCTGCGCGAGCGGGCCAATAAGGCACGCGTGGATCTTTCCCGCGCCCAGGCTCAGGCCCAAAAGGCCCAGAGTGGAGTTACGGACGCCAAAGGCCGCCTGGGCAAGGCGGACCAGCAGGTCGCCCAGGCCCAGCAGAAGTTGGATGAGCTCGCCCGCTCTGCCTACGCCACCGGGGGAGACGCAGCCCCCGTGTCCCTGGCCGCCGGTTCCGACGCCGTCGGGGACACGCTCGATCGCAACAGCTACCTGCAGGCCGCCTCCCAGCGCCAGCGGGGGGTCGTCGATCGACTGGACCTCGCCCGCACGCAGACAGCCAACGAAGAATCCGGTCTCCGGGCCTCCCGGAATGCCGCCAACAATGCGGTGCAGGCCGCCGTCGATGCCCATAAGTCAGCCAACGACGCCCTCAGCCAAGCGCAGCGCGAACTCGCCGCCCAGCGCGACCAGATCGCTTCGGCCCAGCGGCAGATGCGCGAGGCCCAGGCCAAGGTTCGCGTAGCCCGCGCGGCCGTGGACAAGCAGAGCGCCAGTGCGAGCTCCTTCGACAAGCGTCGCGCTGCAGAGGCCGCCGTGGCCCGAGTAGAGGCGAATCCGCCGGCCGCACCGGCCCCAGCACCGCAGAAGACGCAGGCTCAGGCACAAGCCCCTCAAGCTCAGGCACAGGCACCCCAGAGTCAAGCCCAGGAACCTGACAAGAAGGCCGCCGAGTCCGAAGCGCCGGCAACTTCGACGGAGAGCTCCGCTCCGTTGGGTTCGGTGGAGAATATCCCCACCGAATTCGAGGCCTCCTCCACTGGGGATGACCAGCGCCAGCGCGCCATCAACGGTCTGCTGGCGGCGGGACAGTCCGCCGCTATGGCCGGATTTGCCGCCGCTGCCAACGGCGGTTCCCCACAGGATGCGCTCAACGCCGCAGCCCAGGCCGGCCGAGACACGGCCGGCCGCGAGTACGACGCGGCGATGGGCGTCAGCCAGAACACCCCGGGGGCCCCGGACGGTGTGGACCCCAACGCGGGTGAGGGCACCGTGGCCCCCACGCTGCCGGGCGTGACCAACCCGGGGACGCAGACCCCTTCCGAGGACACCTCCGGCACCGCCGCCGAGAAGATCGAGCGGGTCATCAACCGCGGCTCCTCCCAGCTTGGGATGCCGTACGCCTGGGGCGGCGGCAACGCCGTGGGCCCCACCCTCGGCATCCGGGACGGCGGCGTGGCCGACAGTTTCGGGGACTATGAGAAGGTCGGCTTCGACTGCTCCGGTCTCATGGTGTACGCCTTCGCGGCCGCCGGAATCTACCTCGACCACTACTCCGGTTACCAGTACACCGCCGGGCGCCAGGTCCCCGCCTCCGAGGCCAAGCGAGGGGACATGCTTTTCTGGGGCGCCAGTGGCGAAGAGCACGTGGCCCTCTACCTGGGCGACGGGCAAATGCTGGAGGCCCCGCAGTCCGGCAGTGTCGTGAGCATCTCCCCGGTGCGCTACGGCGGCATGGCCCCCTACGCGGTGCGGATGATCGAGTAGCGCTCTAACGCACGATCTCCCGCTGGGCGTAGTCCACCGCTACCATCCGGGCGGTGCGCACAGCCCGCAGCAGCGGAAGCACATAGGGGTCCGCGCCGGCCCCCACCTCACTGCGGCGCGCGACTGCAACGATCGCCGCGACCATGTCCGCCCGAGCCATTAGTCGCTCCGCTCGAGGGGGCACCCCCGGCGGCAAACCGGGCAGCCCAAAGGCGTCGGCGAGGGTCCCCACGGCCAGCCTGGTATCGCCCCCGCCGCCCATGCCGCCCACGCGGCCCACCCCAGCCGCCGACACCTGGCTGGCTGCCTGCTCCACAGCCTGGCGCAGCAACTCCTCGGCCTCTCCCGGGGAATGCGCCACGACCGCCGGAAGCGGCCCCTCCACCTGGAACCACTCCCACGTCACCAGCCCTTCCGACGCGGAGGGCACGACCACGTGATGGCGTTGCGAATCCCCGCCCGCCAACAGCAGACCCGCCCCCCGGCGGCTGACGGCGCGGCTGGCGGGGGTGTTTGCCGGCAGGGGAGGCACCTGACCCGGCCCGGCCAGGACCAGGGACACCAACGGCTGCTCGGCCACACCGGTAGGGGCCTGCGCCGTTGCGGCCCGAGCCGCACGCAGCACCTCCGTCACGCCGGTGTGGAGGCTACGGGCGCGCGCTAGGTCCTCCCTGGCGTCCGGAAAAACAATCTGGTGCTCAGCTCCGGAAGACTGCGTGGCATTGACGGCATCGATGACCGCATCGGTGGCCACTAACCCGTGCAGCCACCACGCCAGCCACAGCGCCGAGTTCTGCACGGGGCTCCACAACTGCTCGGCCAGGAGGGCGGGCTGAGGATGAGACATTCGCCCTAGCCTAAGCTCTAGGCCCATGAGCTTCAACGATCGTGATCCCTACGCGGGGGATATCCTCTCTGGACATCACCGCAACCGGCCACAGAACTACCCCAGCCACCCGGCACAACCGGGGCTCGTAGTGGAAGTGATCAGCGATGATTTCGTCGGCGAGATCCTGGCCTGCGAACGCACCATCGACGGGGATTTCGTGCGGCTGGAGGACCGCCACGGTCGCTCTCGGCTGTTCCCCCTACGGCCCGGGGCCTTTCTGCTGGAGGGCCGACGGGTCACCCTCACCCGCTACGTAGATCCGCGAAGCACCCCGACCGGCCGCGGCGCGCAACGATCCAACTCCGGATCCCGCCGGGTAGAGGGGCTTCGGGCGAAGGTGGCTGCCCCCTCCCGCATCTGGGTGGAGGGGATCCACGACGCCGCAATCGTGGAACGCGTCTGGGGCCACGACCTTCGGGTGGAGGGCGTTGTCGTGGAGTACCTGGAGGGCCTGGACAACCTCCCCGAGCGGCTGGCGGAGTTCGGCCCGACCGCCCAACGACGCGTGGGTGTGCTGGCCGACCACCTCGTCACCGGGTCCAAGGAGACGCAACTGACCCGCTCGGTTGGCCCCCACGTCATGGTCACCGGCCACCCCTACGTGGACATCTGGGAGGCTGTGAAACCCGCGAGCGTCGGGATCCGCGCCTGGCCGAAGGTGCCCCGCGGCGAGGACTGGAAGACCGGGGTATGCCGACGCCTCGGGTGGGGCAGCCCCCAGGATGGGTGGCGGCGGGTATACGCGGGGGTGCGCACCTACCGGGACGTCGATTCCACCCTCCTGGGGGCGGTCGAGCGCCTGATCGACTTCGTCACCGTGGGAGAGGGCCCCTAGGTCGCCGCCCTTGGCCTATTGTGGGGCCCATGGGTCCCGTCGTCTGGCTAATCGCCGCTGCTGTTCTGGCGCTCGCCGAATTCGCCGTCATGGATTTCTCCTTGCTGATGCTGGCCGCCGCCGCGCTAGTCACGGCTGGTGTGGCTGTCGCTGGAATCCCCCTGTGGGCGGAAGTACTGGTGTTCGCCGTATCCTCGGCGATCTCCGTGCTGCTGGTGCGACCGGTGCTGCGGCGGCGGCTGCTCACCGCCACACTGGATAACCAGTTCACGGCCCGGGAATTGGAAGGGCGCCCGGCCGTCGTGGTGTCACCAGTGGACAGCTCAGACGCGAACTTGGGCCAGGTACGGGTTGCCGGGGAACTGTGGAGCGCTCGCGCTGCCCACCCGGGGGACCACTTCGCCGAAGGGGATTCAGTCCAGGTCTTGGAAATCGACGGCACCACCGCAGTGGTGTGGAAGGAGAAGTAGGCGCATGACAGGGCTCATAGCCATAGTCATCCTGGTCCTATTGCTCATTGTCATCGTGATGAAGTCCATTGCCCTGATCCCCCAGGGGGAGGCGGCGGTGATTGAGCGGCTGGGCCGATACACCCGGACCGTCAGCGGTGGAATTACCCTGCTGGTCCCATTCATCGACCGGGTTCGCCAGAAGGTGGATACCCGCGAACAGGTGGTTAGCTTCCCCCCGCAGGCGGTCATCACCCAGGACAACCTGACCGTGGCCATCGATACCGTGGTGACCTTCCAGATCAACGATGCCTCCCGCGCGATCTACGGGGTGAACAACTACATCGTCGGCGTGGAGCAGATCTCCGTGGCCACCCTGCGTGACGTCGTGGGTGGCATGACCCTGGAGGAAACCCTGACCTCCCGGGAAGTGATCAACCGTCGGCTGCGCGGGGAACTGGACGCGGCGACGAACAAGTGGGGCCTGCGGATCAGCCGCGTTGAGCTCAAGGCCATCGACCCGCCGCCGTCCATCCAGCAGTCCATGGAAAAGCAGATGAAGGCGGACCGCGAGAAGCGGGCCATGATCCTTACCGCCGAGGGTCAGCGGGAGGCCGATATCAAGACCGCCGAAGGTGAGAAGCAGGCCCGCATCCTCGGCGCTGAAGGCGAGAAGCACGCCCAGATCCTCGCCGCCGAGGCCGAGCGACAGGCCACGATCCTGCGGGCCGAGGGCCAGCGCGCCGCGAAGTACCTGGAAGCCCAGGGCCAAGCCAAGGCCATCCAGAAGGTCAACGCTGCGATCAAGGCCGCCCAGGTCACCCCGGAAGTGCTGGCCTACCAGTACCTGGAGAAGCTGCCGGAGATGGCCCAGGGCAGCGCAAACAAGACCTGGATGATCCCCATGCAGTTCGGGGACTCCCTGGAGCAGTTCGCCAAGGCGCTCGCCCGGAAAGACGACGAGGGCGTGTTCCGCTACGAACCGGCCCCGGTGGACGAGGATGTCCGCGAAATCGCCAACGAGACCAGCTCCGACGATTGGTTCTCCACCGCGTCCGCTCCGGAGATTGCGGAGGCCGTTGCGGCGGCAAACGCGGTGGCCAATCGGCCCGTCGATGAGGATCCGGTACCGGAGCGTCCCGGTCCCGCAGCATCTGGCTCGACGCCCCCAACCGGCGCGCCGGAGCAACCGCTGCCGCCGCAGAACTTCACCGCACCTCATCCGCCCGAGCAAGCATACGGATGGCCAGGGACCACCCCGCCTGCTCGGCATGCCAACCCGCCGCAGCCAGGCGCTGACTCATAGCCTGCTTACTAATCCCCGCCTCCCGGGCGGCCTCGCTCTGGCTCAGCCCAGCGCGAAGGAGCGCGGTGGCCTGGCGTCCTTCCTCGGTACGGCGGGATAACACGTAGGACAGCAACGTGAAGGCCGCAGCGATATCCTCAGCGATGTCCGCCGCCCTTCCCGGCATGAGCGTGCCCGGCAGATCGGCGCGCTCGATGCGCACCCCCACACTTCCCGCCCGCTGGCTGGGCGGGCAGGCGCGTCGGGCGGCGGCCTCCACATCCTCGGTGCCCGCCTCTTCGGCACCCCCCTCCAGGTCAGTCGCGCTCAGGCTGCCGAGGCCCAGGGCGAAATCCCCGACCTGGAGGAGGGCCAGAATCACCCCGCCGGCGTTCTCCGGGCCGATAGCCACGCAACTGATATCAGTGATCCCCTCCTGGCGCACCGACTCGGCGACGGGGGATTCGGCTAGAGCTGCCGCGACGTTGCGCACAAACTCCGCCCGTCGGCGGGCCCGGCCGCGGTAGGACGCGTGGATCGCAAACATGATGCCAAAGCTACCCGGCAGTCGCGCGCCGCCAGTGGAGGAACTCCCGGCCGGCGAGGTTGGCGCCCACGATGGCCAACGCCGCCGTGAGCAGAAGCACCCAAGGATCCCCGCCGGTGGTGACGGTATCGGTGGCCACCACCGTGGCGATGGTGTTCGGGGCGGAGCCGATCAGGGTGGCGACGAGGAAGGGCCCCAGCGGGATCCGGCTGGCGGCACAGGCGTAGTTGAGGATGGAGAAGGGAACGGCGGGGACCATCCGCAGCCCGAGTACCGCGATCCAACCGCGCTCCGCGACCATCTGCTGCACGCTCTCCCACCGGCCGCGGGCGGACGCCCCAGAGCGGATAACGCGGTTGGCCACCAAACGCAGGCCGGTAAGCGACAGGGCCGCGCTGCACAGCAACCCCGTGAGGGCCAGGGCGCTGCCCCACACGCTGCCGAAGAGCAGCCCGGCCGCGATCGTCCACAAGGTCCGGGGGACCGGGAGCTGGGTGAAGGCGACCATCAACCCCACGTACGCCGCCGGTGCCCACCAACCGGCCCGGGTGACCCAGGAGCGAATGCTCTCCACGCCCGGGACCGGAAGAAACCACGCCACGATAGCCAACAGGGCTAGCGCGCCGAGAGCGACCAGATGCGGCGGCTGGAAACGGGGCAGGGAAGGGAACATGAGGTGAGGGGGATCAAGGGCAGTAGGTGCTGGACACGACGAAGGGGCCCGCACATGGGGCCCCGTTGACGATCAGTGTGTCCGGAGGGGGACTTGAACCCCCACGTCCGTTAATAGGACACTAGCACCTCAAGCTAGCGCGTCTGCCATTCCGCCACCCGGACTGGGTGAGGGGCGGGCCGGTATGAAACCAGGGCCTTCCCCCGTTGCACTGCACACACTCTATTGATCCGGCGGTTTAAAGACAAACTGGCTGGTTATGCGCCCGATGCCGGCCCCTATCCGGCCGGGGACATTTTCGCTACGGTTGGTTTCATGGCTGATAGCAAACACAATCCCACCTATCTCTCGGACCGCTTTCCCGGCCCGGATCCCTATGCCCCGTTGAGCGATCTTCCCCCGCTGGAGGTCACCTCTGCGGACTTCGCGGACGGCGACAAGCTCCCGGCCGAGCAATGCGGCAGCGATGCGGTCTCCCCGCAGTTGTCGTGGACGCCCGGGCCGGAGGGCACGAAGACCTACGCGGTTACTTGCTTCGACCCGGATGCCCCCACCGCCAGCGGCTACTGGCACTGGGCCGTGTTCAACATCCCCGCCAGCGTCACGAGCCTGCCGGCCAACGCCGGGGACGAGAGCCTGCAGAACCTGCCGGATGGGGCCGTTTCCCTGCGCGGGGACAGCCGGTCCTACGGGTATTACGGCGCGAACCCCCCGGCGGGCCACGGACCCCACCGCTACATCTACGCGGTGCATGCCGTGGGGGAGGAGCTGGACCTCGACGATCACCAGACTCCCACCGTGCTGGGCTTCAACCTCAACTTCAAGGCCACCGCTCGGGGCCTGCTGTGGGGTTGGACGGAGGACTCCTAAAGCCCGAGGGGGCAGGGGGGCTCGGCTAGTCGATCCACTCCCGCCGGCAGCCGACCGCCTGGCTGAGGTGCGTCAGCCCCTGACGGCGTAGCTGCTGGGCCAGTCCCAGGTGGATATCCCGAATCCAATCCGGCCCCCCATAGATGAGGCCGGTATAGCCCTGGAGCAGGTGGGCCCCGGCGGCGATGCGCTCCCAGGCCTGCTGCGGGGTCTCAATTCCGCCCACCGCAATGAGGACGAGCCGCCCCCGGGCCCGATCCGCGACGAGTTCGAGGACCTGCTGGGCCCGGCGGGCCAGGGGCGCCCCGGAAATCCCGCCAGCCCCCAGCGCTCGAACATAAGAGGCGTCCGCTGCCAGGCCCTCCCGCCCGATGGTGGTGTTCGTAGCGATAATCCCGGTGAGCTGCATCTCGCAGGCGGCATCCGTGATCGCCAGAACGTCCTCATCGCTCAAATCCGGCGCGATCTTCACGAACAACGGGCGGCTGGATTCCTTCCGCACGGCCGCGACGATGGCCCGCAGGCTGTCGACAGCTTGAAGGTCGCGTAGGCCCGGCGTATTGGGGGAAGAAACATTGATCACGAGGTAGTCCGCCACGGCCTCCACGGCGCGGGCGGACATCCGGTAATCGCCCGGGGCTAGCTGCGCCGGGGTGATCTTCGACTTCCCCAGGTTGACCCCCACCGGCTCCGGGCACCGGCGCGCACTCAGGCGGCGGGCGGCCCCATCCACACCGAAGTTGTTGAATCCCATCCGGTTGAGGATCGCCCGATCTTTCGGGAGTCGAAACAGCCTGGGGGTGGGGTTCCCGGGCTGCGCCAGGGATGTGAGCGTGCCCACTTCCGCGTACCCAAAACCCAGGGCCCCCCAGGCATCCACCTCCGTGGCATCCTTGTCGAAGCCGGCGGCCAACCCCAGGGGCCGGGGGAAGTGAAGTCCCGCGATGTCCTGGGCGAGGCCGGGCTCGTCGATCGCGGTGAGGCGACGCAGGGCAGTACAGATGGCGGGGGAGGCGGACAGCCCGGTCAGGGCGCGGGTCATGTAGTGGTGGATGCGCTCCGGGGGCAGGCGGAACATGGCGTGGAGGGCGGCGTTGTAGGCACTGCGGCGAAAGCCGCGCGTTCTGGGGGCTCCGGTGGTTGCTGGCTGTGGGGTGCTCATGGCGGGGGCCTCATCCTCCTCAGGGCCGGTTGGGGGACCTGGTCGATGGTGTGCGTAGGGTATTTCAGTCCACGGAGGTAGCGGGGAACGTGGGGGCATCGGGTACTCCCCGCTGCACGGCGGCGTTGACATCTGCCGAGCTCAGCAATTGTCGGGTGCCGGTGGAGTCCACGAGCAGTAGGTCCCCCTGGGGGTTACCGACGGTGTGGCGCACACTACCGATGGTGTTGATCTTGGCGACGGGCACGGGGGTTCCCGAGTCCACTCGGTACCCCGTGAGGGTGTGGTCCACGGTGGTGGACACCCACACGATCCCACGTCCGGCGTCCCAGTGGACGCTCCAGGGGGACGGCCCGGTGGGCACGGTCTCGTGGTGGCGCACGAGGTCGTCCATGCTGTAGAAGATCATCTGCCCGCCGCGGGTATCCGATGTTGCCAAAATGGACGAGCGCCCGTCACCGGCGGAGAAGCCGCCCACGCCCGTACCAATTCGCAGGGTGCCGTTGGGTTCTTTCTCCCCAAAGCTGAGGTCAGAGACCGTGGTTTGATGCCGATCGATCACGGCTAGGCGGCTGGCACCGTCTTGGGGGTACATCAATTGCATGTCGTCGATGTGTCGGCTGACCGTGGCCTGGCCGCTTTGGACCCCATCGGCGCTGTAGAAGTAGACCCGGTCCTCTCCGTCTAACCCCACGGCCCAGGTCCCGTCGTGGTTGCGGGTGGCGGCGGTGGCGGCTTTATCCACGTGGATGGTGCCTACGGTGGCCCCCGTCGCATCCACTTCCTTGACCTCCGTCCCGCACGTGGCGACCACCCCTCGGTCGGAGCTGGCCAAGTTCGTGCAGTTGGCGCCAAGGTCTTCCTCGCGGGTGCCCTCTCCGCTGGCGAGCTGGGGCAGTGTGCCCATCGTCAGCTTGCCCGCGTGGCGGGCGGCGTAGACCGGGGCTTGATCCGGCGCGGTGGCCCGGGCTCCGACGCGCACGAGCTGGTCCATGGGATCCCCCGGGGTGGTTTTGCCGGGGACCTCCCCCTTTGGATCCTGCGATTTCAGAGGCACGGCGGGTTCCCCGATCGGGGTTTGGTCCTTGGCCACATTGGCCGGGGCCGATTGTGCTGCGGTGTCCTCGCTCGGTAGCTGCTCAGCGTCGTCGGATGCGCATCCGGCCAACAGGCCAGCGGCGACGAGAAGCGCAGCGGTTGCGAGACCGGCGGACGACCTTACATGGGCTTTCACGGTCACTACGCTACCAGCGGCGAATACCGACACTTTCCTCACGCAGGTTCCCCACCCGGTGCCTCAAGGGGGTTGGCAGCGACACTGCAGGGCTGCTGCCAGTTGCGTTGTGTAGCCTGACCCTCCATGGATAGCAGCATTACGTGGGCGCAGACGATCGTCCTTTCCATCGTCCAGGGGCTCACCGAGTTTCTTCCGGTGTCCTCATCCGGCCATTTGCGCATCGTGTCAACGCTGTTGTGGGGCAAGGACGCCGGGGCTTCCTTCACGGCCGTCATTCAGTTGGGCACGGAGGCCGCCGTGCTGGTGTACTTCGCCAAGGACATCTTCTCCATCGCCCGGGGCTGGCTGGTGGGGCTGTTCGATAAGTCCCGGCGGGGGTTCGACTATCGCATGGGTTGGATGGTCATCGTCGGCACTCTGCCGATCAGCATCATCGGGTTCTTGGCCCAGGACTACATCCGGGAGGCTCTGCGGAACCTGTGGATTACGGCGGCGATGCTCATAGCCTTCTCCTTCTTCTTCGTGGCCGCTGAGCGGCTTGGCCGCAAGCGCCGCACCTACCGGGAACTGAACGTGAAGGATGCGGTGTGGATGGGTTTTGCCCAGTGCTTGGCCCTCATCCCGGGCGTCTCTCGGTCCGGCGGCACCGTCTCCGCCGGGTTGTTCCGCGATCTCGATCGGGAGGTCGCCACGCGATTCTCCTTCCTGCTCGCCATTCCGGCGGTCCTGGCGGCCGGGCTCTTTTCTCTTCCGGACGCCTTTAGCCCCGCGGCTGGCGAAGCCGCCTCGGGGGCTCAACTGCTCGTCGGTACTGCCATTGCCTTCGTCGTGGGTTATGCCTCTATCGCCTGGTTGCTGCGTTTCGTGGCTCACCACTCCTTCGCGTGGTTCGCGCTGTGGCGGGTGCCGCTGGGCTTGGCCGTGATGGCGCTGCTGGCCGTGGGGGTTCTGCCCGCCCAGTAGGCGGACCTGCTCGTGGGGCCGCTTAGAATGGGCAACCATGCAGTCCTGGCCGCACCCCGCTATCTCACCGGTACCGGTGGACCTTCCCGCCCTCCGGCTCTACGACACGGCGGATGACGCCATCAAGCCCGTTGTCGGTTCCTCCCCAGCGCCCTCCGATCAGGCGGAGGTCGGGATGTACGTCTGCGGCATCACTCCCTACGATTCCACGCACCTCGGGCACGCGGCGACGTACCTGACGTTCGACACGATTAATCGCTACTTGCGCGCCTGCGGGCACGGGGTGCACTACGTGCAGAACGTCACGGACGTGGACGATCCGCTGTTCGAACGAGCCGAACGGGACGGCGTGGATTGGCGCCACCTCGGGGACGCGCAGACCGATCTGTTCCGGTCGGACATGACGAACCTTTCGGTAATCCCACCCCGCGATTTTATCGGCGCCATCGAGAGCGTGGGGGAGGCGATCGCCATGGTCCAACGGCTATTGGACCGGGGCGCGGCCTATCAGGTGGACGACGAATACCCGGATATCTACGCCGACTATTCCTTCACCCCGCAATTCGGCTATGAATCGCGCTACGACCCGGCCACCATGGCCGAGCTCTTCGCCGAACGGGGCGGGGATCCGCAGCGCCCCGGCAAGCGGCACCCCTTGGACGCGCTCGTGTGGCGGGCGCACCGGCCGGGGGAGCCCCGGTGGGAGGCCCCTTTCGGTGCGGGTCGCCCGGGATGGCACATCGAATGCTCCGCGATCGCCACGAACCGGCTGGGGGCCTCCTTCGCCATCCAGGGCGGGGGAGTGGACCTGCGCTTCCCCCACCACGAGTACTCCGCGGCCCATGCGGAGGCCGCCCACCAGGTGGACCGCATGGCCAGCCACTATGTGCACGCGGGCATGATCGGCCTGGATGGCACGAAGATGAGCAAGTCCTTGGGCAATCTCGTCTTCGTGTCCAAGCTCACCGCGGCCGGCCATGAACCTGCGGCGATCCGGCTCGGGGTGTTCAGCCAGCATTATCGCTCGGATCGCGACTGGTCTGCGGCGGTGCTCCGCGACGCGGAGGAGCGCCTCAGCCGTTGGCGCCGGGCACTGGCCGACAGCGCAGACATGACCGCGGAAGAGGCCAAGGAGCTCGTGGTGCGCGTGGCCACCCCCCTGTCCCAGGACTTGGATACCCCCGGGGCACTGGAGGTTCTCGACGACTGGGCGCGGTCGGCCCGCCCGGGGGCAGACGGTTCAGGCGAGGGGGCCGAGGTCGTGCACGCGGCGGTGGACGCGCTGCTGGGTGTCCGGCTACGCCGTTAAGCTGGGGGCTGGTCTTACCCCCAGACCGCCCGCTCTCATCCTCGACGCGAAAGGTTAGCTCCCCACTGTGACCACGACCCAAGCGGCCCGCAGCGCCTTCATCGACAACCTCACCGCCATGGCCACGGGCAGCTACTTGCGCCCGGCCGATCGGGAATTCTGGGAACCGCCGTACCCGCAGTCGGTCGTCCGTGAAGCGACCGCGATTGTCGATCACCTCATTGCGGCGATCGCCTCAGTGGGGCAGCACAGCCCCGAGCAGCTACGGGAGCTCGTCGAGCTGCCCGCCGAACAGTCCGACGGGGGCCCGGATCCGCTGACTATCGCGATCTGCGCCATCGTCGACCCGGACCTAGCTCGGCTGAAGGCCCTCTCGGCGGAGCACGAAGATGCCGTCCTGGATTGCGAGGAGCAGTCGGACCTCATGGACGTTCTTGCCAGCGCTGCCAAGGAAGCCGGTGCGGATCCCGCCGCCGTGTTAGCGCACGCCACCCAGGTGCTCGATGACGAGTAGCGCCGACCCGGGGATGCGGGCTGTCCTGTGGGATATGGACGGCACCCTCGTGGACACCGAACCCCTGTGGGGCAAAGCCACCTTCCGCATGGCCGAATCCATGGGCCGTAAGCTCACCGCGGAGGCACGAGCTCGCACGGTCGGCGGCACCACGATCAACACCGTCCGCGTGTGCGCCGAGAACGCGGGAATCCGGCTCAGCCCGGAAGACGAGCAGCGCTGGGTGCAGTGGATGTTCGCAGAGGTGGGCAAACTCTTCGCCACGGGGATCGAGTTCCGCCCCGGAGTTCAGCGGCTGCTGGCGGAGCTGCGAGCGACCGAGATCCCCATGGCGCTGGTCACCAACACCGCCCGCCAACTGACGGACATCAGCCTGGCGACGATCGGCCCGGAGTACTTCGCCGTGTCCGTGTGCGCCGACGAGGTGGAGCACGGCAAACCGGCCCCGGATGTTTACCTCGCCGCCGCCCGGGCTCTCGGGCTAAAACCGGAGCAGTGCCTTGCCCTGGAGGACTCCCCGGCGGGAATGGCAGCGGCTACTTACGCCGGCGCGCGGGTCATTGGCGTCCCCGTGGAGCCGGGCGTCCAAACGCAGGAGGGCATCACCGCACTGGGCGAGCTCTTCGCGGGACAAACCGACCTGGGCAATATCACCGCCGCAGACCTCCACCGGGCCTACCGGCAACTGCACGGCCGACCGCACTCAAGTGTGTGAGACAATGACCCGCGTGAGCCAGCAAGAATCGCCGAAAACGTTTGACACTCTCTTCCAGCAGCTCCAGCAGCGGGCAGCGGAACGACCCGAGGGCTCGGCAACGGTGGCCGCCCTCGACTCGGGAGTGCACTTCCAGGGCAAAAAGGTCATTGAGGAGGCCGGGGAAGTGTGGTTGGCCGCCGAGTATCAATCGGACGAGGAGCTGGCCGAGGAGATTTCCCAGCTCATCTACTGGCTGCAGGTGGTCATGGTGGGCCGGGGGCTCAACCCCGAGGACGTGTACAAGCACCTGTAGCACCACGGTCTCTTACCCTTCTCCACCGCTTCCTCTCCCCAAGACTTCCCCTCTTCACCGCCGCCGAGAACAAAGGATGAGTCACCCCCGCATGCTTCGCGTCGCCGTTCCCAATAAAGGATCCCTCTCAGAAGCCGCCACCGAAATCCTCAGGGAGGCCGGTTACGCCACCCGCGGGGACTCCAAGGCCCTCACCGTCGTGGACCAGGACAACGGCGTGCAGTTCTACTTCCTGCGGCCGAAAGACATCGCCATCTACATCGCCTCTGGTCACCTCGACCTGGGGATCACCGGCCGGGACCTCGCCGCCGACACGCGCGAGGAGGTCGCCGAGCTGTTGCCGATGGGATTCGGCGGCTCCACCTTCCGCTACGCGGCGCCCGCGGGGGAGGGGTGGACCGTGGAGCGGCTGGCCGGCAAGCGAATCGCTACGAGTTACCCCAACCTGGTCCGCCGCGACCTCAACAAACGCGGGATCGATGCCCAGGTCATCCGCCTGGACGGGGCAGTGGAGATCTCCATCCGGCTGGGGGTGGCGGACGCCATCGGGGACGTGGTCTCCACGGGTCGCACCCTGCGTCAACAGGGGCTGGAGCCCTTCGGGGAGCCCCTGTGCGTGTCCGAGGCGATCCTCGTCGGGCGGGTCGGGGAGCCCGTCAGCGAGGAACAGCAGGTCCTCATCAAGCGCATCGAGGGGATCCTGCACGCCCACAACTACGTCATGCTGGACTACAACGTGCCCCGCACGGCCCTGGCACAGGTGAAGGCAATCACGCCGGGGTTGTCGGCGCCCACTGTGTCCCCGCTCGCCGATGACAACTGGGTGGCCGTGCGGGCCATGGTCCCCCGCAAGGAGGCCAACTCCGTCATGGACGAGCTTTCCGCCGTGGGGGCAGAGGCGATTCTCGCCACCGACATTCGCATCGCGCGCATCTAAAGTGGGGATGTGCGCCGACGCCTGGACCCCGTTCACTTAGCCCACCAATCCGCGCTGCGCTCTATCGCGCGCGTCGTCACCGCCACCGCGGAACCCAGCGAGCCGGAAGGGGCCGCCCGGGACATTGCGAACCTGCTGCGCGGCCAGGGCGTCCTCGTGCTTACCGGAGCCGGGGTTTCCACGGATTCCGGAATCCCCGACTACCGCGGGCCGGGCGGCTCCCTCACCCGCCATCGACCCATGACGTGTCAGGAGTTTCGGTACGACCCGGCGGCCTCCCACCGCTACTGGGCCCGCTCCTTCGTGGGGTGGCGGCACATGGCCGCGGCGCTTCCCAATCAAGCCCACTTCGCCCTCGCTGAGCTCGAGGCCCACGGGGCCATCCAGGGGGTCATTACCCAGAACGTGGACGGGCTGCATCGGGCCGCGGGTAGCCGGAACGTCCTGGCGCTCCACGGGGACCTCGCAACGGTCATGTGTTTGGCCTGCGGCCACCGTGAACAACGACGGGACTTGGACACCCGGCTGGAGCGGGCCAACCCCGGTTACGTGGACTCCATTCGTCTGGACCCCAGCCAGCTCAACCCAGACGGGGACGTGAGCCTGCGGGACAGCTCCGTCCAGCGGTTTCGCATGGTGGGATGCCGGGAATGCGGCTCGGTCCTCCTCAAACCGGACGTCGTGTACTTCGGGGAGCCCGTACCCCCGGAGCGCAAACAAGCCGCGGCCGACCAACTGCTCCGAGCCCGCGCCCTTCTCGTCGTGGGCTCCTCGCTCGCTGTCATGAGCGGGTTTCGAATGGTGCTGGACGCCCAAAAGGCCGAAAAACCCGTGGCCGTCATCAACGGCGGCCCCGGCCGGGCAGACGACCGGGTAGACGTCCTGTGGCGCACCCCGGTGATCCCGGCCTTCCACCGCCTCCTCGACGAACTAGATCTCTAACCCCGCAGCAACGGATACTCCGGCGGCGTGCCCCCGAAGGCCGGACAAATCTCCTGGAAGTGGCACCACCCGCACAGCTTGGAGGTCCGGGGGCGGAAATCCCCGCTCTCCACGTCAGCCAGGATGCGCGACCACAGCTCGCCTAGGTCCCGCTCGAAATATGTCAGCTCCGCGGGGCTGGGCCGCAACACCAGGTCCTGCGCCACCTTGAGGTACATCAAGCGCAACTGGGCCGGCACCGTCCCCGTCAGCCGCCACCACACCAGGGCGTAGAACTTCATTTGAAACCGGGCCTGGTCGGAATACTTGGGCTGCGGCTTCTTACCCGTCTTGTAGTCCACCACGCGCACCTGGCCGCCCGGGGCGATATCCACCCGGTCGATGAAGCCGCGGACCGGCACCCCGTTGGGCAAGGTGGTGTTGACGTACTTCTCGCACTCCTCGGCCGAAAAACCCGTGGGGTTCTCCATGCGGAAGTACCCCTTCACTAGCTCCCGGGCCTCCACGAAGAAGTCCATGGTCTCCTCCGGCGGAATGACCCCCTCCAACTCCTCCCGATCCCGGGACAGCAGATCCGCCCATGTCGGCTTGATCAGCTTCACCGCAGCCGGGTAGGTCCGCTCCTGGGCGGGCAGGCCGTGCATCTGCTCCAAAACCGCGTGCACGAGGGTGCCCAGCACCTGCGCCCGCGTCTTCGGCTCCGGCAGGCGGTCGATTGCGCGAAAACGGTAGAGCAACGGGCACTGCTGGTAGTCCCCGGCGCGGCTGGGGGACAGGGCGAGGGAGAGTTTCTGCGGAGCTGCCATCGGGGGAAGCTGCGCTCCTTTCTGTGGCTCTTCTCCTCCTTCGGCGCGGACCTCAAGACGCGGACCGCGGGGTGGGGAGAGGGGGAGAGGAAGGGGATATGGGGCCTGTTAGAGCGGCAGACCGTGGTGGCGTCGATAAGAACGAACCGCGATAGTGACCACCGTAGCCAGGAAGACCAACCCCGTAACGATAAACACGGCCTCTAGCTGCAGCCGGTGGAAGATCAACGCCCCCACGATGGATCCCGCCGACAGGGAGACCCACAGGGCAAGGTGCAGAATCCACACGATGTGCTTGCCGTCGAAGAAGGCCTCCACGAACCGCTGGCCCATCTTTACCAGGGTCCCCGTCATATACGTCAGCGGGATCGCGACCTCCCCCTTGCGCTCGAAGATGCTGTTCATTGTCCCCACCCCGATGGAGATGACCAGCATGGCCGCGCGTTCCCACTCCAGCAGCACCAGCGCGCTGCTGATGAGGAACATGAGCGTGACATTGAGCAGCACGGCCTCCCGCGCCCGGTACAGCCCCCAGCGCCTGGTGGCGAGGCGCTGAGTCAACGCCCCGTTCATCACCCCCAGGAGGAAGAGCAAGATACAGGACCCCGCCAGGGTCGCCAGCCCCCAGTTGGATTCGACGAGGGCGGTCGCCGAGCGCGTGGTGTTGCCGGACATGAAGGAGACGAAAACGCCCCCGAGGTATAGGAATCCGATCGAATCGACGAACCCCGCCACGAAGGCGAAGGCGGCGGCGAGGTAGCGCTCCCCGAGGCGATAGTCATACACGGTCGTTTCAGCTCCAGTGCTCGGCAGTGTGTCCGCGCCAAGATGTACGGGGTGGGGGATAGGGCGGGCAAATTGAAGAGGGGTTTTACCCCTGTGACGTGACGCTTTTCACGTCACCGGGCACCGCCCACTAGGGTGCGGTAAGGGATCGACAGAGTTGTGCAGAAAGGTGTGTGGCGAGGGCCCATGGCTTATTCCGGACCGTTTCAGGCGGGGGATCGCGTGCAATTGACGGACGCGAAGCGCCGCCACTTCACCATCACGCTGCTGGAGGGGGAGAGCTTCTTCACCCACAAAGGGGAGATCCGCCACTCGGACATCATCGGGCAGGACGAGGGCACGGTCGTGCGCAGTTCCGCCGGGGGAGAGTACCTGTGCTTCCGGCACCTGCTGGTGGATCACGTTTTGTCCATGCCACGCGGGGCTGCGGTGATCTACCCGAAGGACGCCGCGCAGATCCTCATCGAGGGGGACATCTTCCCCGGGGCCACGGTGCTGGAAGCCGGTGCGGGCAGCGGGGCCCTCTCTAGCTGGCTGCTGCGCGCGGTGGGCGAGCGCGGCCGGGTGATCAGCTACGAGGTGCGCGAGGACCACATCGATTACGCCCGGGATAACGTGGCCACCATCATGGGCGGGCACCCGGCGAACTGGGATTTGCGGCTGGGGGATTTTCGCAGCGTGCGGCGGGGGGACACGGGTGAGGTGGACCGGGTGATCCTGGACATGCTGGAGCCCTGGGAGATGCTGGAGACCGTCCGGGATGTGCTGATCCCCGGCGGGGTTTTCATGACCTACGTTGCGACCGTCCCGCAGTTGATGAAGGTCATGGAGGGCATTAGGGAGCAAGGCTGCTTCACCGAGCCGCGGGCCTGGGAGTCCCTGGTGCGGGAGTGGAAGGTCGAGGGGTTGGCCACCCGTCCGGAGCACCGGATGAATGCCCACACCGCCTTCCTCGTGTGGACCCGCCGCCTCGCCGATGGCGTTGTCGCACCCCGCCCGCAGCGTCGTGCGCGCAAGTAATCGGGACATTGCCGCTGCGTAGACTGGCGGTTATGACTTCTCCAGGTTCTACCTCCACCGATTCCTCCGGCCCGCAATCCCTGCGGGAGTTGCAGCAGGCCAACCGTACCTTGGGGGCCCGCAATGCCAAGCTGGTGGATTTGCTCTCCGCCTCGCGGCAGAAGTTGGACGAGCTGAACCAGCGCCTGCAGGCCCTATCCGAACCGCCAAGCACCTATGGCACGTTGTTGGCGGTCAACCCGAAGGGCTGGACCGCGGAGGTGTTCACCGCCGGTCGGCGGATGCGCCTGGCCGTTTCCCCCTTGGTGGATCGGGCTGCGCTGCACCCGGGGAGCACGGTGCGACTGGGGGAGGGGCAGCAGGTGGTGGAGGTCACCGGCGTGGAGGATAGCGGGGACGTGGCTGCGGTCATCGAGACGCTGGGGGAGCGGCTCATCGTTGCGGACAAGCTGGGGGAGGAGACGGTGGTGCGCGCCGCCGGGGATTTGCGGCAGGCGGTTTTGGCCCGGGAGATTACTGCGGGGGATTCGGTGATCGTGGACCGGCGCAGCGGTTGGGCTTTCGAGGCCATTGCCCGCTCGGAGGTCACCAGCTTGGTGCTGGAGGAGGTGCCGGATGTCAGCTATGCCGACATTGGCGGCCTGGAGCGGCAGATTGAGCAAATCCGGGATGCGGTGGAGCTGCCCTTCCTCCACCCGGAGGTGTACCGGGCCTACGGGCTGCGGCCCCCGAAGGGAGTTTTGCTCTATGGTCCCCCGGGTAATGGCAAGACCCTCATTGCCAAGGCGGTGGCCAATTCCTTGGCGCAGAAGATGGGTTCGGGCGATGATTCTTCCGCCGAGTCCTACTTCCTCAACGTCAAGGGCCCGGAGCTGTTGAATAAGTTTGTCGGCGAGACCGAGCGGCAAATCCGACAGATCTTCGAGCGAGCCCGGCGCATAGCGAGCTCCGGAAAACCGGTGATTGTCTTCTTCGACGAAATGGAGGCCATCTTCCGCACCCGGGGCACGGGGGTGTCCAGCGATATCGAATCCACAGTGGTGCCCCAGTTGCTGTCGGAGATCGACGGCGTGGAGGGGTTGGAGAACGTCATCGTTATTGGCGCCTCCAACCGGGAGGAGCTCATCGATCCCGCCATTCTGCGCCCCGGTCGGCTGGATGTGAAGATCCGGGTGGAACGCCCCGACCGCGAGGCTGCACTGGATATTCTCGCCAAACACCTCACGGACGATATCCCCCTCGCCGATTCGGCGGAATCCTTGCGCGCCCGGATTGTCGATGATCTTTTTGCGGACGACGCCACCCACCGCTATGTCACCCTGCACTTTGTGGATGGGAGCACCCAAGATCTCTATTGGTCCGACTTTGTGTCCGGCGCAATGTTGAACAACATCGTGGACCGCGCCAAAACATTGGCCATCAAAGATTCTCTGCGGGATGCGAATTCCCCGACCGGTGGCGGGATCAGCGCGGAGCACGTGGATGCCGCGGTCGCGGCGGAGGTGCGGGATAACGAGGACCTGCCGGATACGACGAACCCGGCGGAGTGGGCCCGCGTCTCCGGGCACTCCGGCCGGCGCGTGGTGGACATCTCGGTGGTGCAGCGATGAGCGAGTATCCCCGCATCTACGGTTCGGAGACGGAGTACGGCATCGTCGCGGTGGGCGAGGACCCGCAGATCAGCCCCATTGTCACGTCCACCCAGGCGGTGGTGGCCTATGCGGAGCTTTCCGGGCAGTCCATCAACCGGCGCACCCGGTGGGACTATGGCCACGAGTCCCCGCTGCGGGATGCCCGGGGCTTCGACCTGCGGCGTTACCGCAGCGATGCGGCCCCCGTGTTGGAGCCCAACGCGCTGGGCGCGGCCAACGTGATCACCCCCTCCGGCGCGCGCTTCTATGTAGATCACGCGCACCCGGAGTACTCGGCACCGGAGACCACCTCCGCTTACGACGCGGTGGTGTGGGATAGGGCCGGGGATGTGGTGATGCACCGCGCCGCACAGGCCGCCGGGTCCGTGGAGGGCCAGCCGAGTTTGAAGATCTACAAGAACAATGTGGATGGCAAAGGGGCCTCCTATGGGGCCCACGAGAACTACCTGTACCCGCGGCAGTGGGATACGGAGGCAGTTCACGCCGCGCTCATCCCACACTTCGTCACCCGCCAGGTACTTATCGGCGCCGGCCGGGTGGGACTGGGGCCCACCGGGGCGGAGGCCGGGTTCCAAATCTCTCAGCGCGCGGACTACATCGAGACGGAAGTCTCGCTGGAAACCACGCTCAACCGCGGGATCATCAACACGCGGGATGAACCCCACGCTACGGCGGATCGGTGGCGCCGCCTGCACGTCATCATTGGGGATGCCAACCTCAGCGAATTCGCCTCCTACCTGAAGTTCGGCACAACCGCCCTGGTACTCGCCGCCGCGGGAAAAGGGGTGGACTTCTCCGATCTGACCCTGGTGGACCCGGTGGCGGGGGTTCAGGCGGTCTCCCGCGACCTGAGCTGCACCCGGCCGCTGCGGTTGTACGGGCAGGTGGAGATGACCGCGATCGAGATCCAGCGAGAGATCCGGGCGCGGGTGGCGGCCGCGGGATGCGCGCGCACCGCCGACGACCAGCAGGTCCTGGCCCTGTGGGGGCAGTTGCTGGCGGACCTGGAGCGGGATCCGCTGTCCACGGCGGACCGGTTGGATTGGACCGCCAAGTTGGCCCTGCTCAACGGGTACCGCCAACGGGGTTTGGAGTGGACGGATCCGCGGTTGGCGGTCGTGGATATCCAGTACTCCGATATCGATCCGCAGCGCAGCCTTAACCAGGCCCTCGTCCGCAAGGGGCGGATGCGCACGCTCGTGGACCCCGAGGATGTGGCCCGTGCGGTGAACTGTGCCCCGGTGGACACCCGGGCGCATGTGCGCGGCGCGGTCGTCGCCGCCTACGCCGATCATGTGCTCGCCGTGAACTGGGACCAGATCGTGCTGGATTGCCCCTGTGCGGGTCGCCCGGCGACGGTGATTCGGATGCCGGAACCGCTGAGTTTTACCGCTGCCGAGCTGGGGGACGTGCCGCTCGATGGCTCCGTCGAGCTGCCGGATCTCGTCGCCGCCCTGCGGCAGATTCGCCCGGATGCGGTGGACGGCGTCGGCTAACGGCCGTTTTGGTCCCCCGGGAGCTGGGGTCGTCGGCGCTAGAGTGGAGCACCTAGTTCCATTCGGACGGCGGAAGGATGATCCACATGACCGGCGGTTTCACTCAGGCCCACGGCGGGCGCGATCGGGGGGAGGACACGGGGGCCGCGCCCGCAGAGGCGGCCAGCGGCAGCCAGCAGATCGGCGTGCAGGGGACGGATGACCTCTTGGACGAGATCGACGGTCTGCTGGAGAACAACGCCGAGGAGTTCGTGCGCTCCTACGTGCAAAAGGGCGGCCAGTGAGCGCTGCCGAGCCACTGGTGCGGCGCATCATGGGGCTGGAGACGGAGTACGGCGTAGCCAACGTCCGCGATGCCGTCCGCCGCCTCGGCCCAGACGAAGTCGCCCGCCAGCTCTTCGCCCCGGTGGTGGAGGAGTTTCGCAGCTCCAACATCTACACCACCAACGGTTCTCGCCTGTACCTGGACGTAGGGGCCCATCCGGAGGTGGCCACGGCGGAGTGCGACAGCCTCCATCAGCTCGTGACCTATGACCGCGCCGGCGACGCCGAGGTCCAGGCCCTTGCGGAGGCCGCAGAGGCCTCGCTGGCCAGCGGGGGCCAGGTACACGTGTTCAAGAACAACACGGACTTCGTGGGCAACTCCTATGGCTGCCACGAAAATTACCTTGTGGGGCGGGAAATGCCGCTGCGGGCCCTGTCCGCTCAACTGCTGCCCTTCTTGGTCACCCGCCAGCTCATCTGCGGGGCGGGAAAGGTGTCCGTTCCCCAGCCGGGCGCGCCCAACGAGAACTTCGGGCCCGGGTTCGTCATGAGCCAGCGGGCCGATCACGTGTGGGAGGGCGTTTCTAGCGCAACGACCCGCTCCCGGCCGATCATCAATACGCGGGACGAACCGCACGCGGACTCCTCGCGCTATCGGCGCCTCCACATCATCGTTGGGGATTCCAACATGTCGGAGGTGACCACGGCGCTGAAGGTCGGGGCCACCCTCCTGGTGTTGGAGATGATCGAGGCCGGGGTGGCCCTACCGGACTTCGAGATGGCCAACGAGATCCGCTCGATCCGGGACATCGCCCGGGATATCACCGGTACGGCCCCGCTGCGGTTGCGGCGCTCGGGAGCCTTCACCACGGCGTTGGAGGTCCAGGAAACTCTTGTGGACGCCGCCGACCGGTGGTTGGCTGTGCGCCCCGAGCCGGAGCGTGGACCGTCCGACTGGCTGGGCACTCCCCGGGAGCAACTGCGGCCGGTAGTTGACCTGTGGCGCAAGGTGGTCGACTGCTTCCACACCCAGGACTTTTCCCCCGTAGATCAGCACATCGACTGGGTGATCAAGCGCAAGCTGATAGAACGGCTCGCCGCGCGCGACGGGCTGAGCATCACAAGCCCCAAACTGGCCCAGGTGGATCTGATGTATCACGAGATCAACCCCCGGCGCGGCCTCTTCCACCGCTTGCAGCAGCGGGGCCTGGCCGCTGACCTGCTGCGCCCAGAGGACATCGCCATGGCCCGGAGTACGCCCCCACAGACGACGCGGGCGGCGCTGCGGGGCGCCTTCCTCTCGGCGGCGCGAGCGGGAGGCCGGGAAGTCACAGTGGATTGGATGCGGATGAAGATTAACGGGGAATCCCCCTTGGAAGTCGTGCTGCCCGATCCCTTCGCGGCGCACAATGAGACAGTGGATCGCATGGTTGCCCTGTTGAGCGAAGGCACCGCTTAAACCGGCTAGAGAAGCATCTTCGGCAGAGAGGATCACCCCCAATTGGCTGCACATGGCCAGTCCCCATCGCCCCGCGCGGGGCGCAACGAACCCGGTTCCGTCACCTGGGCGGCGGGGGCCTCCCGCCTGTTTAACCTCGTCATCGCACTGATCAACGAGCCCGGGCCCAGGTCCCTGTCCTGGATCCGCGACCACGTGGAGGGTTATGCGGGTAACCCGGAAAGCAGCCGAAAGAAGTTGGCCCGGGACCGAGCCACGCTCCAACGCATGGGAATCTACATCGTGGAGCACTCCGATGGTCGCCGCTCCGTAGACCCGGAGGAGGGGCACCTGTGGTCCCTCAGCGCCGAGGATGCCTTCCTCCCCGCCATCGAGTTCTCCGAGGACGAGTTGAGCGTGCTGGCCGCCGCGACCCGGTGGCGCCACGAGGGGGAGCTCGCGGATGCGGCTGATTCCGCCTATCTCAAGCTCGCCGGGGCGGGGGTGCGCCGCAGTGCGGGGGACACCACGGTGATGAACGTCCCGGAGGGCACCGAGCTGTCCCCGGAAAGCGTGGACGCCATCTTCCGGGCCCTCGATCGCCAGCTCCAGGTTGAGTTAACCTATCGGCCCAGCGTGCTGGATGAGGAACAGACCCGCGTACTGGAGCCGTGGGCCTATGGGGCCATCGACGGGCGCATGTATGTCACCGGCTACGACGTGGACCGGGGCGCCCAGCGCACCTTCCGCCTCAGCCGAGTGACCAGCGTCCGGGTCCTACCCGCCTTTGCCCGGGCGGGGACCCCGGAACTGCCGGATCAAGAACTCATCGAGCGCGGGCTACGCACTGCCCGGGTCCGGGTGAGCGCCCGCATTCGCTTCACCGGGCCCGGGGCGGGCGAGCTGCGCCGCATCGCCGTCCCCGAGCAGGGCCCCGCCCACCACGAGGGCGCGGAGTGCACGATTGACACCCAACCCGTCGACCGGGAATGGCTGGTGCGCACCGCCGCCGCCTACGCCCCCACGGCCATCGTGGAGGCCCCGGCGGATGTGGTGGAAGACGTCCTTGTTTTGTTGCGCCGCGCCCACCGGCTGACTGCCCCCACCGGGGAAGAGGAGAGCTAAGGATGGCCGATACCACCGCACGGTTCCTACACACCTGGAGCGTGCTCAACTGGTTCCGGGCCCACCCGGAGGGAACCCTCATGCAGGCAGCCGCGGATCTGGGCACCTCCGTGGCCCAGATCCGGCACGAGCTGCGGCAACTATCCCTGTGCGGCCTGCCGGGGCACTACCCGGGTTCGCTTGTGGAAGTCGCCATTGGCCAGACCGGGGCCAGCGTGGAGTTCACCGCCGGCTTGGACGGAGCCCCCATCCTCACCACGGTGGAGGCGGGCGTGTTGCTGCTGAGTTTGCAATCCCTCCGCGCGATCGCCGAGCCCGCCCAGCAGGCCAGCATCGACAGCGTCATGGGGAAGATCCACACGGTGTTGCAGAACTCCCGGGAGCAGGTGGATCGCCACCTGCGGGGGCTGACCAGCGCGGATTCCGGGCAGGTGGCGTCCCCAAGAACAACACGCCGGAACCCCACCACCGACACCCCGCCGGCACAGGCAAGGAACATCGCCGCACTGCGCCAGGCCATCGCCCAACGCCGGACCGTGACGGGAATCTATCACTCCCTGTCCTCCGACCGGGTGGGACAGCGCGTTCTCATCCCCGATCTGCTCAGCGTGATCGACGGCAACACCTACCTCTTCGCCCGCGAGGTGGACCCGTCCGGTCGTGTCTTTGAAACCCACCGCACCTTCGCCCTCGCCCGCTTGGAAGGGGTGCAACTGGGGGAGCCGGGAAGCGCGCCGGAGCGCCAAGAACCGGACGTCGATCCGGACGATCCCTTCGCCCTGGGCAGCACGGAGAACTGGGCGGAGCTAAGCCTGCACCGAACTGCGGCCTGGATGCTCGAGTACTTCCCGCTGTTCGTCGACGAGGACGATCGGGAAGATGGCAGCATCCAAACGGACGAGGAGGGAGACATACCCGTTTACATCCCAGACACCGGGGAGTGGCTGGACAGGTTCGTGGTGGCCTACTGCCAGGAGCTCGCCGGGGTGCACTCCGCAGAGGTCGCGGCGCGAATTCACGAGCGCACCAGCACGGCGCTAGCGGTATACGAGACCCGCTCGTGGGGGTAGAGTTGGGCGCGCACTCAAGTAGATAGCGGAAAGGCAAAACTTATGTCCCTCGGACCGTGGGAAATCGCCCTCATTGTTCTGGTCATCTTCCTGTTGTTCGGAGCAACCCGGCTTCCTAACGCGGCGCGTTCCCTCGGGCGTTCCATGCGCATCTTCAAATCCGAGATGGATGAGATGAAGCAGGACGGCAACCGCGGGCAGGCAGATGCCGCCCAGCCCGCGCAGATCGCCCAGCAGCCCGCCGCCGGGGAGACCCCGGAGCAGTCCATGCACCGCCTCCAGGCCCAGCAGCAGGCCCAGCCCCAAGCGCAACCGCAGGCCCAGCAGCCGCGCATCGACAACGGGCAGAACTAGCGCCTCCACCCGCCCTCGCCCCTTTTTCCCCCACGCGATAGAGCACATGGCCTCCACCCCCAGCACTCGGCGCGCTAAGACCCGGCGGTCCCATCGCGCCCCCAAAAACGCCGACGGCACGATGACCCTGGTCCAGCACATCCAGGAGCTGCGCCGTCGGCTTCTCGTGGCCCTAGCGGCCATCCTCCTCGGCACCATCGTCGGCTACCTGTGGTACGGCACCCGGGTTGGGCCCATTCCCAGCCTGGGGGATATCCTCAAGGCCCCCTACTGCTCCCTGCCCCCGGAATCGCGGTTTGGCTCCAGCACGGGGGACTGTCGGCTGCTGGCCACCGGCCCCTTTGAGATGTTCGTACTCCGGTTGAAGGTCGGCGGTCTCGCGGGCCTCGTCTTCTCCTCCCCGGTGTGGCTCGGGCAAATCTGGGGTTACATCACGCCGGGGCTGAAGAAGAACGAGAAGCGCTGGACCCTGGGGGTGGGCGGCGCCGCGGGGGCCCTGTTCGTCCTCGGCGCCGTTCTCGCGTACTTCGTGCTCTCCCAGGGCCTGGAGTTCCTCATGTCCATCGGCGACGAGGCCCAGATCGCCGCGCTCAACGGCGAGCGGTACTTCAGCTTCGCGATCGGCCTGCTCGTCATCTTTGGGGTCAGCTTCGAGGTGCCGCTGCTCACCGTTCTGCTCAACCTCGCGGGCGTGATCAGCTACCAGCAGCTCAAGGAGAAGCGGCGCTACATCATCGTCGTCCTGTTCATCTTCGCCGCCTTCGCGACCCCGGGGCAGGACCCAGTCTCTATGGTCTGCCTGGCCCTGGCGCTGTGCTTCATGATGGAAATCGCCACGCAGATCGCCCGGTTCAACGACCGGCGCCGCAAGCGGCAGCGCCCGGGGTGGCTGGATGCGCAGGACGAAACCGCGACCTCCATCGAATCCGCCGCCCCGGTCGCCGCACCCACCCCGGAACCGGCACCTACCCCAGAGCCGACCCCCGCCCCCACGAGCGTGAGCTCCGCGCGTCCCCGCCAGGAGCCCCTGGGCCGCCGCGAGGGCCTCGGCGACCTCAGCTCCAGCGACTCCTTCTTCGAGGACGTGCTCTAGCCGGGCGGGCCCGCGTAGAGTCGCAAGGGTTATGAGGTCCCACCCCGCACCCAGCGTCCCCGATAGCGCCGCCTACCCCCCGGAAGTGGAGGCCTTCCGCGCCGGATATCCCTTCCCCCTCGACGAGTTCCAGCTCACCGCAGCCGCCGCCATCTCCGCTGGCCGCGGTGTCTTGGTCGGTGCCCCCACGGGTGCAGGCAAGACCGTTGTCGGGGAGTTCGCGGTGCACGCGGCCTTCTACAGCGGCGGCACCTGCTTCTACACCACCCCCATCAAGGCCCTGAGCAACCAGAAGTACCGGGACCTCGTGGAGCGCTACGGCCAGCTCAACGTCGGCCTGCTCACGGGGGATGTGACGATCAACGGGGATGCGCCGATCGTGGTCATGACCACGGAGGTGCTGCGCAACATGATCTACGCGGACTCCGAGCGGCTGCGCACCCTCACTCACGTGGTCATGGACGAGGTGCACTTCCTCGCCGATCCCTCCCGCGGCCCAGTGTGGGAGGAGGCCATCCTCAACCTGGATCCGCGGGTGATCCTGGTTTCCCTATCCGCCACCGTGAGCAATGTGGAGGAGTTCGGGGGATGGTTGCGCACCGTGCGGGGCGATACGGACGTCGTCATCACGGAGCGCCGCCCCGTGCCGCTGCGCCAGTTCGTTATGGTGGGGTCCCGCATTTTGCCGATGTTCTCCAAGGCGGCGCAGAACCCGGCCGATCAGCACGTGGGCGCGGTAAACCGCCAGGTGTTGTTGGCCGCGCAGCGGGCCGAGGAGCTGGGTCGCCGCAAGGGGCCCAAGCGCACCGAGGTGGTGGGGAACATGCTGGAGGCGGGCATGCTGCCGGCGATCTACTTCATCTTCTCCCGGGTGGGCTGCGATACCGCCGTACGCCAGCTATTGGTGGATCGGGTGGATCTGGTCACCGAAGCGGAGCGGGAGGAGATTTGCTCCATTGTGGACGCCGGGGTCGGCGCGCTCAGCCAACAGGACCTCGAGGTGCTAGGTTTCAGCCACTTTCGACGGGCCCTATCGCGGGGATTCGCTGCGCACCACGCCGGGATGCTGCCAGCTTTTCGGCACATCGTAGAGCAACTGTTCAGCCGGGGGTTGCTCAAGGTGTGCTTCGCCACAGAGACCCTGGCGCTAGGGATTAACATGCCCGCTAGATCCGTGGTGCTGGAGAAGCTGGTGAAGTTCAACGGCGAAGCCCACGTGGATCTCACGCCGGGGCAATACACCCAGCTCACAGGCCGCGCGGGGCGGCGGGGTATTGACGTGGTGGGCAACGCGGTGGTGCTGTGGAGCCACGGCATCGATATCCACGCGGTCGCGGATCTCGCCTCTACCCGGACCTATCCGCTGGATTCGACCTTCCGGCCGGGCTACAACATGGCGGTGAACCTCATCGCCACAAAGGGACTGGAGCAATCCCACCGCCTGCTGGAGAGGTCCTTCGCCCAATATCAGTCCAACGGCGCGGTCGTGGAGCGGGCAGAACTGACCCAGAAGCGCCGACTCGACCTGCGCGAGCAGCGCCGGGCCCTGGAGCAGTTGGTTCAGGGCAGCACGGAGGATTTTCAGGCGGTGGTGGAGTACGCGGGGCTGCGACGGAAGTTGGCCCACGAGGAGCGCCGGGCCAAGCGGGAGGCCCTGGAGGACCGGCAGGTGGAGGTCGCCGCCCTGTTGCGCTCGCTTGCGGTGGGGGACATCATCGCCCTGCCCACGGGACGAAACCCCATGACCGCAGTTGTCGCGCGAGCGGACGGGGATCCGCGCAACCCACGCCCCACGATCATCACCGAGGACGGCTGGGCGGAGCGAGTGGCCCCGGACATGTTCGGCAACACGCCGGTGGTGGTCGGGCACATGCGCCTGCACCGGGGGGTGGAGCGCAACCCGAAGCGCCAAGCCCGCCCGGTTGCCGCGAACCTGCGGCGGATGCACGTGGACAAGCCGGCCAAGCTCAAGCCCCGGGCGCGCGGCGGCTCCTCAGCCTCCGGGGAGTTGCGCTCGGTAGTCCAGGCCCACCCGGTGCATTCCTGGCCGCGGCGGGAGGAACTGTGCCGGGCGGGGGAGTTGTACCTCAAGGCCGAACGTCGGCTGGAGTTCCACCAGCGGGAGTCCGCGGACACGGGGCACACCCTGGTGGGCACGTTCGACCGCATTCTGGCGCTGCTGGCCGAGCTGGACTATGTGCAGATGGGCACGTCCCCCTCCGGGGACCCCACGGCGGAGGTCACCATGGAGGGCGAGCGGCTGGCCCGGGTCCACCACGAGTCCGATCTCCTCGTCGCTCAGTGTCTGCGCCGGGGCGTGTGGGATGGGTTGGACCCCGCGGAGCTCGCGGGAGTGGTCAGCACGTGCGTCTTCGAGAACCGCCGCGAGACTGGGGGAGAGCTGCACCCGCCGACGGACGCGTTGGAGGAGGCCATCAACCAGACCCTGCGCATCCACGAGGAGTTGCGCCGGGATGAGGAGCGCCACCGGTTGACTGAGACCAGGGAGCCGGTTTTGTCCTTTGCCACCGCCGCCCACCAGTGGACCGCCGGGGCACCCCTGGAATACTGCTTGCAGGCGGCGGAGGCCTCCGGGGCTCAGCTCACCCCCGGGGACTTCGTGCGCTGGTGTCGGCGGGTCATGGATCTGCTGGACCAGATCAAGCAAACGGGTTATTCCGATGAGGTGCGCGCGGCGGCCCGCAAGGCGGTCGCGGCCATGAAGCGAGGAGTAGTGGCAATCGATGCCTAAGCCAGAACAGTTGCGGACCCCACGGGGCCAGCGCATCGCCGTTTTCGGGGCGACCAGCGAGATTGGCGAGCACGTCGCCCGCTTGCTGGCCCCGGGGAACACCATGGTCCTGGCCGGCCGGCGGGTGGAGGCGCTTCAGACCACCGCCGCCGAGCTCCGCTCTGCGGGCGCCGATGATGTGGAGGTGGTTTTCTTCGAGGCCACGGACACCGCCGCCCAGCGCGACCTCATCGCACAGATCCAGACGGGCGGCCCCATCGATATCGCCCTGGCGATGTTCGGGGTACTCGGCGATCAGGCCGCCGCGGAGCGCGATGGCGAGGAGGTCTACCGTGTCCTCCACACGGACTTCACCGCCCAGGCCGTTTTGCTCACAGAGCTGGCCCGCGCCATGGAGCCGAGAGACCGGGGCACCATCGTGGCCTTCTCCTCCATCGCCGGGGCTCGCGTGCGTCGGCCGAACTACGTCTACGGCTCCGCCAAGGCCGGGCTGGACGGCTTCTGCCAGGGAATGCAGGACGCGCTGGCCCCCACAGGTCTGCGCCTGCTCGTCGTCCGCCCGGGCTTCGTCATCGGGCGCATGACGGAGGGCATGTCCCCGGCACCCATGTCGTCCACCCCGGAGACCGTCGCGCGGGCCACGGTCGCGGCGATCAGCTCGGATGCCACGGATGTGTGGATCCCGCGCAAGTTGGGTGTGCTCGCCAGGATCCTCCCGCTCGTTCCGCGCTGGCTGTGGCGGCGGGCACCGCGATAAGAAGCGGGGGCGGTAATCTAGGGGACGTTGATCCGGCGCTCGGGTAAGCGGCGTCGGCACGCAAGAGAAAGAGCCTCCCCACATGACCTTGTTTTCGGCCGCCTACCTCCTGGTGGAGATCATCGCCTTCGTTCTGCTGGGCCTGCTCATCGGCTTCGGCTGGGCCCTGCTGGTGCTGTTCGTCCTGTTCGTCCTCGGCGTGGCCCTCGCGGCCTGGCAGATGCGGGCGCTGGCCCGCCGGGCCCAGAATCAGACGGAAAACCCCGGCAAGTTGACCGCGGACATGGCCTTCACGGCCTTTGGTGCTTTCCTCGTGGCCCTGCCGGGGCTGGTCGCGACCTTCCTGGGCATCCTCATGCTGCTGCCGCCCACCCGTGCGCTGCTGCGCAAGGTGCTCAAGGGCGCGGCGGAGCGGTTCATCATCAAGATGGGTGGATCCTCCTTCATCACGGCTTCCCGCTATGGGGCGCCGGGCACCCGGGATATCAAAGGCTGGGGTGATGTGATCGATCACCGCGACCTGCCGTGATCGCTGCCGCTTCCGGCCGTCGGCTCCCCGGCGCGCTGCGGTTTTTCGGGCGCGCCGTAGCTGCCGTGTTCTCGGGGGTGTTGGTGTATGCCTCCTATCAGCCGACGGGGTTGTGGTGGGCCGCGCCGGTGGGCATGGCGCTGTTCTTTGCGACGGTGACCCGGCGGCGCGCGGCGGTGCTGTCGTGGCTGTCGGGCCTGACGCTCTACGCGCTGCTGCTGCCGTGGGTGGGGGAGTTCGTCGGCGCGTCGGCGTGGATTGCCTTGGCGGTGGTGCAGTCGATGTACTCCCTGGCCTTCGGCCTGGGCCTGAAGGTGTTGCTGGGATGGGCCGCTGGGCGGCGCGGTGGGCTCTTCGTGACAGTGCCGGCGTGGTTCGTCGCCGTGGAATGGGTTCGCTCGCGCTGGCCGTTCGGCGGGTTTGGGTGGGGGAGGCTGGCCTGGGGCCAGGTCGGTGGGCCCATGGCCGGGCTTATTCGGTTGGGTGGCCCGGCTGTGGTCACGTGGGCGGTTGTGTTCATCGGCCTGGCCGTGGGGTGGGCCCTGCGGCCGGCCTGGGATGGTGCGCGGGGGCATGTGCGGCCGCGGTTGGTCAGCGCCGGAGCCGCAGTGGTCCTGTCCCTGGCGGCGGTCGGTTATCATGCGGCGGTCGTGCGGCCTGCGGCAGATTATGGTGGGGACGCCAATCACCTGCGCGTGGCCGCAGTACAGGGCAATGTCCCCCGGCTGGGTCTGGATTTCAACTCGCAGCGCCGCGCGGTGCTGGACAACCACGTGCACGAGACCGGTGCGCTGGGCCGACAGGTCGCTGCGGGCACCGCCCCGCCGCCGGATGTGGTCCTGTGGCCGGAGAATGCCTCGGACATCAGCCCCTTTAGCAACAGCGATGCGCGGGCGGAGATCGAATGGGCGGTCCGCGCGGTGGGCGCTCCCATCGTGCTGGGCACCGTTTCTTCCGACCCGGTGCCGGGGGACCCGGGTACGAGCGTGGATCACAATGTCATGGTGGCCTGGGTGCCGCAGGGGGATCGGCTGGGGCCGGGGGAGCGCCACGAAAAGCGCTTCCTCCAGCCCTTTGGGGAGTACATGCCGCTGCGCGGGTTGCTGCGGCATGTGAGCTCCTACGTAGACCGAGCAGGTTCCTTCGTGCCGGGTACCGGCAATGGGGTCATCCACGTGCCAACGCGGCAGGGGCGACCGGTGGCTTTGGGTGTAGCCACGTGTTATGAGGTGGCTTTCGATGGGGCCTTTCGCGATGCGGTGCGCTCCGGTGCGCAGGTGCTGGTGAGTCCCACAAACAACGCGACCTTTGGCTTCACGGACATGACCTATCAGCAGTTGGCCATGAGCCGGATGCGGGCCATCGAATACGACCGCGCCGTCGTTGTCCCGGCCACCTCCGGGGTGTCCGCCCTCGTCCGGCCGGACGGCTCAGTGGAGAGCCGATCGCAGATCTTCACCCCGGCCGTATTGCAGGGGGAGGTGGGGCTGCGGGATACTCGGACAATCTCAGCCCGTGTCGGACCGGGGGTGGAAGCCGCGTTGGCTACCCTGGGAGGGGTCGCCGTGGCGATCGCGGCGCTATATACTTTGGCGCGCCGCCGCAACGGGCCGCGCAAGGAAACTTCAGGCACTAGATCAACGAGAAGGCAGGAAGGCCGATCACATGGCAAAAATTAGTGACCACACCCTGGTCATCATCCCGACGTTCAACGAGCGGGAGAACCTTCCGCTCATCGTCAAGCGCCTTCTGGATGCCGAGCCACAGCGGGTCCACGTTCTGGTTGTGGACGATTCCAGCCCGGATGGTACCGGGGAGGTGGCCGATCAGCTCGCCGCCAAGGACGAGCGCATCCAGGTCCTCCACCGAGAGGGCAAGGGTGGCCTCGGCGGCGCCTACATCGCCGGGTTCCACTGGGGGCTCGACCGCGGGTACGATGTCCTGTGCGAAATGGATGCGGATGGCTCCCACGCCCCGGAGCAGTTGCACCTGCTGCTGGACCGCGTGGACGCCGGAGCGGATCTCGTTATCGGCTCGCGCTACGTCAAGGGCGGCAAGACCGTGAACTGGCCGACCAGCCGACAGTTGCTCAGCCGCGGGGGCAACATCTACGTGGCGCTCGCACTGGGCGCCGGGTTATCCGATATCACCGGCGGCTACCGGGCCTACCGCCGGGAGGTCCTGGAGGCAATTCACCTGGATACGGTCGATTCCGCAGGCTACGTCTTCCAGGTGGACCTAGCCTGGCGCGCAGTCCACGAGGGCTTCGATGTGCGAGAGGTCCCCATCACCTTCACCGAGCGCGAGATCGGGGAGTCCAAGATGAGCGGCAACATCGTCTCCGAGGCGATGCTGCAGGTAACGAAGTGGGGGGCCACCCACCGGGTGACCCAGGTCTCCACCCTGGTCAAGGAGTTCGGCAACCTTGGGGTGGAGATGGTCAAGCGCGCCGTTTACCAGCGCTAACTCTTCTTCTCCTTGGCCTTTTCCTGCTCCTTCATGAGCTTCACCGCGTTGCGGCGGCGCTTGCGCAGAATCTCGATGCGCTCATCCAGGAGGACGTCCAGCTCCTCCATCGTGCGGCGCTCGCAGAGCATGTCCCAGTGAGTCCGGGGGGGCTTGACCGGCTTGGACTCCTGGCCGTCACCCTCCATGAGGGTGCCCAACTGGCCGTTCTTGCACATCCACTCGTTGGGGATTTCGGCATCGTCGGCGAAGGGGACGTCGAACACTTCCCCCGATTCGGTCTGATACTTCACGGTGCGGCGGGGGGCCAAGTCGTGGTCCCGATCCGTCTCGTAAGAGACAGCGCCCATCCGGCTTCCGCGTAGAACCCGATCTGCCATGCTAAAAACACCGTGCCTTTCATCAAACGGTCTGTGCTCCGCGTGGACACTTTAGTGCACGCCGATGTGGTGTTGTGTACCCCCACGCTTAACGCCTGCGGGCGGGCGTTTGTTCCCCTTCGAGCGGATAGGTCTTCTGCCTACCACCCGCTAGGCTAAGAACCATGCGCAAAGGAATCATCACCCTGGGGATCATCGCCGTTATCGCCCTGGCAATGACCACTCTGGGCCCCCTTGCATTCCAGTTCTTCTCGGACCGCGGACTGCAGACTGCCTCTATCTCCTCCGGCGGGGAGCCCGCCTCCACGGACATGAACGGCACCTGGGAAATCGTCAAGGGCGCGGGCACCAACCGCACCCAGGCTGGCTACACCTTCGACGAGGTCCTCCCGGGCCAGCGCAAATCCACCTCCGGCCGGGCGGATAACGAGAAGAACACCAACATCACCGGCGGTCTCACGGTGGAGAACAATGTGGTCAAGGAAGGCAGCGTGGACGTCCTCGTGGACGGCATCACCTCCGATGTGGAGAAGCGGGACATCAACGTGCGCAACCACATTCTCAACACCAAGGAATACCCCCACGCCAAGTTCACGCTCACCAAGCCGGTGGATATCTCCTCCCTACCCAGCGACGGCAAGCCCGGGGAGATTAGCGTGACCGGGGACCTCACCCTTCGCGGCAAGACTAACTCCGTGACCACCACGCTGAAGGTCCTGCGCACGGGCAAGCACGTCATCATTGAAGGCAAGGTCCCCTTCGCCCGTAAGGATTATGGCATCAATTCGCCGCAGTTCGTGGCGTCCAAAATCGCCGAGAACGGCACCGTGGATCTCCTGCTGGTGATGGAGAAGAAGCAGTAACCATGGACCCCCAGCTCGTAGAGGCTTCCCGCTGGATGCGGTTGGTTGTCCTCGTCGTTTTCATCGGTTGGTTACTTTCCGATCCGCACGGTGTCAGGATTCTGTTTGCTGCCGTTTGTGGAGTCTTCCTGGTTCTGACAGTCTTTCAGCTGTGGAGTACGCACCAGGACACCAAGAGGTAGCCGAGTTCGCCGATCAGGACCTCCGGGAACTCATCGAGCACGACCGGTTAGATGCCGCGAGCCTATGGCTCGGTGCCCGATCCTCCGTGGAGATCGCCGAGGAAGTCGGCTGGCTGGACCCGGAGACGCAGGCCGTGGCTTTCCGGCTGCTGGATAAGAACCGAGCCCTCCAGGTCTTCGAGTTCCTGGACCCCTCCCACCAGGCGGAGCTGCTCGATTCCCTGCGCGATGACCACGTCGCGGACATCTTCCGGCGCATGGCGGCCGACGACCAGGCCCGCCTGCTGCACGAGATGCCCGCCAAGGTCGCCGCCCGCATGTTGGACGGACTGACCCCGCAGCAGCGCCGCGCAACGTCCGCCCTGCTCGGTTACCCTGCGGAGTCCGCCGGCCGCCTCATGGTGCCCACCCCCACCGTGCTGAGCCCGGACCTGGACCGGGATGCTGCCCTGGACAAGCTGCAGCAGCGATGGGGCGTGTCGGGTCGTTCCTCCCACCGCCGCAACGCAATTGCGGTCGTGCCCGTGACCACCGACGATCGGGTGCTCATCGGCATGGTCAACCTCTCCGACCTCATTGGCTGCGCCTCGGGGACGAAGGTGGAGGACCTCCTGCACCTCGAGCACCACGAGATCCGGGCGGCGGAGGACCAGGAGACGGCCGCGCGCCTCATCCAGGAGGCGGACCTGCTGGCCCTACCCGTGGTCGATGCGGAACAGCGACTGCTCGGCGTGATCACCGTGGACGACGCGATGGAGGTCCTCGAACGCGAGGTGACGGAGGATACCTACCGCGCTTCCGGTGCCGAGCCGCTGGGGGAGCCGTACCTCTCCGCGACGGTGGTGACGCTGGCCAGGAAGCGCGGGGTGTGGCTGGCCGTGCTGATCCTCGCGGCCTTCCTGACGATCAACGTCATGCACGTGTTCCAGGACACCCTAGAGGCCGTCGTGGTGCTGGCCACCTTCGTGCCCATGATCATCGGCACCGGCGGCAACGCAGGTTCCCAGGCGGCCGCGGCAGTCATCCGCGCGCTTGCCGTGAACGAGGTTCGCCCGGCAGACCTGCTGCGCATCGTCTGGCGCGAGGTGCGGGTGGGCTTCATGCTGGGCGTTTTCCTCGCCAGCATGATCATCCCCATCCTGGGCTTTTTGTACGAACCGCGGGTGGCCGTCACGGTGGCCACAACGGTCATCTGCATCTGCTCTTGGGCCTGTATTGTCGGCGGCGTGTTGCCGCTCGTAGCCAAGAAGATCGGGGTTGATCCGGCCGTCTTTTCGACGCCCGTGGTCGCGACCCTGGTGGACGCTACCGGCCTCATCATCTACTTCACTGTGGCCAATACGATCATGGCCCAGCAGATCGCCGCGGTTAGCGGGGCGGGATAGGGATCGACTGCCGTGGCCCACACGAGGCAAGGGGGCACCCCGGTGGATCGGCGGCTCAGCCGCCGGGAGCTGCTGGGGCTGGGAGTGCTGGGCGCGGCGGGACTCGTCGGCGGAAGCGCCGTGCTCCAGGGCTGCAGCACGCAGGGGGAGGGGCGGGGCACCCCGACAGCCACGACCACGGCGCAGCCGGGCCCACCGTCGTCCGGTTCGTCCGCACCGGATGCGCCCTCCGGTTCGCCTCAGCCGGATGCCGAGGCGGAGATCCAACGCACGCTGGCCCCCCTGCGCCAGCAACAACCGACCCAGTGGGGGACGGCGCTGGCCGACGTTACCCGACGGCTGGACTCGGGTCGGCCCGCCGCAACCCTGTACCTTACCCGTGATGCCTGCGGCGGGCCCTCCGGCAGCGATTACGACGCGGAACTCATCGATGTCCTGCGCGAGCACGCAGTACCAGCCACGCTGTTTCTCAACAGCCGCTGGGTGACAGCTAACCCGGAGTTCACCCGCAAGCTCATCGCCGATCCGCTGTTCCAGGTGGAAAACCATGGCACCTCCCACCGCCCCCTCAGCGTTAACGGCCGGTCCGCCTACGGCATCGAGGGCATCGCAAACTTCGACGCGGCCGTAGAGGAGATCCGCGGCAACGAACGCAGTCTCCGGGAGGCCTTCAACCACAACATCTCCTGGTTCCGCTCCGGGACCGCCCATTACGACGATGTGGCTGTAAGCATCTGCCGGGCGCTGGGCCACCGCGTGGCGGGTTTCGGGACGAACGTCGATAGCGGAGCCACGGCCAGCGCCGCGGACGTCCGGCGCGCCCTGCTGGGCGCCGATGCCGGAGACATCTGCATCGCCCACATGAATCACCCGGGCTCGGGAACCGCTGCGGGCCTACGCCGCGCCCTGCCGGAGCTGCTGGACCGCAAGACCTCCTTCGCCAAACTGGGCTAGCGCCAGGCCGGGTGTGCCACACTTGGGGCCCATGAGCCATTCACCGGCCCACGGGGCCATGTCGTGGGTGCCCACCGCCCGGCCGAGGGCCTGGTACATCCGGCTGTGGGATCCCTTCTGGATGCTGCCCATGGCCTGCGTGGCGGTGTCCGTCCTACTCGGCATCGTGTTGCCGCAGGTGGACTCCCTGGCCTCGGACTGGGTGCCCGTTGTCTTCCACGGCGGCCCCGACGGAGCCCGCACGGTGTTGTCCACCATTACCTCCGCGATGATCTCCGTGACGGGATTGGTCTTCTCCATCACGATGGTGCTTGTGCAGTTGGCGAGTAGCCAGTTCTCCCAGCGGGTCCTCGGCGGCTTCCTCGGGAGCAGAATCACGCAGGCCACCCTGGGGGTGTTCACCGGTACCTTCATGTACTCCCTCACGGTGCTGCGCTCCATCCGGGATCAGGCCACCGCGGAATCCGCCTTCGTCCCCCAGGTCGCCACCACTTTTTGCTTCCTGCTGGTCATTGCCAGCGTGGGGTTCTTCCTAGCCTTCATCGACCACATCATCTCCTCCATCCGCATCGCGAACGTCGTAGAAGAGATCCGCGCGAAGACGGTCGCCACCGGGGAACGGATGATCCCCGCGGGTTTGCAGCCCGAGGAGGATGGGGGAGAAGCGGGGCAGTGGACCCCACCACCCGGGGATGAGCCGTGGGAGGTTCGCTGGCGCAAACGCGGGGGCCGCCTCACGGATGTGGACTACCGGCGCTTGGTAGAGGTGGCGTCCGAAAACAATCTCACCGTCAACCTCTTGCCGCAGGTCGGGGCCTATGTGCCGAGGGGCAGGGCGGTGTTGGCCATCTACGGCATACCGGATGAACGGGTGCCGGGGCCCTCCGCCCCGGGAACGGCAGTACCGGCCGGGAGCCAGGAAACGCCGCTGCGCCAGGCGGCCGAGGACATGCTGGGCTGCCTGACGTGCGCACAGGAGCGGTCGATGCGCCAGGACGTGATGTTTGGGGTGCGCCAGATCGTGGACATCGCGGAGCGGGCGCTATCCCCGGGTATTAACGATCCCACAACGGCGGTGCAATGCCTGGACGCGCTCCACGGGCTGCTGCGCCCCCTGGTCCAGCGCCGAACCCCGCAGGGGCAGGTCAGCGATGCACGCGGGCACGTACGCTTGGTCTTTCGACCGCAGACGGTCCACCAGGTCCTCGAGTTGGCGACCGACGAGATCTCCTGGTGGGGTGCGGGCACCATTCAAGTCCCGCGACGGATGAAAACGATGGTGGACGACCTGCTCAGCGTGGCTGCCCCCGAGTACCAGGAACACCTACACCGGGTGCGCCAGCGCGTGGAGCGCCGCGATGCGAAGGCGGGGGAGAGCGAGCCGGGCAGCAGCGACCTTTAGGTGGTGGGGGCGGTGGGAATGCCGAGGCTTTCCAGGAGGGCGCGGACCCGCCGGTCGATGTCGTCCCGGATGAGGCGCATGCGTTCTATGCCCTCGATTCCCTGCTCGCTGGGCTCGATGGTGTCCCACCGTTCAACGGGTGGCGTCGGCTCGGGGTTGTCGGAGTCCAGGTCAGGTGACTGGGCTTTTCGCCCGATGACGATGATGCGCGTGGCCCTTCGCAGCAGTGCGGGGTCTATGGGCTTCGGGGCCCCGTCCATGGTGGCGCCCACCTCGGCGACAGCGGCGACGGATTCCGAATTGAGAGTGCCGCGCGGGTGGGTTCCGGCGGAGTAAATATCGGCGCGATCGCCCGCTATCTTCTTGGCCAGCGCGGCGGCCATCTGCGATTTTCCGGCGTTGCGCACGCAGATGAACACGAGGAGCGGGCGGGTTGCTGCTGGGGCTGCCGGGGCGGACGGGAACATCCGGGGGCCGAGCCAGCGCATGAGGAAAACGAGTGCGACGAGGACGGGCACCTCGATGAGCGGCCCAATGGTGCCGGCCAGCGCTTGGGCGGAGGTGGCCCCGAAGGTACCGACTGCGACGGCAATGGCCAGCTCGAAGTTGTTGCCGGCGGCCGTGAACGCGACGGTCGTGGCCGTTGCATAGCTCATGTGGGCCATCTTTGCCGCCAGCAGCGCGAGGGCGAACATGAGGCCGAAGTAGGCGACGAGGGGCAAGGCCACCGTGGCCACGGTGAGCGGCTGGTCGAGGATCCGATCGCCCTGGATGCTGAACAGCAGCACGATGGTGAACAGCAGGCCGATGAGAGCGAGGGGGGAGATGCGGGGCAGGAAGGTTTGCTCGTACCATTGCCGTCCCCGTCGGCGCTCGCCGATTATTCGGGACGCCGCTCCCGCGACCAAAGGCACCCCGAGGAAGACGAGGACGGACGCGACGATGGCCCAGAAAGAGAAGGTGGCAGATGTGGTCTCCAGACCCAGCCAAGCCGGGAAAATCTGCAGGTAGAACCATCCAAGCAGACCGAAGACCAGGATTTGGAACACCGAATTCACGGCGACGAGGACCGCGGCGGCCTCGTGATCACCGCAGGCCAGGTCGTTCCAGATGAGCACCATGGCGATACACCGGGCCAGTCCGACGATGATCAACCCGGTGCGCAGCTCCGGCTGGCCGGGCAGGAACAGCCAAGCCAGGGTGAACATGAGCAGCGGCCCCAAGACCCAGTTAAGGAGGACGGAGAGGACCATGAGGGATTTGTCTGCGAGGATTGCCCGCGTTTTGTCATAACGGACCTTGGCCAGGGGCGGGTACATCATGACGAGCAGTCCCACGGCGATGGGCAGGGAGATACCCGCGTATTCCAGGGAGAGCAGGGCACGGGGAACGGCGGGGGTCAGGCGGCCCAGGGCGAGGCCGAGGGCCATGGCCGCGATGATCCACAGGGGCAGCCAGCGGTCCAGGAAGGACAGGGTGCGCGCTGGTGTGGGCGCTGGGGTCGGCGGAGTGGCAGAGGACGTGTGCATACTAACCTATCGATATAGCCCTTGATCTATATATTGCTTGACACCGAAGGTACGCCTTATATTGATGGGAATCAATCCTCGGCCGATTCGAGCAACTGCTGCGGCCGAGGAAACGGGTTCTTACCCCCAACGCGAAAGGGGCGCCATCATACAGCGCACGGCCAACTTGACTGACTCTAAGACAGCCGCCGCGAGCCCGGGCAGTGCATACTCGGGCGACGTGCGTTGCTGTGAGTTAGCCAAGGGGCCCTTCGAGCCTGCAGAGGCCAAGCAGCTTGCGGGGTTGTTTCACACGCTGTCAGATCCCACGAGGCTGCGGTTGGTCTCCTTTATCGCCGCAGAGGGCTGCCGCCCGGTGCGCGCGTGTGACGCGGTGGGGATACTAGGCGTTGCTCAGCCAACGGTGAGTCATCACCTCAAGGTGTTGGCGGAGGCCGGGCTCCTGCGCCGAGAGCGCTCGGGGCGCAACATTATGTATGCCGTGAATCCACAGGCGTTCCAGGCACTGCGGCAGGCCCTGGAGCTAGGCTAAGGCCGTTACCAGGCCACGGATCCCTATCGGCAAAACGCCGATAATATACATTATGACACTTTGGCGTTACGGGACTCTTCCCCGGTACGGGGCCCGCCCACTTCGGGGCCACCTTGCCAGCCTGCTCGCCTCATCCCCTCCCCGCACCCATTGCCCGAACCCCCATCCTTCACCCCCACGCCATACCCCCGCCGTGAGAAAAACCACCGCGACTCGGCCCGCGCGATTCCTACCGGCGACCCATTCTCACCTTCTCCAAACCCGGCACAGTCGGCCAATCCACATTCACGCAACACAGCGGAAACAAATCTTTCATTCGATTGATACTCCAGGCTTTTGCCAGGTTATAGACTGAGCTAACCAACGCTGCCCACATGCTCGGCGCAGACGCATTCGTTTCGGACCGCACACCACAGTGGACTGCCGCGAATGATTCCCCGGAAAGCCCTCCGGACCTTTCGCGTCGGGCCAGTTGAAAGTTCTCGCCAACGCATGCTCAGATACGTCCTCCGGAAGTCACTTTCGTGGCTGATCGTTATTTTCCTGGCTACCAATCTCACCTACCTGATAGCCTCGACCTTCCTCGATCCCAGCTCGAACTACCTCGGACGGCGTCCACCGCTGTCGGAAGAACAAATCGACCGGATTCTTACCCCGCTCAACCTCAGTACTTCCACCCCGCTATGGGAGCGCTGGTGGCACTGGTTCACCGGCATTCTCCTGCACTGGGATTGGGGAACCTCCCCCGTTGGCGACAGCGTCAACAGTCAGGTGTCCTACCGCATCTGGGTTTCCGCAGAGCTGTTACTCCTGGCAACCATCATCTCCATCGTTCTTGGCGTCGCTATTGGCGTGTACACGGCCTCCCGCCAATATCAGCTGGGTGACCGAGTCTTTCAGGGCATATCCATCGTCGCGCTCAACCTCCACGTCGTTGTCGTTTCCATTGCGGTGGTTTTCTTCGGGCGCATGATCAACGACACCACCGGCAAGCGCATCTTTTACGTCACCGGATCCGCCAACCCTGATGTGCACGGGTTCTTTCCCCATCTCGTCGACCTTCTGCAGCACCTGCTGTTGCCCACCATTGCCCTCGTGGTGATCTCCTACGCGGGTTATCACATGACCCAACGCAGCCTGCTGCTGGACAACCTCGGCGCAGACTACGTGCGTACCGCCAGGGCAAAGGGCCTTACCCGCCCCCAGGCCATCCGCAAACACGCCCTGCGCACCTCCGTGATCCCCATCGCCACCAGCGTCGCCTTCTCCATTCCGGGAATTTTCACCGGCGCCGTGATGACGGAACAGATTTTCGGGTGGAACGGTATGGGGCAATATTTCGTCCAAACGATTTCCAAAAACGATGTGCACGGCGCCGTGGCCGTGGGCGCCTTCGGTGCTCTCATGACCGGCCTGTCTGCGATCCTCGCCGACATCCTCATCGTCATCCTCGATCCCCGAGTGCGGGTGAATTAGCATGAGCATCCCACAGAATCTTTCGGACGCCACCCGCCTGGACGCCGCCGTCCAGGGCACCTCTGCTCCGGAAACCGCCATAGAGACCGGCAAGGCCCTTGGCACCACCCCGAAACGCAGCCGCTCCAAATTCGCCCTGTACGCCCGCCGATTCCGGCGCAACAAGCTCGCCCTGCTCGGCAGCGTCCTCTTCGCGGTTCTCGTTCTCCTCGCCATCATCGGCCCCGCCCTGTCCCAGTGGGGTTATGACGAACCAGACTTCCTCAGCCTGTCCGCGCCGCCCTCCCCAGAGCACTGGTTTGGCACGACCGACGGCGGCAACGATCTGTTCGCCCAGACCACCCACGGGCTCGGCCGGTCCCTCATGATCGCCGTTACCGTAGCCATCGGCACCACCATCATCTCGGCCCTGCTCGGTGCCGGGGCAGCCCTCTACGGGGGACGCGTGGAAAGCGTCATCCTCGGGCTCATCCACTTCCTCCTAGCCATCCCCTCCTTCCTACTCATCGCGCTCATTGTGGCCGACTCGGGTGGGGACTGGCGGATGCTGACTTTGGTGCTCATCCTCTTCGGCTGGATGATGACAGCCCGCGTCATCTGGTCCATGTCCATGTCCGTGCGGGAAAACGACTACGTTCGCGCAGCTCGATACATGGGTGTCAGCAAATTCCGCACCATTATTCGGCACATCATCCCCAATATCGGCTCCCTCCTCATCATTCAGTTCACCCTTGGCATTGTCGCCACCATCACTAACGAGACAGCCCTATCCTTCCTTGGGCTCGGTGTGAAGCTGCCCGACGTGAGCCTGGGCACCCTCCTGGCCGTTGGTGCGGGATCCACAAAGGCGGCCCCGTGGCAGTTCTGGTTCCCCGCGTTAACCCTCACGCTGCTCACGATCTCTATCGCCTTTATCTCTGACGGTGTCCGCGACGCCCTCGACCCGAACTCCTCTGCAGGAGGCCGCGCCTGATGTCTGTTTCGAAGAACACCCCAGTCCTCTCTGTTCGCGATCTCAACGTTTCCTTTCCTTCGGAAGCCGGCACCGTGCGCGCGGTCAGGGGCGTCGATTTCGATCTCTACCCCGGCCGCACCCTGGGAATCGTCGGTGAATCGGGATCCGGAAAATCGGTGACGTCCATGGCCATCATGGGGCTGCTGCCCCAATACGCGAAGGTCACGGGATCCGTCCGTTTCGGCGAAGAAGAGCTCATCGGAAAAAGCGACGCCCAAATGTCCGCCATCCGCGGCAACGGCATCGGGATGATTTTCCAGGACCCCTTGAGCGCCCTTACCCCGGTGTTCTCCATCGGCGATCAGCTCGTGGAGGCCATCCGCTGCCACCAGAACGTCACCAAGGCCGCCGCCTGGAAACAAGCCGTGGAGCTGCTGGACCTCGTCGGAATCCCCCAACCGGACAAGCGCGTGAAGTCCTTTCCCCACGAGTTTTCCGGGGGCATGCGCCAGCGCGCCGTCATTGCCATCGCGATTGCCAATAATCCCCGCGTCCTCATTGCGGACGAACCCACCACCGCGCTGGATGTCACGGTCCAGGCACAGGTTTTGGACGTCATCCGCCTCGCGCAGCGCGAAACGGCCGCGGCGACCATCATGATCACCCACGACATGGGGGTGATTGCCGGAACTGCGGACGACGTCATGGTTATGTACGCCGGGCGCCCCGTGGAGAACGCGGAGGTCCACGAGCTCTTTCAGAACCCACGCATGCCCTACACCGTGGGTTTGCTGGGATCCACGCCCCGAGTCGACCGGCCCGCGGCGAGGGCCCTAACCCCCATCGTCGGTTCCCCGCCGGCCCTCATGGACCTCCCCGACGCCTGCGCTTTTGCCCCACGCTGCCCCATCGCGGTGGAGGAATGCCACAACTCCGAACCCAAGCTGGTGAAGATTGCAGACGGCGAACACAGCGCCGCGTGCATCCGTTCCGGTCAGATCAACGGTGGCCACATCGACGGCAAGGAATTGTTCCCGGTGCCCGAGCTGAGCCCGGATATGTACGCAGATGTACCCCGGTCCGAGCGGGAACAGATCCTGGAAGTAAGCCACCTATCGAAGGAATTCCCGCTGCTCAAGGGCGCCCTACTCAAGCGCAAAGTGGGTGTGGTGGAGGCCGTGAAGGACGTGTCCTTCGATATCCACGCCGGGGAATGCATGGCCATCGTCGGGGAATCCGGTTCCGGGAAAACCACCACCCTGCTGGAGGTCATGGACCTGCAACCCACCGGTGAGGCCAAGATCGTCCTCGCCGGCCGAGACACCGCGGGCATGACCGCCCGCCAGCGACTGCACGCCCGCCGGGACATTCAGATCGTGTTTCAAGATCCCATGAGCTCCCTGGACCCCCGGCTAACGATTCGCGAAATCATCGCCGAGCCCCTGCACTCCCTGGGCTATGACGGCAACGTGGACGACCGCGTTCGCGAGCTCATGGACCTCGTCGGCCTCAACGCGGACCACGTGGACCGCTTCCCCGGGCAGTTCTCCGGGGGGCAACGCCAGCGCATTGGGCTAGCCCGGGCCCTGGCGACCAATCCGAAACTCATCGTGCTGGATGAGCCGGTCTCCGCCCTGGACGTCTCCATTCAGGCGGGTGTGCTGAACCTTCTCAAGGACCTCAAGCGCCGCCTGGGCTTGTCCTACCTCTTTGTCGCACACGACCTCGCTGTCATCCGGCACCTCTCCGACCGGGTAGCCGTGATGTACCACGGGGATTTCGTGGAGCAGGGAACCGTGTCCGACATCTTCGACAACCCGCAGCACCCCTATACCAAGAAGCTCCTGGAAGCCATCCCCATCCCGGATCCCACCATCGAGCGCCAACGGCGCGGGCTCACCGTGCAGGAGGACGCGTGATCTCGCCCGCGACCGAGGGACGGGCACCGCCGACCTCAGGGGTGGTCGGCGGCGGCATTCGTCCTGGCGAGTCGCTGCCCCACTCGTTCTCCCTCCCTCTTTCCCCGTTTCCCCACCTCATCCTTCCTCTCCCCCCCCTCTTTCAGGAGGTACATTCCCATGAAGATCCCATCCACTTCCCCGCACGCCCGCCGCTGGCGCTCCCGCAGCGCCGTGGCCCTCACGGCCGCTGCACTTCTCAGCCTCACTGCCTGCGGCGGCGACTCCGGCAAGGGCGATGCCATCGACGCCAAGTCGGTGGCGGCCTCCGACATCAACCCCAAGTCCCGGGATGAGATCAAGGACGGGGGCGACCTGAACCTCGCCCTCGAGGAGATCGCGGAGCAGCAGAACATCTTCCACGCCGACGGCAACCTGTACACCCGGCAACTGTGGCGGATGTACAACCCCCAGATGAGCCTGTTCGAGAATGAGGACTACAAGCCGAATCCGGACTACCTCACGGACGTTAAGTCGGAGGACAAGGATGGCAAGACTGTCGTAACCTACACCATCAACGACAAAGCCCAGTACAACGACGGAACCCCGATCGATTGGCGCGCCTTCGAAAACACCTGGAAGGCCAACAACGGGTCCAACCCGGACTACAAGGTCTCCTCCACCGACGGGTACATCCTCATCGAGTCGGTGAAGCCGGGTGCCAACGACAAGCAGGCCGTGGTCACCTACAAGCAGGAATTCCCCTGGTGGAAGAGCCTGTTCGACACCCTCGTGCCGCCGCAGGTCAAGGATGCCGAGACCTTCAACAACGCCTACCTCAAGCAGGTGCACCCAGGGTGGGGCGCGGGCCCCTTCAAGGTGGAGAACGTGGACTTCAATGGCGGCCGGGCCACTTTTGTGCGCAACGAGAAGTGGTGGGGAGACCAAGCCAAGCTGGACAAGGTGACCTACCGCCAGCTAGAGGATCAAGCCAGCATGAACGCCTTCCAGGCCGGCGAGATTGACGCGGTCGGCGTGGCCACGAAGGACCGCCTGGCAACCGCCCGGGGCATGGGCGAGGATAAGGCGGACATCCGCACGGCCCTGCGCCCCTCCAACTTCCTCATCACGCTCAACGCCAAGTCCCCCCTGCTCAAGGATCCCGCTGTCCGGGAGGGCATCATGCAGGGGATCGACCGCTCGCAACTTGCCAAGATCCGCTTCAACGGGCTGGATTACTCGGAGAAACTGCCCGGGTCCTTCCTGCTGCTCCAAAACCAGAAGGGCTACGAGGACAACTTCGGGGCCGTCATGTCCTACGACCAGGGCAAGGCGAAAGAGACCCTGGATAAGGCAGGCTGGAAGCCGGGCCCGGACGGCATCCGGGAGAAGGACGGCCAAAAGCTAGCCCCCCGCTACGTGCTACAGGGCGACGATCCCCAGCTCAAGGCAGAAGCCTCCGCCACACAGAAGATGATGCGGGATATCGGGGTGGACATGCAGATCGACCAGCGGCCCACCAGCGACTTCTCCAAGATCACGAAGCAGCGGGATTTCGACATCTTCCCCATGGGCTTCAATCTGGGCGATCCCTTCGGCGTCGCCTACTTTGCCCAGCTCTACGGCACAAATGGCGGGCTGAACCTCTCCGGTACGGACACGGCGGAGATGGACCGCAAGGCCGCGGAGATCAGCAAGATCGGCAACCCGGAAGAGCAGATCAAGAAGGCCAACGAAGCCGAGCGCGAAGCGCTGCGCGCCTACGGGCTCATGCCCACCTTCAACGGCCCCACCATCATGGCCACGAAGCCCGCTCTAGCTAACTCCGGGGCGGCCGGCTTCACCGTCGTTCCGATCGAGGACATCGGTTGGCAGAAGTAGCGACTGGCTGACCCTTACGTCGCCCTGGGGGAAGGGTCCTAGGCGACCGTCAGCGGTCGCCCTCTCCGGGGGCATAGCAAAAACCCGCTGTCAGAGTCCTGACAGCGGGTTTCAGATGACTACGCGGATGGCTTACTCGCCAGCCGCTGCGGCAGCGTCGCCACCAGCGGAGGAGCCATCGATGGCGGAGGAGCCGAGCTCCACGGTGTTGCCCACGGTGCCGAGGATGGCCTTGGCCAGCGCACCCCAGTCGCCCTCAATTGCAGACTTCACGATGTCCACGATGGATCCACCCAGGTTCACAAGAGCGTCGATCATTGTTGGAATTTCCTCTCAACAGGCGCCTTTTAGACGCAGGATATGTGCAGTCAGGCAATCACGTGTTCTAGCGCTGCCGTCCGAAGGGAAAGCTTATGGAGGCCCATGTGGGCCGGCAACAGGTAGAGGCGGTCAGTTTCTGCCCAGACCCGACCCATGCCCCCTGAAAATGCCTACTGAACTGCGAATTCATCGGTGTTACAGGTTCAGCAAACTTTTTCTTGAACCACCCCTTTCCGGGGGTATTTCCCCTGAAGCAGAGAAAGCAACCGGACCCTACTTTGTTTTCCAATACTTTCCACCTGGCAAATATTGGGCTTTTCAAGCGGGCACCATCTCCTATGACCTGAACCACACTGCATCCCCTATGTGTGGGGGGCCTATAGAACGCCACCCTGTAGGCAAAATTCACCGCAGATACCCACCACCTATCGGATCGAGACTCTCCCCCATGTTCACACCCCCACCCACCCCACACCGCGCCTTTCCCTCGAGCGCGCGGCGAACCTCCTTAAGGATGGGTACCTCTTCGCCTCCCGCACCCGCAAGGCCCAGATGGCGGACATGGCCTACGAGGACTCCCACGTCGCCGCGTTCAAGGGCATCGTCGCCGAGGAGGTGCTCACGATGGTCCGCGCCTGGTCCGTTGCCAATCCCGCCATGCCCACCAATGTGTACGACACCACCTCCCTAGCGTTCGGTCGAGCGGCCTTTTGATGGGCAGGTCTCCCCATCAGCGCTGCGGATATGGACCGCCGTGCCCGCCAGATGAGCCACCTGCTGGACGCCTTCGGGCAGCCCTCCACCAACCCCTCCGCATGGTGGGACCGGTTCAGCCTGGACCGCTGGGCAACCGCGCTCATCGAAGGGGTGCGCACTGGCTCGTTCAACGTGGACCAGGACTCCGTGGTCCAGAACATGGCGGATCTTCGCGACGAGCACGAGCACGTCGTCGATGCCAAGACCGCGGGTATCGAACTGCAGAACCTGACCCGCCCCACCGTGGCCGTGGCTCGCTTCGCGGCATTCGCTGCCGCGGCCCTCGTGGAGCACCCGCAGTGGGCCCAGCACATCCACGCCGCAGTGGACAACGCCGGTGGCCAGCTCCACGACATTCCGGAGGCCTTACTTTCTGACCCGCGCATCCGGATTTCGCCTGACGCAGAGGACACGACCTTCACGTGGACGACCATGCTCACCCGCCCCAGCACGGGAGTACGCGTGGAGTACGTAGCCGACTAGGCCTTCGGGTCCACCTCGGAGCTGACCGCATCGGTGAGCTCTTCGTTGTCCACGTTGGACTCCTCGGCGATCTTGTCCACCTCGCGCTTCTCCTCAGCGCCAAACTCCTCCTGGGGGTTCTGGCGCTTGTACTCCAGATGGAACAGGCGTTGGCGCCGCGAGGTCTCCTCCTTGATCTCGCCGCGGGAGCGCACCCACCAGATGACCAGCACGGCGACGAGGAACAGGCCGAGGTAACCGAGGATCGGGTAGACAACCTCCATGAGCTTCTCGAAGCCCAGGAAGCTCACCGCGTACCCCAGGAGGCACGTGATGAGGAAGATGGGCACGTAGCGATTGCGCTTGTTCACCGCGAGCCGCTGGCCCAGGGCGTAGAACATGCCAATGGCGGTGTTGTAGATCATGAGGAAGATGATCCACACCATGACGTGGCCCAGGATTGGGTGGATGCTGGCGAACAGTTGCAGCATCGGCACCTTGGAATCCTGCACCGTATCGAAATTCAACAGCAAAGTCACGGCCGCCATGATGAGCATGACGGTGTAAAGGATCCCGCCGCTGAGGCCCCCGAGGAGGGCCTCCTTGGGGTTGGCGTGGTTTCCCCCGATGACAAGGCACATGGAGACACCGAGCATGAGAGCCAGCCCGTTGTAGTTGAAGGCAGACAGCAGCCAGGGGCTTACCGGGGATTGCTGGCCAGCGGCGAGGTCGGAGAGCTGCGAGAAATTCTCCGGCAGGTGGAACATGGTGTACGCAAAAGCGAAGATCACGGCAAGGATGATCAGCGGCGTTACCGAGCTGATGACCCGGGAAACCTTGTCCACGTTCATAAGCCCCGTGACCATGACGAGCCCCAGCATGATGCCCGCCCCGATCCACGTGGGGAGCCCGTACTGCTGGTGCAAGTTAGCCCCGGCGCCGGCGAACATGACAAACCCGATAGCGAACAGGGTGATGCTCACGGAGATATCGAGAATGCGCGAGACGACGGGGTGGGAGACATTGCGGAACACCATGTTGTGTTCATCCGCCAGAAAGTAGCTACCTAGCTGCAAAATCACTGCGCCGGTGAGCGTCATCACCACACCGGCCACGACCGCGCCGACTATGCCCCACATGCCAAAGGAGATGAAGTATTGCACCACCTCCTGGCCAGTGGCGAAACCCGCTCCCACGAGCAAGCCCACGAAGGACAGGGATATCTTAAGCGTTCTGCTAAAGGACATGATGGCTAAAAGCCGTCTCTTTCCAGGGGTCGGCAGCGGTCAGGGGGAATCAAGCGCCGCCGGACGAAATGCTCCACCGGGCGAAACGATTCTCTACAGCGTCCGGAAGCTCTGGCTAACGGCGGCTCGCTGTTTATAGGTTACGGAAGCAGTGCAGAATCACAACACGGAACCCTTGCCCACATGCAACCCGAGGACCTCCCCGACCCGCTTGCCGGAATGAATGCGCCCCCCAAGGAAGGTACCTTCTAGGGCGTTGTGTCCGTGCATACCGCCACCGCCGAAACCGCTAACCTCCCCGGCGGCGTACAACCCGGGGAGCACTCGACCCTCTGCCGTGAGGCACCGGCCGGCAAGATCCGTCTGCAAGCCCCCCAACGTTTTGCGGGTGAGGATGCGGATACGCACCGCTATGGGAGGCCCGTGTATGAGAGGCCCGTGGGCCGGGTCCAGCAATTTGTGGGGCGGGGCGCAGCGCACGATCCTATCCCCCAGAAATCCGCGCGCCATGCGGATGTAGTTGACCTGGTAATCCTTGGCGAACCGATTGTCTATTTGGCTATCTCGGTCCTCCATCTGGCGTCGGAGGTTAGCGGCGTCGATAAGCACCCCTGAGCCCCCCCGGGATCATCGGCCGAATGGCTCGCCCCATCCCGCCGGACGAGGTCATTCATCCCCTCCACCGAAGCGCCTAAATCGTGGGCGATCACCCAGTCGGCGCCGTGATCCATGAAATTGCGCACGGAAACGTGGGTTTGCTTGCCGAGTTTTCCGGCCAGTTCGCGCAAACTCTTGTCAGTGAGGTCCGGATTTTGCTCCGAACCGGAGAACATGAACTCCTGATCCGCGATGGTTTGGTTCGAAATGAACCAACTGTAGCCATGGCCGCTGCGTCCCACATGGGCCAAACCCGCCACAGGTTGTCTCCCCCGGGAATGATGTGGCTCGGCAGGCGCTGGCCGGTGGCGTCCACCCAAAAAGACGAGGGACCGGGAAGAATCCGAATCCCATGCATGGGCCAGATGGAATCTCAATTGAGCATGCCCTCCGGGTAGTGCCACATCCGATCGGTGTTGAGGAGGCTCGCCCCCGAACACTCCGCGATCTCCAACATCCGCCCATCCACGTGGGCCGGCACCCCGCACACCATGTCTTGCGGGGGCTGGCCCCATCGCTGCGTAGGCCAAAACCGGCGAACCAGGTCCAGATTCCCACCCACGCCCCCGCTGTCCACCACTGTCGCCGCGGCGCGGTACTCGAACTGCCCCACTTGACGGCGGGAGCTGCGCTGGCCCCGGGCGCTGCCGCACTCCTCCAGACGCGCTCCGCACACGCCCACCACCCTCGCCTGACCGTCGTGTACCTCCGTGATCACCTCGTCCACCCGGTGGCGGAAGGCGTAACGGACCGTACCCGCCTGTTCAGCGGTGGCCAGGGGTTCGGCGAAGACGCGGACCACCTCCGGGCCCGTCCCCCAGGTCAGGTGGAACCTTGACACGGAATTACCGTGGCCGGAGGCCTGCCCACTGCCGCGCTCTGCCCACCCGACAGTGGGCAAAACCCGCAGCCCGAGGTTGCGCAGGTACCGGCGCTTATCGTGGGCGGCGAAGCGAACGTACTCCCGGGGCCGGTGTCGAAGTTGGCGCTATTGCATCAGTCCCGCCAGGCCCGCCCGATCACAATGACGTCCGGGTGGAAACCGCCCGGACCTGTCGTGCCCGCGGAGCTGTGTGGGCTGGTGGGGTTAACGCGGCTGGCTGGATTACCGAGGCTGGCTGGGGAGTGCGGGCTCATGAGCTGGGGTGCCCTCCTTTGGCAGTGGTCGGCGGCGTCGCGCTGTCGTCGGCGGCTGTGGCACCCACCCAAGCCCACCTGAGTGGCACGTGGGTACCGTTTCCGAAAATTCCCCCGTCTGCCCCGCGCAATCGCTGCGGGACTCCTCAACACCCCCACCCCTCGTCGATGGGCGGACACTGATTGTCATCAGAGCGGGCACTCGCCTATGGTTGACGCGATTGTGCTAACTGTTGGGACGCTCATTTCACATTGTGAGACAATCCCGGCTGGATTGACTGCCCGAGAGGACGTTGTTTCTACGGCTATGACCCTTGACCTCCCCGCTAATGCCCCCGCGGCCGTGCCCCTCGATGACAAGCAAACCCGACGCCGCGTCATCTGGGCATCCACCGTCGGAACGACCATCGAATTCTTCGATTTCTACGCCTACGCCGCCGCTGCGGTGACTGTGTTCCCGTTCCTGTTCTTCCCGAAGAACGAGGACCCCACCGTTAACCTCCTGGCCTCCTTCGCCACCTTCGGGCTGGCCTTCATCGCCCGCCCCTTGGGTTCCATTCTCTTCGGCCACTACGGGGACCGGTTGGGCCGCAAGGTGACCCTCGTCGCCTCCCTTCTGACCATGGGTATCGCGACCTTCCTCATCGGCCTGCTACCCACCTACGGGGCCGTGGGCATTATCGCCCCCGCTCTGCTGGCACTCATGCGCTTCGCGCAGGGGCTCGGCCTCGGCGGGGAGTGGTCCGGGGCCGCGCTGCTTGCGACCGAGAACGCCGCGCCGGGCAAGCGCGCCCGGGCCGCCATGTGGCCCCAGTTGGGCGCCCCCTTCGGGTTCATCCTCGCCAACGGGCTCTTCCTTATCCTCGTGCTGGCCCTGGGGCACAAGAACGGTCAGACCACCGGTTCTTTCATGGAATGGGGCTGGCGGATTCCCTTCTTGCTCTCCGCCATCATGGTGGCGGTCGGCTTGTATGCGCGCTTCAAATTGGAGGAGACGCCCGTCTTCCAGCGCGCCGTAGACCAAGGCAAAAAGGTAGAAGTACCGCTGTTCAAGGTGGTTGCGAACGCCTGGCGCCCGCTAGTGCTGGGCACCTTCGTGATGATCTCCTGCTACACGCTGTTCTACCTAGTCACCACGTGGATCCTGTCCTATGCACTGGCCAATCCCGGAAAAACGCGCGGGCTGGGCATCCCCTATGTGGACTTCCTGCAGATCCAGTTGATCACGGTCGTATTCTTCGCTATTGGTGTGCCCATCTCCGGTCGCCTCGCCGACCGCATCGGGCGCAAGCGCTACCTCATCATCATCTCCGCGTTGATGCTGCTGTACTCCCTGTCCTTCGGTTTCGCACTGAACCAGGACGTGGCCACCCAGCTGGGAGTGGGCATCTGGCTGGCGATCGGGATGTTCATCATGGGGCTCATGTTCGGCCCCATGTCCGCAGTCCTTCCGGAGATGTTCCCCACCAACGTGCGCTACACCGGCTCGGGCATCTCCTACAACCTCGCCTCCATCCTCGGCGCGGCGGTGGCCCCCTTCATCGCCACCGCCCTTGTGTCCACGGTGGGCGTGGGCAGCGTGGGCGCCTACCTCGCCGTTGTCACGCTCATCAGCCTCGTGGCCATCGTCTGCATGCCGGAAACGCGACACGTCGACATGCACGAGGTCTAGTCCCGGGGTCTACTCCCGCGGCAGAAACGTAAACTCCACGCAATCCACAAAGCCCCGCTGGACCAAGGCCTCGTGGAAGGCCAACTGATAGTCCCACAGCCGCCGGAATACTGCGTCGAACCCGGCGGCTGCGGCTTGCCTGCCGGCTGCCGCGAAGTTGGCGCGCCACAACGGGACAGTGGCCCGGTAGTGGGCCCCGAGGTGGCGCTGCGCCCCCACCCTCAACCCGGTGTACTTCACAGCCGTCTCCCGCACCTCCGCCACAGTGGGATAGTGCAGTCCCGGCCACACGTAGGCCCGCATCACGTCGAGGGTTTCGCTAACGTACTCAGGCGCATCCTCAGTGAGCACCAGCATCTGCACTACCGCCCGCCCCTGGCCCGTGAGCATTCTGTCCACGGCCCGCAGGTAGCGCCGCACCCCCTGGTCTCCCATGGTCTCAACCCGCTCCACCGCGAAAATGGCCTCGTAGCGCCCAGACCACTGACGCGGCGAAGGCACCACTGCGTCGATCACTTCCACCCGCACACCCCCGGCGACTCCGGCGGCGTTTATCCGGGAAACAACAGCTTGCGCATGCTCCTCGTCGCCCGTGATGACGTCCACGGAAGCACCCCGCCGGGCCGCCTGAATGGCCAGCATGCCCCCACTGCTGGGCAACTCAAGAACCCGATCGCCCGGGCGGACCCCGGCATCGTCGAGCATCAGCTCAATCCGCCGCCGCTGCGCGTCATCGAGGTCCCGCCGCTCCACCGGATCCGGGGTGCCGTGCCAGGTCACGTCCACTGGATAGGAGTCCTCCCCCACGCGGACCACTTGCGTCTCTGTGGTGTGAGCACCGGAGGCGAAAACCGCTCCCCCCGTTGCGCGGGTATCCCCGGCATAGAGCTCCACTAATCCTTCGGGCAGTTCTCCGGGCGTGGGCGTCCCAAATTCCTGGCGCTTCCGCCGAGAGGCCACCCCCCCAAGGACCTCGGACCTCCGGGTCTGCAGAGGTTGGTCCACAATGGCCGCCAGAACATCCGGCAGCGGCTCGGCAGCCCACTCCCCCGCCATATACCCCTCCGCCAGGCCCAACCAACCCGCCGCAGTGACCCGATCTAACGCCTGGCCATCGCGCACATCAAAGAAGGGCACCTGGCCGGGGTCCACGCCGATGCCGTGGGAACCCAGCAAATCCTCCAAGCGCTGGGTGACCTCGCGCGCCCGCCGGGTCTGAAACCGCGAACGCACGGGGGCGCACAACCCTGGCCACCGATCAGCGTCAATGTAACGATCAGCCATCGCGGCTCCTGCCAACTACTCGTTGCGTGGACATAACTGCCGCCCGCCGCCCCCTCCCAGCCAGGCGGGCTTGCATTCAGCGCCCCCAACCTACCCGCCGCCGCCCCGAAGACTCGGCAGGCAGCGCCGAAAAGGCTGCAAGACCACGGCAATTCGCGCTTACATAGGGCGCCTAACCCCCCTGCAAGATGTGGAGCCGCCCACCGGGAACTAACATGGGACAGCATTGCGCCAGCTGCCCACCGACGCGCAGTACCGACGAACGACTTTCAAGGAGCACCCCCGCATGACCACCCCATACCGTCCTGCAAACGGTCGCCACCACGTAGTTATCATCGGCGCCGGCTTCGGCGGCCTGTTTGCGGCCAAGAAGTTCAAGGGCTCCGACGTTGCGGTCACTATCGTGGATCGCACCAACCACCATCTCTTCCAGCCCCTGCTGTACCAGGTAGCCACCGGCATCCTCTCCGAGGGCGAAATCGCCCCCGCCATCCGCCAGATCGTCGCGGACCAGGAGAACATCCGCGTTGTCAAGGGCGAAGTACGCAACATCGACGTCGCCCAGCAGACCGTCACCGCAGACCTCGGCGGCAAGGATGAGGTGCTGGTCTACGACTCTCTGATCGTCGCAGCCGGGGCGGGTCAGTCCTACTTCGGCAATGAGCACTTTGCGGAGTTCGCCCCCGGTATGAAGACCGTGGACGATGCGTTGGAGATCCGAGCCCGCGTCACCGGCGCCTTTGAACGCGCTGAGATCACCGACGATCCGGAAGAACGCCGCCGTCTACTCAACCTCGTTGTCGTGGGCGCCGGCCCCACCGGCGTGGAGCTCGCCGGCCAGCTTGCCGAAATGGCCCACCGCACGCTGAAGGAAGAATTCCGCGAGATCAGCACCAACGACGCGCGCATCATCCTCATCGACGGCGGACCCCAGGTGCTCATGCCCTTCGGCAAGCGCCTCGGTCGCCGCGCCGCTCAGCGGCTCGAGGAGCTGGGCGTGGAGGTTGTGCTCAACTCCATGGTCACCAACGTGGATAAGAACGGCGTGACCTACAAGGACATGAAGACCGAGGAGGAGACCTTCATCCCCTCCTACGCCAAGATCTGGTCTGCCGGCGTTGCCGCGTCCCCGCTGGGCAAGCACATCGCGGAACAGGCTGGTGCGGAAGTGGACCGCGCGGGCCGGGTGAAGGTGAACAAGGACCTTACGGTCGGCGAGCACCGCAACGTCTTCGTGGTCGGGGACATGATCAACCTGGACGGGTTGCCGGGCGTGGCCCAGGTGGCCATACAGGGCGGCCAGTACGCCGCCAAGGTCATCCGGGACGAGGTGGAAAACGGTGCCAGCCCGGAGGCACGCGCCCCCTTTGACTACTTCGACAAGGGTTCGATGGCCATCGTTTCCCGCTTCTCCGGAGTGGTCAAGCTCAACAGGGCCGAAGTCTCCGGGTTCATGGGCTGGCTCATGTGGCTCGTGCTGCATCTGCTGTACCTTGTTGGGTTCCGCAACCGGCTCGTCGCGGCGTTCAGCTGGGGGCTGAACGTGCTCTCGCGGCGCCGGTGGCAGCTCGTGGCCACCCGCCAGCAGTTGCACGCGCGCAACGCCCTGAAGAAGCTGCAGGCGATGGAGGATTCGGAAGGCGTACGCTCCATCGAGGTGCGCGACAACCTCCGCTTCGGCGAGGGCCGAGATACCCGGGCGATCGCTGACTAGGCCCCCCAGCCGCGACCTGAAGAGCACCACCGCGCCCGGGGGCTCGCCGCGACTGTACGGGTGGGAGCTACCCCTGGACCGTGGTTTTGAGGTAGGTCAAGGCACACAACTTGCCAGTGGCCTCCGCGCGGTGCTCCACGCGCCACAGATGGCTGGTGCGCCCCACGTGCTCCGGCGTGGCCGTGGAGACGATGACGTCCCCTGGGCGGGTCGGGCGCAGGAAATCCGTCTTATTGCTCGTCCCCATCACCGGGGTCTGCGCACCGGCGGCCACGAAACTCGCCATTGATGCGGCGGTTTCCCCCAGGCAGGCATAAACGCCGCCATTCGTCACCCCCCATGGTTGCTGGTGGGCCTCTGTCACCTCCAGGCGGATGACCATCCGCTGCGGCTCCACCGCCAGGTATGTCACGCCCAGGCTGCGGTCCAGGGACGGGTGCAACCGGAGGAATTCATTGACGGTGCCCAATTCTTCCTCGGATAGCGGCCGCTCGGTGGCGGTCCGGCCCAGCTCGAGGAACTGCAGCACGATCTCTGCGCCCCGCTCGGAATCGTCAGCGGTGGCGTTGTCTGATGTTGTCGACATGAAGGTGCCCACCGATCCCTTTCTTCTGCTCGTCTCCTTAAGCTCGCGCGATTGGCAGCTCTCTGGCCCATCCCGCGGGTCTTCTGAGACCTCAGCCTAGCCAAACCCCCCTTTTGTAGAATGGAAAACCATGACTAAGACCCCCGCAGCCTCTGCTGCCGATCCCAGCCCTTCCGCCACCACCAATGAAGCCACGGCGCAGATCGGGGTTGTGGGACTCGCCGTCATGGGCTCCAACATCGCCCGCAACTTTGCTAACCACGGCCACACCGTCGCCGTATACAACCGCACCGCCGCGAAGACCGAGAAGTTCATGGCGGACTTCGGCCAGACCGGCTCCTTCGTCCCCGCCGAGACCATCCAGGACTTTGTCGCCTCCCTGGAACGCCCGCGCCGCGCTCTCATCATGGTTCAGGCCGGTGCCGGGACAGATGCGGTGATCAACCAGCTTGCGGATGCCATGGAGCCGGGGGACATCATTATCGATGGCGGCAACGCTCTTTACACCGATACGATCCGCCGCGAAACGGACATCCGCGCACGCGGGCTCCACTTCGTGGGCGCGGGTATCTCCGGCGGCGAGGAGGGTGCCCTCAACGGGCCCGCGATCATGCCCGGCGGCCCCGCCGAATCCTATGAATCCCTGGGCCCCCTGCTGGAATCCATCTCCGCCAAGGTGGACGGCACCCCCTGCTGCACCCACATCGGCCCCGACGGGGCGGGACACTTCGTCAAGATGGTGCACAACGGCATCGAATACGCCGACATGCAGGTCATCGGCGAGGCCTACCAACTGCTGCGCTACGGCGCAGGGATGAGCCCGGCGGATATCGCAGCGGTATTCCGGGAATGGAACAAGGGCGACCTGGAAAGCTACCTCGTGGAAATCACCGCCGAGGTCCTCGCCCAGGTGGATGCGGATACCAATGCTCCCCTTGTGGACCTCATCGTTGACGCTGCGGGGCAGAAAGGCACCGGCCGGTGGACTGTGAAGGCCGCCCTGGATCTGGGAGTCCCCGTCACCGGCATTGGCGAGGCCGTGTTCGCCCGAGCCCTGTCGAGTGCCACCTCCCAGCGCCAAGCGGCACAGGGCCAGCTTCCCTCCGGCCAACTGTCCCCCGCAGTGGCCCGAGAGGATCGCGAGGCCTTCGTCGAAGATGTCCGGCGCGCCCTCTACGCCTCCAAGCTGGTGGCCTATGCCCAGGGCTTCGACGAGATTCTGGCTGGTAGTGCCGAATACGGGTGGGACCTCGACCCGAAGGACATGGCCACCATCTGGCGCGGCGGCTGCATCATCCGCGCCAAGTTCCTTAACCGCATCGCAGAGGCCTACCACGCCAACCCGAAGCTCGAATCTCTGCTGCTAGATCCTTACTTCAACTCCGAGCTGGAGGGCCTCATGGACTCCTGGCGCCGCATCGTCGTCGCCGCAACCCAGCAGGGCCACCCCGTCCCGGTGTTCTCCTCCAGCTTGTCCTACTACGACTCCCTGCGGGCCCAGCGGTTGCCCGCTGCACTTATCCAGGGCCAGCGGGATTACTTCGGCGCCCACACCTATGGCCGCGTAGACCGGCCCGGGGCCTTCCACACGCTGTGGTCTGGCGATCGCACCGAGGTTGAGGCTTAAGTGGCACGGGCACCCCAAGGCCGGGGCAAGGGCACCCCTGGCAGCGGCGGACCTTCCCAGCGCGGGGGTTCCTCCCGTCGGCGCAACTCCCCCCGCCGCGGCGGGACGAACCGGGGGCAGCAGCAGCGCTCGGGGGGTTCCGCCCCCTCCGCGCGTCGGCAGGCCCCGTCCCCTCGGCGCGACAATTCCCCAGCCGCTCGGCCCGCAACAACGAAACCCACGCCGACCGGGCCGACCTTCGGCGAGCTCAAACTCCCCGTTCCCGTCGTCCACGAACTGGCGGCCCAGGGCATCACGCGCGCTCTGCCCATTCAGGCCGCGGCCATACCGGACGCCCTGGCCGGGCGGGACATCCTGGGCCGGGGACCCACCGGCTCCGGCAAGACGTTCACCTTTGGTCTGCCGATGATCGCGCGGCTTGCCGGGGGAGCTAGCGTTGCCCACCGGCCGCGGGGCTTAGTCCTGGCTCCCACCCGCGAATTGGCCCAGCAGATTGCCGACCGACTGGATCCGGTGGCTGGGGCGATGGGGCAACGGGTCTGCGCTGTTGTTGGTGGCGTCAAAATCAAACGGCACCTGGATTTGCTGAATCGCCCCATCGACATCCTCGTGGCCACCCCGGGACGGGCCATCGATCTCATCCAACAACGCGCGCTGGACCTCGGGGCGGTGGAGATCTCCGCGGTGGATGAGGCCGACCACATGTCCGATATGGGCTTCCTACCGCAGGTGACCGATCTGCTGAGGCGAGTGCCCACAAAGGCCCAGCACCTGCTGTTCTCCGCCACGCTCGACGGGGACGTGCAGGTATTGGTCAAGCGCTTCCTCACCGATCCGGTCACCCACTCCACGGGGCAACCGACCGCACACGTGGGCACGATGACCCACCTGCTCGGGGTGATGGCCGACCGCGACGAGCGCAACGACATGGTGCTGCAGCTCGGCCGGCAACCCGGGAAGGTCATCATGTTTCTGCGCACGAAGCATGCGGTGGACCGGCAGGCCAAGAAACTAGTCCGCGCCGGAATCTCCGCCGTCGCGCTGCACGGGGACAAGGGACAGGGTTCGCGTACGCGGGCGGTGGATTCCTTCACAAGCGGGGAGGCCACCGTCCTCGTGGCCACGGATATCGCCGCGCGGGGCATCGACATCTCCGGCGTGGACCTCGTCGTCCATGTGGACCCGCCGGCCGAGCACAAGGCCTATGTGCACCGCGCCGGCCGGACCGCCCGCGCCGGGGCCAGCGGGGTGGTGGTCACGCTGTGTTACCCGGACAATGAGGCCGAGACCCAAAAGCTCATCGACAAGGCCGGGGCGCAGGCAGCGAGGGTGAGCGCGAAGGATCTGCTGGCGCGCATCGAGCGGGCCTAGGAAGTGGGCCCGGCCCTCTATCCGGGGTGTCGCGCTACTGCTCCCCCCCCCCGCTTCTGGCTGCCTCGCCTGTGGCGCACGGCACTGAACTACACTGGTGACCGCTAGTGTGACACATGTTTCTTGGGAGGTCCGATGGGACGGCACGCCACCGGTAAGCGGCGACAGGCAGTAGCGCCTTGGGTATGGTTCGCCCTGCTTGCCTTCCTCGTGTTGTGCGCAATCCTTGCCGCCTGGACGATCGTGTCCCACCGCAATGACCAGGACCTCGCCGCCACCTCCTGCCCGGAAGGCTCCTACGACCTGGAGGTCTGGTCCGCGCCACAACTCGCCGATTCTGCCCGCACAATGGCCAACGAGTACAACCGCACGGGCCCGGTGGTGCAGGACAAGTGCGTTAACGCCCACATCACCCCCATCGCCGACGAAGAAGCCATGCGTACCCTTGAGGACCAGGGGGTCAAGGCACCCGCATGGGTCCCGGCCGACCCGCGTGCCGCCGTCGCCGCAGCTCAGGGTTCCGCCATCGCCATCAATGGCCAGAATGCCCCGGTCCTGGGCCAGGTGAGCGGTCAGGACGCGCCCTTGCTGCTGCTCGGGTCCGCCAGTCAGGCCCCGGAGCAGGCCACCCGCTCCGCCGCCGATTTCGCCCAGTTCGCGGGGTCCCGGCAGGGCGCGAAGACCGTCCCGCTCACCGATTTAGGCGTTGTTCCTCTTCCGGACGCCCCCAACCCAGCGCCCGCCGCCACACCCCCTGCGGCCGATCCGGGGCGCCCGCTTGCACTCGCGCCCCGCACGGGGGTGACCTACCTGCTGGATACCTCAGGGTCCATGGGTCTCATGGAGGGCAACCCGGCGGCCACCCGCCTAGACAATGTGCGCGGACCCCTGGCCCAGCAAATGACTGCGGTGGGCCGCGCCGGGGGCACAGTCGGGCTGTGGAACTACTCCTCCCCGCTCTCCCGCTCGGCGCGGACCCCCTTCCGGGACAACGTGGACATTTCCGTGGGGGACAACGGGTCCACTTCCGCGGAGGTTCTCAAACAATTGGGTGTCGGCGGCGCGACGCACACCTATCAATCCGTCCTGGCCTCATATAACGCCGCTGTGGCAGAGGCCAAGGCCCACGGAACTGCGCAGCGAGTTGTGCTGATCACCGATGGCCCCAACGATGGCGGCACAGTAGACCTGCCCAACGCGGTGGCTGAACTGCAGCGTATGCACGGGGATGCCCCGGTTCGGCTCGACGTGGTGGCCGTAGGCAACCAGGTGGATGGACCCGCCCTCGAGCAACTCGCCGGGGCCGCGGGCGGCGCTGTCCATCCCGTTCCGGATACCGCCGCACCGCATGTGCAGGAGGGGCTGGCGGCGGCACTCGCCTAGCCGGGCGCAGTTGGGGCTTAGTGGGCCGCATTGGCAGCGGCGCCGTAGCTACACCGCTCGGCGCCGACGCCGTGCAGCCAGCTCGTCGATGGCCGGGTCAGGGTTAACCTTCTCCGCGGGAAACGCCGTAATCGTGCCGGTGAGCTCCTTCATCAACCCCGGCACTGCAATGCCGAAGACGCCTTGTCCCCCGTTCAGCAAGTCGATGACTTCCTCGGCGGAGCGGCATTCGTACACGGTGGTCCCGTCAGAAACGAGGGTGATGCCGGACAGATCGTCCACCCCCAGGTTCTCCAGCTTTTCCACGGCCTTGCGAATGTTCTGCAGAGAGATGCCGGTATCCAGCAGCCCCTTCACGATCTTGAGAACAAGGATGTCCCGGAAGGAGTAGAGTCGCTGCGAACCGGACCCCGCAGCGTCCCGGATAGTCGGCTGCACCAGGTTGGTGCGAGCCCAATAGTCCAACTGCCGATAAGTGATACCGGCAACCTGGCAGGCGATGGGCACTCGGTAGCCCACTTCATCATCCGGGCCGTGCACGTCGAATAACGCGTCCTGTTGAGGCTCGCTGCTGGGGGTCTTCATGAGGTCCGTCTCCTCCATGCCGGGCGCGCTAGCCGCGTGAGGCCGCTGCGTAAAGTGGCACGCCTGTTATTTACTCCGTCCAGAGTAGACGGCCCGAAGCCGGGCATCCACTGACTGGCTTAACTGGCCTGTGGTTCACCGCGGCAGCGGTCAACCTCAAGTTCAGGTTGAACCTTATCACCAGCCACAAAGAACACATATGTAACAACACGCGTGGGATTTACCGGAAAGCTAACAGAATGTCCGCGAAGCAGCCCCCCCCCCGGGGATGCACCCCTGCCCCGGTCCCCGCCGCGGAGCAACGGCTAGCTCAAATTGCCCTTCACCAGCGCCGCGTTGAGAGTCAGGATCAGGGAACTCACTTCCCGGGCCGTTTCGTCCGCGCGCTGCCGGGCATTCTCATCCTTGGCATGAGCCAGAGGATCCGAAACTCGGGCGACCATGTCCATCTGCCGATGGGCGATGGTCATCAGCGACTTGAGGTGACGGGCGTCGAGGCCATATTCGGTCAATCGATGGGAGACCTGCACCACCGCAACGTCATCGATGGAGAAGAAGCCCGCGGGATCTGCGGCAATCAAGCCCATGCGGATGCACGTCCCCACGAAAGAATCCGCCACCGAAGCCCGAGCCCCCACATCCGCGCGGGTAAGCCGTCGAACCTCATTAGCCCGCAGTTGATCGGGGCTGGGAGCACCGTCCACCGGCTGCTTCGCGGTCACCGGGGTAACCTTCCCCGAATCGATGGCCTCAAGCTGCTCGCGAATGACCTTGAGCGGCAGGTAGTTGTCGCGCTGCAGCGTAAGGATATAGCGCAGGCGGGAAATATCGTCCCGCGAGAACCGCCGGTACCCGGAATCGCTGCGCCGGGGCGAAATCAACCCCTCCGATTCGAGGAACCGGATCTTGGACACGGTGACATCCGGAAAGTCCGCCTTCAGTTGCTTGAGCACGACACCAATGGAGGCCGTGGGGAGCACCGTCCCCGCCACTTCTGACCGGATAGGCTTCTTCCGGGCCGCGTTATCCTGCGCTGCCACTGGGCTTAAGCTTCCTTAGCGCCGTTCAGGAAGACGAGGCGGAACTTGCCGATCTGGATCTCGTCCCCATTGCTCAAGGTGCTGCTGTTGGTTGGTTCCCGGTTGACGTAGGTGCCATTAAGGCTGCCCACATCCACCACTTCGTACTCCTCGCCGTTACGGCGGAATTCGGCGTGCCGACGGGACACGGTCACATCATCCAGGAAAATGTCGCTATCCGGGTGGCGGCCCGCAGCGGTCGTCTCCTGGTCGAGCAGAAAGCGGGATCCAGCATTCGGTCCTCGCTTCACAACGAGCAGTGCGGAGCCATCGGGTAGGCCCTCCACACCGGACGGGGAGGCTTCAGCCTGTGCGCTGGACTCCATCTCCTTCAGCAGGTCTGCACGAAAAACCGAGGTGGTTTCAACAGAGGCTTCCGGGGTTCCGGCGTTGTCGCTCATGTGAGTGTCCTCTCTAGGGCGGTCAGAAGTTATTACTGGAACACCATACTACCCCGGGCCATGGGCAACGCTGACAACGTCCTGGGGTGGCGGATTGTTACCGGAACATCTGGGCGATGGATCCCACCACCGATCCCCCGCTTCCGGCGAGGGGGTTGTCGTTGACCATGTATGTCCAGGTGGCAGACGGTTTCTTCAGTCCCAGCCCATCCAGGTGAGCACCGCCGTGGTCGATGGTCGCGGCAGTGAAGGTCTCCCGGGCATCCCGCACGGCCGCCTCGGCCAGCTCCCCGAAAGCCGCGATGGACAGTCGGTGGAACTCGTCGACGGGGGACTCCCGGGCAATGGCCCGCAGGTGAATGGATTCCCGGATGTCGTCGAGGTAGGCCAGGTGGTCGCTCCAGTGCTGATCGAGGTGGTAGAGCATGATCTCTCTGGCCGCCTGTTCCAAGACATCTTCGGGGACGCCATCACCCTCGAGTTCCTTGGCCTTATCCACATCGTGATAACTGAGGTCCTGCCAGGCGGCATCGGTATCCAGCAGGACGCGCCTGCGCTCGTTAATGATGGCCCGCTGGTCGGTGATCAGCTTGTTGTATTTCCAGGTAGTGGCGTGGATATCGAGCATCTGGCCCTCCGTCACCCGCTGGCAGTGGTCGACGAACTGCAGGACCCGCTTGTGGGGCATGAGTCCGTCCTCCTCGGGCTGGGCCCGCAGCTCGCTTCCGGCCCCGCCCACGGCCACCATGTCGTCCTCCAGGGAGACAAAGAACACACTGGAGCCGGGATCCCCCTGGCGCCCGGCGCGTCCCCGCAACTGGTTATCCAGGCGCTGGGAGCGGAATCGACCCACTCCCACGACCCGCAGGCCCCCGTGATCCAGCACGTCCCGGCGCTCGGATTCGTCTGCGCCGCCAAGTTTGATGTCCGTGCCGCGCCCGGCCATCTGGGTGGACACGGTGACCCGGCCGGGCCGCCCGGCCTCGGCGATGACCCTCGCCTCCGCATCGTGATTCTTGGCGTTGAGGACCGCGCACTCCACCCCGGCTTGGGTGAGATCGTCGGCGATCCGCTCGGACTCCGCAACGTCCTGGGTTCCCACCAGCACGGGCTGCCCGCTGGCCTGCACCTCCACGATGTGCTCGATGACGGCTCGGTCCCGCTCCTCCCCCGTGGCGTACACGCGGTCCGGTTCATCCTCGCGTTGAGTGGGCACGTTCGGTTCAATGACGGAGACGTACAGGTTGTAGAACTGTCGTAGCTGATCCCCGGCGGCTAGGGCCGTGCCGGTCATGCCGCAGACCTCGGGATACATGCCCACCAGCGCCTGGATGGTGATCTGGTCGAGGATGCGCCCGCCCTCGGTGACCTGCAGGCCCTCCTTGGCCTCGACCGCGGCCTGCAGGCCATCAGGCCAGCGCTGGAGATCGGCGACGCGCCCCCGGGAGCTGTCGATGAGAGCGACCTTGCCCTCCCTGACGATGTAGTGAACATCGCGCTGCAGCAAGTGCTCGGCATGCAAGGCGACGTTCACCTGCACCAGCACCTGGCCCGCGGGCTGCTGCTCCCCTTCGTCCGCCTTCTGCTTCCCCGTGGGTCCCCCCTGCTCCTCCGCTATGCCATAGAGCGAGTCCAGCCCGAGATGCCGCTCGACGAAATGGGCCCCGTCGTCGGTAAGGAAGACGCTGCGGTGATCCGGGGAGACGGTGAAGTGGACCCCCTCGGTCATCGATTTCACCAGTGCCGTGATCCGGCTCATGGGGGCGGGCCCCGGCTCGGACCCGGCGAGGACGAGGGGCACGAGGGCCTCGTCCACCATGACGGAGTCCGCCTCGTCGATGATGGCTACGTCCGCCGGCGAGCGCACCTCGTCCTCCCGGCGGATGATGAGGTGATCGCGCAGCACGTCGAACCCAATTTCGTTGATCGCGCCGAAAATAATGTCGCGCCGGTAGACGTCCCGGCGCTGCTCGGGCGTCAGGTCTTCGTGGATAGCACCGTGGGATAGCCCCAGGAAGTCGAACATCGGCCCCATCCAGACATCGTCGCGCCGGGCCAGATAGCTGTTGACCGTGACGATGTGCACCCGCTTGCCCTGCAGCGCAAAGCCCGCCGCGGCCATCGCCCCGGACAGCGTCTTGCCCTCGCCGGTGGCCATCTCGATGACATCCCCGGCCAGCAACCGCACCGTCCCCTGCAATTGCACATCGAAGGGGTCCAAGTCGATGCTGCGCCGAGCGATCTCCCGCAGAGCCGCCAGTAGTTGGGGGGCATCCGCTATCCCGCCGTCGCGCTCAACCTCGCCATCGACGATCTCCCGCTGGTCCACGGCCTCGGCCGCGGCCGCCCGCAACTCGGCATCCTCCGCGTCCCGGTAACGCTCGGCCCCGGCTCCGGCGACGATGGCTCGGCTCTGCTTCTGATTCTTTGTGGGGGAAGATCCCATTGCCCGCCAGAACCAGTCGAATGCTGCCATCGCTGCGCTACCCGTCCTTTCACCTGCACCCACTGTGGCCCCGGTGATGCCGGGTGGGGTACATCTAAGGTGCTAAAGAGAATCTGATCAGCCACCTACGTTAGCCCAACCCCGAAGAAGGCCCCGCCGCACATGGCCGATTCCACACCGAGCTCACATGTTCCCCGCCGCCGCAGCGTGAACGTGCGCATCCCCGTGCTAGACCCGGCCGACCCGGAGGGCCCAACGGTGGACATGGTGGGAACCCTGGATATCCCCCCGGGCGTTCCCCGGCATCTTTCCGGGCCCACTCCCCCCATCGCCATCGCGGCTCACTGCTTCACCTGCAACCGCCGTTCCCCGGGGGTGGCCCGGATCTCCACCGCGCTGGCCGAACGGGGTATCGCGTGCCTGCGGGTCGACTTCCCGGGCCTCGGCGATTCCGGGGGTGAGTTTCACCGCACCACGCTGAGCTCGAATGCGGCGAACATCGTCAGCGCCGCGCGGTGGTTGGAGGCCAACTACCGGCCCCCGCGCCTGCTGATCGGCCACTCCCTCGGGGGCAGTGCGGTGATGCGCGCCGCGATGGAATTGGCGTCCATAACAACTGTGGCGACGATCGGAGCGCCCTTCGATCCCTCCCATGCTGCGGTGACCATCGCGGACATCGTGGGAATCATGGTCCGCAACCCGAACATTCAGGCCGTCCAGCTCCCCGGTCGCGGTGTGAAAATCGGCCGGGCTCTGTTGGAGGATCTGCCTCGGCATAACTCCCCCGAGGTCCTGCGGCAGCTTGGGGAGCGGGGGGTCAATCTGCTGTTGCTGCACTCGCCGAAAGATCTCATCGTGCCCTTCCGGGACGCTCGGAGGCTTTGGGACGCCGCCTACCAGCCCGCTTCCCTGATCTCCTTGCCGGAGGTGGATCACCTTCTCACCGGACGGAAAGCCGGGCGGCGCGTGGGTGATCTCATCGCGACGTGGGCCGAGCCCCTCCTGTAGCCCTAGCTGTTTAGACTTGGGAAATATGAGCAATAGCGGAACAGACCACACGGCCCCCTCCACCCCCGGCATGGGGCTCAACCCCGTCCCGGACCCACAGGCCCAGCAGGAAGCCACGGAGGGTAGCACCCCACCGGCGGCCAACAACCCCTGCGTGTTCATCCCCACCGCGGACCTGGTGGACATCATCGGTGAGGATGTGCGCTCCTGCGACACGCAGTTTCGCAACCTCGGCGGCAAAATCGAATTCTGCGGGCCGATCACCACGGTCAAGTGCTTCCAGGACAACGCGCTGCTCAAGAGCGTCCTAGGGGAAAACAACCCCGGTGGCGTGCTGGTCATCGACGGGGAAGCCTCCGTGCACACCGCCCTGGTGGGGGACATCATCGCCGGGCTCGGCCGCGACCACGGCTGGGCTGGGGTCATCGTTAACGGGGCCATCCGGGATGCCAAGGAAATCGGCACCATGGCCTTCGGGTGCAAGGCCCTCGGCACCAACCCCCGCAAGTCCGGCAAGACCGGGTCCGGGGAGCGTGACATCACGGTGAGCTTCGGCGGGGTGGACTTCATCCCGAGGCACATCGCCTACTGCGATAGCGATGGGATCGTTGTGACTGAGGAGCCGGTGCAGCAGGGTTAACCGCGGGCGCGGACGCGCACCTAGTTGTATTTCTGCGGCGTGGCCAGGCGATTAGGGGCGATGAATCCCCGTGTTGTAGTCTTTAAAGCGCTTCGAGGGCAGGGCCGGGCAGAAACCAAGAGTTTTCGCCGGTGGGTCGATCGATAGCGGCGGGCTGTGGCGCAGTTTGGTAGCGCACCACACTGGGGGTGTGGGGGTCGCAGGTTCAAATCCTGTCAGTCCGACCAAAGGAAAAAGGGGCCCCAATTCGGGGCCCCTTTTTTGCGTGGTCGCCGGTGTGCGACGGCCTCCGCTTAGGCGGACGGCGTTCGGTCCAGGCGCTTTTGCTTCCGGTGCCGCTGCACCCCGGCGATGATCATGGGTAACACGGACATCACGATGACGACGAGCATGATGAGGTCGATGGAGTGCGCGATTCCCGGGATCCCGCCGAGCAACACGCCAATGGCCACCATAGACAACACCCAGAACACGGCCCCGCTGATGTTCCACACCACAAACCGGCGGTAGGACATCGCTGCGGTTCCGGCTGCCAGTGGTACATAGGTCCGCACGATGGGAACGAAACGGCCCAGCACGAGGGCTAACGGGCCGTATTTGGCGAAAAACTCCTCAGCTTCTTCCAAGTGCCGCAGCTTGAGGATTCGGGCATTCGGCTTAAACAGGCGACGACCGAACCGACGGCCAAGGAAGAACCCGACCTGATCACCCAGCACCGCGGCAGTGATGGCGACCGTGATGATGGCCCACACGTTCGTCTCCAGGGTGTCGCGCAGTATAGCCGCGGTGACCAGAAGGGAATCGCCGGGCAAGAAGGGGAAAAGCACGCCGGATTCGATGAAGACGATCACGGCCAGGCCCACCAGCACCCACGGCCCAAACCCCTGCAAAAGGGCCTCGGGGTCGGTCAGCTGGTGAAGGTGGTCTAGGAAGCTCAAGGTGGGGTGGGCCTTTCGTAACGGAGATGAAGCTCAGTGGGGAAGCGATTGCGCGTGAGATACGCGCAGGGGACGATCTTATCGGGGGAAGGTTTACTCAGGTCTACAACGGGGCGGTGCGGCGGCTGGGAAAGTTCACAGCGTAATTGCAGCCTGGGGTACACCAACCCTCACTTTCCAGTCACCCCCCCGCACCACTACATCCTTGAGCTGGAGGGGGCGGGCTGGTTAACACTGTGGCAAACTCACAACGTGCTCGCCTTTCTTGCAGACCACTCCCTCATAGCCCTCGTTGTCATCCTGGCCGCGGGCCTGGCCATCGGGCGGTTGCGCATCTTTGGCATGTCCCTGGGTGCCGCAGCCATCCTTTTCGTGGCCATTCTCCTTTCAGCGCTCGATTCCCACATCACCTTCCCACCATTGATTTATCAACTGGGATTAGCCCTGTTTGTTTACTCCATCGGATTGGCCGCGGGCCGCGAGTTCTTCGCCTCCTTCGTGTCCAAGGGGTGGCGGGTCAATGTCTTCGGTGGGGTGATGCTGCTGGTCCTCATGGCGCTGGCGGCCGGACTTGCCAAACTTTTCGGTTTGGATCCCACGACCGCTTCCGGAACGTTCGCCGGCTCGTTGACCACTACCCCCGGTATGGCCGCGATCGTGGAGCTGATCAAGGGCACCAACCCGGATCTAGCTGCCCACCCGGTTGTCGGGTATTCCCTGGCCTACCCCGGCGGCGTGTTGGGGGCGATTGCGGTGGCTGCCATCGGGGCGGGAATTCTGAAGGTCAATCATATTGAGGACGCCACCCGCGAGGGCCTCATTCACTCCCGCCTTCGGTGGCGGACAGTGGAGATCGGCGAGGGGGTTTCCGGGCACATCAGCGACGTTCCGCGCATCGCCCAGGCGGACATCATCGTGACCCGGATGTCCCTGCCCGACGAGCACGGCGGTCATGCCCCGCAGGAGCTGGCCGTCCCCAACACGCCGCTCACTCCCGGGCTGCTGCTGGTCATCCACGGCACCGAAGCGGACCTGGATACGGCCATTTCCCATCTCGGTGCCCCCGCCGCCGTGGACGTAGACATGTTGGAGATGAGCTACGGCCGCGTCATCGTGTCCAATCCCGCCGTGGCCGGGCGGACGATCCGGGACCTCGATCCCATCTCCCACGGCTTCATCATCGCCCGCCTGCGCCGCGGGGACGAGGAGGTCGTAGCCCACGAATCGGACATGCTCGAGCTCTCCGATAGCTTGCGGGTCGTGGCCCCCAAGGAACAGTTTCCGGCGGTGCGGCGGCTGCTGGGCGACTCCGAAAACTCCCTGGCCAACGTGGACCTCCTGCCCTTTGCGATCGGTCTGCTGCTGGGCTTGCTGCTCGGGGCCATTCCCATCCCGTTGCCCGGCGGCACCTCCTTGTCGTTGGGGTTCGGTGGCGGTCCCATCGTTGTGGGTCTCCTCTTTGGCGCCTTCAGCCATACCGGCCCTGTTCAGTGGCACCTTCCCTATCACGCCAACCGGGTCTTCACGACGTTCGGCCTGGCCCTGTTTTTGGCGGGAGTGGGAACAGTGGCGGGTCCGGGCTTCCGCAATGCCATGACGGATCCCGCGTCGCTGAAGTACATCGCCATGGGCTTCATCATCACAGTCACCAGTGCGCTGGCCTGTGGTGTGGTGGGAATGACTGTTTTGAAGCTGCGGTGGGATGAGTCGATGGGTATGGCGGCGGGGATGACGACCAACCCTGCGGTGCTGGGATACCTCAACAATCAGACCGGCACGGAGCTGGCAGCTCGCGGGTATGCCACGGTGTATCCCATCGCCATGATTGGCAAAATCCTGCTCTGCCAGGCGCTTGTCGTCCTGCTCATGTAGGCGCGCCAAGGAACCCTTCGCCGATATTTCATGCCGCCCCAATGTGACCGGCGAAACCACCCCGGATGCGCTAGGGGTAACCCTTGTGTCCAAGACCCCACAGCCTAAACGCCGTCGGTTCCACACTACTAGAGCGGTCTCCCTGGGTTCTTGTTTTGCATTGTTGACAGCCGTGGCCGGGCCGGTCCTCTACGGTGCCACGCCCGATCTGCCGGGCGGTTCTACGGCGTCCGCCGCGACGACAGCCCCGGGCTCTACGGCCACCGCAGACTCGGCGAGCGGCCACTTCGACCCCGCGCGCGTCCACGTGCAGGACGAAGCCTTGGCGCTGGGCATCGGGGGTTACTGGGACCTGGTGGATAAAACGGCTGCGCTATCCTTCCCCAGTTCGGTGACCTCCGTGACTTACGTCATTCTAGCGCCGAGCCAGGAGGAACTAGAGGCCCACCTCTTATCCTGGGCGCAGCAATTAGACCCCAGTGTTTTTGCCGCCGGGACTAACAGCAGCACGAAGTGGGCCAGCGGTGCCCTCATCATCGCCTTGGAGCCGTCCTCTCGACACAATGGGATTTTTTGCGGTACGGACGTCTGCTCCGCTCTCGGGCTGAACAACTCCGCACACCTCACCGAAAGCCTGGAAGCCGGGACGCCTTGCCTGAGGGACCAGAACTACGTCGAGGGGCTCGTGGGCGGCGCCCGGGCGGCCCTTGTACCATCCAGCGACCAGGGCTCATCCTTCTTCGGACCCAATCATTTTTTCAGTCTGGTTGTCGGCCTCTTCATCCTGGTGCCCCTTTTTCATCGGGTTGGTGTGGATCATCATCGTCGTCCAGATCGTCAGATTGCTCACACATTCTGGCGCGGACAAACCGGAGAACCTCCGCAGCAGCGTTGCTGAACTCCGCGTTCTAACCCCCGCAGTGGAGCCCAGACTGCCCACGGCCACCAGCCAGTTGCGGTCTCTCTCCGGGCCCCTCGTGGACCCGGCGTACCACCAGAGCTGGCAGGACATCCAGGCCAGGGCTTCTGGGGCTACTACCGATCACCGCCTTGGGGCTGGGCGACCAGCCCTCTCGCGGAAATCTCCGGCGGAGGCGTCGCGAGATCAAAGAATTGTATGACGCCGTCACCGTAGCCGATCGGGCCGAACGCCAGATCGCACTGTTGTCTGGTTTGGAAACGGGCAATCCCAATGCGCGCCTGGGGCCAATTTTTGGGTTTCGGACGGATGTGGAAAGGGCGCGCGTATCCGACTATTCCCACCCTGCGCGCCATCATCTAGCCGATGTGTAGGCCAGGTTGGACTGGCTGCGGGACCGACCACCCCGATGACGAGATATTCCTGCACCTTCTCGCGGGGACTCTCGAAAAGTACTGGGAGGCCCTGCAGCTCGTAGCCCAGCGGATGCGCTCCCTCCGGCTGAACCGGCATGTTCCCCCCGGCCTAGGTAGCGAGAATTGGCATGTGGGATCCGGTGCCTTCGGTGGTTTCGTCACCTTCTCTGTCCTCGAACGCTGGCATGCCAAGGACAGGTCCCCCAATTCTTAGGATTCCTCCGGCAGCATAAGTTCGTTCAGCAGCTCCGATTCCTCCAGCTCCTCGAGCAGCAATTTGGGCGGAGGTTCCCTCCAGCTACTAGGAGCCGTCCACGGCGGCGTGACGAGCCCTCTGCTCGGGGGCCAACCCCATTCTGCGCAGATGCCGCCGCCGCATAATCGCGCCGATCACGCAGCCGCCGATGATGACCAGGAGGATGCCGAAAGCGAAGGGGATATCCACCTGCCGGTACCACGTGAACATTGCGACGAGCGCCAGGAGGACAATGAGGACCACCCACAGCCAACTCATCCCCACACGGCGCCCCTGCCAATAGGCGATACCGAAGCCCACTGTCGGCCACACGACGTAGATGTTGATGACACTGCCAACTTCGTCGATCCCCTTCATGACCAGCGGGCTAAGAAAGAAAACGAGCGCGAGGATGCCCAACCGGGCCCACGACATCCTGTCCGGAATCTTCAACGTCTGCTTCTCCTCGTCGCGTCGGGGTGGTCGGCCTACTCCCGTAGGCATTTTCGAGTTCGAAAATACACGTCCCCCACAGCGCTAATCCGCAGAACTCCCAAATTGATCTGTCCCGCCCCCGGTTTAGGCTGGGGGCATGACAACCACCACGGCCGCGCACACCCAACCCTCAGACGTCCAGATTGCCCAAGCTCACCACGTGGAGCCCATGGAAACCATTGCCGAGCGGGCGGGGATACCCGCAGAAGCCCTCATCCCCTACGGGCGGAATAAGGCGAAGGTGGATGTCGGCGTACTCGAGCGCGCTGGTGTTGGCGTCCCCAATCACAACCCCGCTGACCCCACCCCGCCGCAGAGCCGGATGGGCACCGGACGCCTCGTGCTGGTCACCGCCATGTCCCCCACCCCGGCGGGCGAGGGAAAGTCGACCACTCTCATCGGGCTGGCGGACGCCCTACGCGCTGCCGGACGTCGAACGATCGTTACCCTGCGGGAGCCCTCCCTCGGCCCCGTGCTGGGAATGAAGGGCGGAGCGGCGGGCGGCGGTTATTCGCAGGTCGTGCCGATGGAGGATATCAACCTCCACTTCACCGGGGACATGCACGCCATCACGGCGGCTAACAACACCCTCGCGGCGCTCATCGACAATCACATCCACCATGGCAACGCGCTCGGCATCGACCCCCGCCGAATCACTTGGCGGCGCTGTCTGGACGTCAACGATCGCAACCTCCGGCACATCGTCACCGGGCTGGGCGGTCCCGGCCAGGGACTGCCGGGCGAGTCCGGTTTCGACATAACCGCCGCCAGCGAGATCATGGCCATCCTCTGCCTCGCCAGAGACCACCGGGACCTGCGCGAACGCCTGGGGCGCATCGTGATCGGGCAGACGTTCGACCGCTCCCCCATCACGGCCGACGATCTGGGAGCGCAGGGGGCCATGGCCGCCCTTCTTAAGGACGCCACCCTGCCCAACCTCGTCCAAACCCTCGGAGGGACTCCCGCACTGGTCCATGGCGGGCCCTTCGCCAACATCGCGCACGGATGCAATTCGCTGATAGCTACAACGACCGCGCAGAAACTGGCGGACGTGGTGCTGACGGAAGCGGGATTTGGAGCTGACCTGGGCGCCGAGAAGTTCTTTGACATCGCCGCCCGGGCCGGTGGAGTGCGGGCCAGCGCTGTGGTGGTGGTCGCGACCATCCGATCGCTGAAGTTCAACGGCGGGGTGGCGCGGGAGGACCTGCACCGGGAGAACGTGGCGGCGCTGCAGGAGGGGCTGTCGAACCTGACCCGCCACATCCGTGGGGTGCGCAAGTTTGGGGTGAAGCCCGTGGTGGCGCTGAACGTGTTTACCTCCGATACCGCCCAGGAGCGGGAGGCCATGCGGGCCTGGGCTGCGGACTGCGGCGTGCGAATGGCCGAGGCAACCGTGTGGGCCAACGGCGGGGCCGGGGCACGGGAGCTGGCACAGGCCGTGGGCGAGGTCCTGGACGGCGACGATCCCGCCTCCTCGCACCCCCTGTACAACCCGGCCCTTGGCATCGAGGCCGCTCTGGACACGATCGCCCGGGAGATTTACGGGGCGGCGGACGTGAGACTGGACACAGTGGCGCGGCGCGACCTCGCGTTCCTGGCCGATAACGGCTGGGATCGCCTGCCGGTGTGCGTATCTAAGACGCAGTACTCCTTCTCCGAGGACCCCTCGGCCTTGGGCGCGCCCGAGGGCCATACCCTGCACGTTCGTCGGCTCCTCCCGCGCGTAGGGGCGGGTTTCGTCGTGGCGCTCACGGGGGATGTCATGACGATGCCGGGATTGCCCAAGGCCCCGGCTGCGCAGCGAATCGATGTCGATGAAGATGGGGTGATATCGGGTTTGTTCTGAGCAACCGGCGCAGCACATAGGAGGGCTTGTAAAGTGTGGCTCATGTCGTCACAGACCGCAGAACTGCACACAGAACGCAGAAATCTCGGGGAGCGGGCACGGCGCGCCGTCGATCGCGGGCCGCGCCCCTACTTCCGGGGGCGCTTGCACGCCTCTGCCGCCTGGTTCTTCGGGGGGTCCAGCACCGCCCTCACAGCCGTTGCCGCAGCGCACTCCGGCTCCTTCTTCCTCACCCTCACCACTGCGGTCTACGCCATGTGCCTCGTGGGTATGCTCACGGTCTCCGCGCTATACCACCGCGTTCCGTGGCGCTCGGAATCGACGATCCAGCATTGGCGCCGCGCCGACCACGCAATGATCGCCATCTTCATCGTCGCCACCTATGGCCCCATCACCGCCGCGGCCTTCGGGGCGCAGTGGTTTGTCCGCCGCGGGGGCATCGACGCCCTGGGCGGCTTCATGGGCTGGGGCGGGTCTTGGCTGCTCTTGGTTGGCTGGCTCGCCGCGGCGGGGGCCGTGGTGCTGAACCTCTTTTGGATCACCCACCCCCGGTGGCTAGCCGTGACCGTCTACATGGTCTTGGGGTGGATGGCAGTGTTCGGTGTCGCGGCCTTCTACCACGCGCTGGGGCTCGCCCCCTCCCTACTCATCCTGCTCGGCGGGGTGGTCTACTCCCTCGGCGCGATCGTCTACGGCAAGAAGTGGCCGAACCCCTCCGAGCGCTGGTTCGGCTTCCACGAACTCTTCCACGCCGCCACCATCCTCGCCGCTGGATTGCACCACATCGCCATCTGGTTGGTCGTACTGGACTAGGCCCACCGTCAGCAGGGCCCCCGGGCGGAGCAGGCGGCCTAACTCTTCTTGCCGCGCTTCTCCCGCACCCGCACGGCAATGCGCACCGGGGAGCCGGCAAAGCCGAAGGATTCGCGCAGTTTGCGCTCCAGGAAGCGCCGGTAGCCGTGCTCCAAAAAGCCCGTGGTGAACAGCACGATCACCGGCGGCTTCGTAGAGGCCTGGGTGGCAAACAGAACCCTGGGCAACCGGCCCCCGCGCATCGGCGGAGGCGTTTCGGCGATCACGGCCCGCAACCACGTGTTGAGCTGTCCAGTGGAGATCCGCTGGTCCCAACTGGCCAGGGCCTCCAACATCGCGGGTTCCAAACGCTGGAGGGCCCGGCCGGTCCTCGCGGAAATGTTCACCCGCCGTGCCCACGGCACGTGCGCCAACTGCAGCTCGATTTCCCGCTCCAGTCGGTCCCGCCGGTCCTCATCCACAAGGTCCCACTTGTTGTAGGCCACTACCAGGGCACGTCCGGAATCGAGCACCATTCGCAGCACGCGCTGGTCTTGTTCGGCGATCGGTTCGGAGGCGTCGACAAGAAAAATGACCACCTCCGCCGCATCGATGGCCGAGCGGGTTCGCAGGGAGGCATAGAACTCGTGACCCCTGGCCGTCTTCGTCTTGCGCCGTATCCCGGCGGTATCCACGAAGCGCCACGTGCGTTCCTCCAGCTCCACGATGGAGTCCACCGGATCCACCGTCGTGCCCGCCACGTCGTGCACCACGGAGCGCTCCTCCCCGGTGATCTTGTTCAGCAGGCTGGATTTGCCCACGTTGGGCCGCCCCACCAGGGCCACCCGGCGCGGACCGGCGACGATTGAGCTCTGCCGGGGCTTGTCGGGAAAGGCGGCCAGCACCGAATCCAGGACGTCTGCCGCTCCCCTGCCGTGCTGGGCGGACACCGGGTAGGGGTTGTCCAGCCCCAGGGACCAGAACTCCGCCATGTCTCCGTACTGCGAATCCGAGTCGAACTTGTTGGCCACGAGGATCACGGGCACCTCGCTGCGTTGTAGGCGGCGGGCGATGAGCTCATCCGGGGCGGTGATGCCAACCTTCGTGTCTACGACGAACACGATGACGTCCGCCGTGGCCATGGCGGTCTCGGCCTGCCGCGCGATGGCCGCGTGCATGCCCTTCGCGTCCGGGTCCCAGCCGCCGGTGTCCTGCACCCAGAAGCGGCGCCCGCCCCAGTCCCCCAGGTAGGAGATGCGGTCGCGGGTTACGCCGGGGAAGTCCTCCACTACGGCTTCGCGCCGTCCGATAAACCGGTTGACCAGTGTGGATTTACCGACGTTGGGGCGGCCGACAATGGCCACCGTGCACAGTTCCTCCTCGTCGAGATCCTCGTCACCGAAGACCCCGAACGCCTCTTCCACGGCCTCCCAGTCGGTGCTGTCCCCGTCGGAGGTGAGCAGGTCGAACTCGTCGGCGTCGAAGGTGCCGTCCAGCGTGTGTTCCGGTTCGATTGTCTTGTGGACGCCGGGAACCTCGCGTTCCTCGGGAGCATCAAAATCGATGATCTCCCCGCTGGTGGTGCGGAATACCGGCTTCTCCGGGTCCGACTCCGAATCTGGTGCTTCCACCTGGGACGACACGGCTAGGCCGGCCAGGAACTCGAGCACCTCGTCGATGCTCATGTCTCCGGTGTCCACCACCTGGGCATCCTCGGCGGGGCGCAGGGGCGAGACGGAACGGGTCGAATCGGCCTCATCCCGGCGCTGCACATCGGCGAGGACGGCGTCGTAATCGGCGGATCGACCCGCCGCCACGTCCTGCTCGTAGCGGCGCCGAGCCCGAACTTCCGCGCTGGCGGTGAGGAAGACCTTCACCGGAGCCTCGGGCAGCACTACGGTACCGATGTCGCGGCCCTCCACCACGCAGCGCCCCGACCCCTCAGCCAGGCTGCGCTGGAGGACTACCAGGTTGTGGCGGACTTCAGGAATAGTGGAGACGGCGGAGACATTCTGCGTGACCCGCGGGCCCCGGATCTCACCGGAGACGTCCTCCCCGCCGAGCAGTACCTCCGTGCTGGCGGGATCTTCATTGATGTTGAGCGGCAGGGCTTGGGTCGCCGCGATGATCTGCTCGGTGGACTCGGGGTCGGTGGGGTCAATTCCCTGGCGCAGGACGTGCAGGGTGGCCACGCGGTACATGGCCCCGGTGTCCAAGTACTTCGCCCCGGCCAGGGCGGCCAACCGGCGGCACACGGTGGACTTGCCGGTGCCGCTAGGACCGTCCACCGCGACGATGAACCCCCCCTGGGGGGTATTGGCGACAGCGGGCAGGAGGTCGAGCGAGCCGATGTCCGGGCCGGAGACATGGTCGGCTGGGCTCGGGGCTGCCGGGTGCGAGTTCGCGGGGTCGGCCGGTTGTGCGGCGGAGGAGGGGGTGGAATCCGTCATGAGGGGGGTTTCAGCTCCTTGTGGGTGGAGGGGGCAAACGGCAAAGTGTCCTGCCGGTTGGGCTTGCGGTGGGCTAGAGACCGACGGCCTTGTACAGACTGGCCAATTCGCTGCGGTTGAGGGCCCGAATGGTTCCCGGCTTCTGCTCCCCCAATTGGACCGTGTGCAGCTTGGTGCGGACGAGCGCCTGGACCGGGTAGCCGGCTTCTTTGAGCATGCGGCGCACAATATGCTTCCGGCCCTCGTGGAGGGTGATCTTGATGAGGGATTTTCCCTGCCACACGTCCACGATCTGCACGCTGTCCGCCTTGGCGAGGCCATCGTCCAGTTGAATGCCGTTTTTGCACTTCTGGATGAACTTGCGGTCCGCTTCCCCCAGCACCGTGGCCATGTAGGTCTTGGTCACCTCGTAGGACGGGTGCATGAGCCGGTTGGCCAGCTCACCGTCGTTCGTCAACAGCAGCAGGCCCTCGGTGGCCGCGTCGAGGCGGCCGACGTGGAATAGCCCCTGCCCCTGAGTGAACTTCTGATCCACCAGGTCTCCCACGCTGGGCCGACCCAGCTCGTCGTGCATGGTGGAATGCACACCCCGGGGCTTGTTGAGGACGAAGTAGACCATCTTCTCGTTGACCTGGATGCGCACTCCATCCACGCGCACCACGTCCACCTCGGGGTCGATCCGCAGACCCATCTGGGTGACCACTTCCCCGTTGACCTCCACCCGTCCGGCGGAGATGAGCTTCTCGCTCATCCGGCGACTGGCCACCCCGGCGCCGGCCAGCACTTTCTGCAGACGGACCTCACGTTGCGGCTCTTTTGCCCGGTCCGTTTCCGTCACATGCTGCTGGCGGGCCCGGTGGGGCTGGGGCACGAAGGTGTCCACATCCCGTCCGAGGTGCGGCGCCTCATCCCCCTCAGCGGGATGGGTTGGGCTGGATGGGTTGTGTCCCGGTGTGCCATCGCGGCGAGCGGAGGGGGTCATGCGAATCGTCCTTTACGGCCAAGGGTGCGTGAAATCCCCCATCGTTGGTGGGCAGCAACTGAGCTGAAGTGGGGGCCTCCCTCAGTCTAACCGACGCCTACCCGCACCCAGGGGCCCCTCGGTTTAGCCCCAATCCCCCTCGGCCTCGATGGTCTCCACCTCCGGCAGGAGGGGGGCCAAGTCCGGGAGCTCGGCGAGGGACTCGATGCCTAACTGCTCGAGGAACAGATCGGTCGTGGAGTACAGGTGGGCACCCCCCGTCTCGCCGTCCTCGGCAATGAGCCCCCGTAGCGCGAGGGTGCGCATAACCCCATCACAGTTCACCCCGCGGACGGCAGCCACCTGTGACCTCGTGCAGGGTTGCCGGTAGGCCACCACGGCCAGGGTTTCCAGGGCCGCGCGGCTCAGTTTCTGCTGGGCCCCGTCCAGCAGCAGGGCCTCCACGGTCTCGGAGTTGGCCTGCCGGGTGTAGAGCCGCCACATGCCATCGCGCTCGCGCACCTCCAGGCCGGAGCCGCGCACATCGAATTCCTCGGCGATTTCGCGGAGGATGTCCTCCGCCTCCTGCGCGGTGATGTCCAGGGCTGAGGCAAAGTGCGCCGGCGGGACCGGCTCATCGCATACCAGCAGCAGGGACTCGATCCTGCTACGGGCCACGGAGATCATGGGCAACGGCTGTTCCGCGGTGATACCCGCGCTCGCACCTGCGGTGATACCCGCGCCGGTTCCCATACTCCCCGCAGCCGAGTCCGGTGAGTCCGGCTGGGCGGATGAGTCCGTCGTGTCCGTGGTCTGGTCCATGATCTGTCAGCCTAGCGATGGTTGCCGTTAGTTCCAGTTTGCGGAGGCGACGACAGCAGGGTCCACGTCCAGCCCAGTCCACGCGATACTCATGTCCTCCAGGGGTTCGGATTGTTCGATCCCGATGGCCCGCGCCTTGTAGAGCTCCAAGAGCGCGAGGAAGCGGCCGACGATAATCATGGACACCCCGGTATCGCTGATAAGGGAAGCGAAGCTGACCCAGCGGTTTTCCCCGGCGACCTTGAGAGTGTTGAGGATGTGACCAGCTTGTTCGGGCACGGAGACGGCGGGCCGGTGAACGTGGCCGGTGTCCACTTCGGTGGGCCGGGGCCGAAACACAGACGCGGCGAGCTCCGCGAAGCTCTGCGGTGTGTGCCCAAGCTGCACGGGTGGCAGCAGGTTAGCGTGTTGGGGCTCCAGGGATAGCCCAGGGGGAAATCGTCGCGCGGCCTCCCGGCGCCACTGGGCGAAGACGTTCGCCACGGACTTGTAGGCCCGGTACTGGAGCAATCGGGCAAACAACAGGTCGCGGCTTTCCAGCAACGCGAGGTCCTCTTCGTCCTCCACCTCCCCGCGGGGGATAAGGCGGGCGGCCTTGAGGTCCACGAGGGTGGCCGCGACCACCAGGAACTCGGTGATTTCGTCCAGGGCCCGGGCTTGATCAGGCCCGGTCCGGTGCTTCACGGAGACGCTCAGGCTGCGGGTGTAGGCGATGAACTCGTCCGTCACCTCCGCCAGCGCCACCTCGGTGATGTCCAATTTGCGCGAGCTGATGAGCTGGAGCAGCAGGTCAAAGGGTCCGTCGAAGTTAGCCAGGGCTACGCGGAAGCCCGTGATCTCCGGCTGTTCCGCGGCGGTCACGGTAACTGGGCTACCCGCTCGATAACTTCTGCTGCAACGTCTCGATACTGCTGCGCCCCGGCGGACGTCGGCGCCCAGGTCGTAATGGGTTCCCCGGCCACGGAGGTCTCCGGGAACCGCACAGTGCGAGTGATCACTGTGTCAAAAACCTTCCCTTCGAAAGCCTCCACGAGCCTGGCCATGACCTCCCGGGAGTGCAGGGTCCGCCGGTCAAACATCGTCACGAGGATCCCCAGCACCTCCAGCTTGAAGTTCAGCCGGTCACGCACCTTCTCCACGGTGTCCATGAGTAGGGCCAGCCCGCGCAGCGAGAAGTACTCGGATTCCACGGGGATGATGACCGAATCCGCGCAGGACAACGCATTGACGGTTAGCAGGCCCAGGGAGGGCTGGCAGTCGATGACGATGAAGTCGTAATCCCGCATGACTGGCCGCAGGGCCCGCGCCAGCGCCTGCTCTCGGCCCACTTCGTTGACCAGTTGGATCTCGGCGGCGGACAGATCGATATTGGCGGGCACCACGTCCAGCCCGTCCACGGAGGTGCCGTGGATCGCGTCCAGGATGCTGGTGGAGGAATCGACGATGAGGTTGTGGACGGTGACGTCCAATTCGTCGTGGCTGATTCCCAACCCGGCGGACAGGGCCCCCTGCGGGTCCAGGTCCACCAGCAGCACGCGGCGGCCGTATTGCGCAAGGGCCGCACCCATGTTGATGGTGGAGGTCGTTTTTCCCACCCCACCCTTCTGGTTACACATGGCCACGATGGTCGCAGGCCCGTGGGTATTTAGCGGCTGGGGCTGCGGAATGGGGCGCACGGGTCTGCCGGTGAGGCCCACCTGATACTCCTGCTTATCGAACAGAGCGCCGGAGCCAGACCGCGTCCCGCCGTGTGGCGTTGGCGCATCTGACGTGGATTCGGCCACGGTCAAGCCCCTTTCCTTGTCTGGTGATCGGTGAATTACAACTTTCAGATTAACAGCCGTCAGCGCCGGGGGTGCGCCTGCGCCCACATCTCCCGTAGCAGCTCTGGGGAGACCTTCGTGTAAATCTGCGTGGTCGCCACATTAGAGTGACCCAGCAGCTCCTGCACCACCCGCACGTCCGCGCCGCCCTGCAGCAGGTGGGTCGCGAAGGTATGCCGCAGGCTGTGCGGTGATACCTCTGACAGTTGGGCCCGGTGGGCCGCGTCCCGCACAACGTTGAACCCGGATTGCCGCTGCATCCGGGCCCCCCTCCGGTTGAGGAATAGCGCCGGGTTGCCCCGCGTGTTCAACTGGGGCCGGCCGCGAACCAGATACTGGTCCACGGCCTGGAGGGCGGGACCCCCGAGAGGCACGATTCGTTCCTTGCCGCCCTTGCCGCGCAGTAGCACGCAGCGTTCGGCCCGGTTGAGGTCGTCCACGTCCAGCCCGAGCACCTCACTGATGCGGGCGCCGGTAGAGTAAAGCAGCTCCACCATGGCCCGGTCCCGGAGGTTGATGTGGGTAGCGCCCTCCCCGTTCGGGCACGCCTCCAGCAGCCGTTCCACCTGGGTCACGGAGAGGGCTTTGGGAATGTGCGCGGGCATGGCCGGCCGAGTCACCGCATCGGCGGCATCGGCGTGGAGCATCCGCTCTTGCACCGCGAACTTGTGGAGTCCCCGAATCGCGGCGAGGGATCGGGAAACGCTGGCCCGGGCCAGATTCAGATCCCCGCTGAGGTGAGCGATGAAGTCCTCGATTTCCCGCGTCTGAACCTCGGCCAGGGGGCGGGGCCCGAGCCAGCGGAGATAGCGGTTAACATCGCGCCGGTAGTTTTCCAGCGTGTTGGCGGAGACGTTGACCTCCACCCGCAGGTACCGCAGCCACGCGGCGACGATCTTCTCGTTCCCCGCGTTCTCTGTTTCCTGCTCGGCCATGTTTCCCTCGTTGTTTTTGTTCTTGGGGACGCCACCAAACCCCGCGCCCGCGCCGCGACCCCCCTAGCGCAGACCCTTCATATCCGCCCCGGGCGCCGCCTGTGCGCTGGCGGAACGTCGCTGCGCCAGGCCAGAGGTGTAGTCAAAGGCGGTGTTGGCGTCTCGCTTCGTGCCGACCGCCAAGTGCAGCAATCCTGCCGTGGCAATCGCATTCTCCACGATCCCCTCCTGCACCCACCGCACGGCCTCCTCCACGGGCACCCACCGGCGCTCCAGGTCGGCCTCCTCGTCGGCGGGAGCGTCCACCTCGGAGTCCTCCTCGGCCTCATCGAGCTCCCGGATGCCCTCCGCCAGGTAGATCCGGCACATCTCCTGGGAGAAACCGGGGGAGGTCACGACGTCCGCCAGCAAGTGCCACGTCTCAGCGGCAACGCCCGCTTCCTCTGCGAGCTCCCGGCGGGCTGCCGCCAACGGTTGCTCGTCGACTTTGTCCAGCAGCCCGGCGGGGATCTCCCACTGGTAGCGGCCCACGCTGTGGCGATACTGCCGAATGAGCAGGACGCGCCCCTCGTGGACCGGCACCATGGCCACCGCGCTGAAGTTCTCCACGATGTCTCGCGTGGCCTGCCCGGTTGCCGTTGCGATCTCGTCGCGGCGCACGGCAAAGATGGGACCGTCGAACAGGATCTCGGACGAGTTTACCTCGTATAACTTCGGCATCAGCGCTGCTCCGATGCGCGGTCGATCGCTGCATCGACCAGGCCCGCAAACAGGGGATGCGGACGGGTGGGCCGGGATTTGTACTCCGGGTGGGCCTGGGTGCCCACGAAGAAGGGATGGTCTGCGCGGTCGTACTCCACGAATTCCACGAGCCCACCGTCCGGGGAAGTCCCGCTGAAGCGTAGGTCGCTACCGGCGCTGATCTGCTCCCGGTACTCGTTGTTCACTTCATAGCGGTGCCGGTGACGCTCGGTGACCTGCGTCGTACCATACAGATCCGCAACCACGGAGCCCTCCGCCAACGTTGCCGGATAGGAGCCCAGGCGCATGGACCCACCCAGGTCGGCCTCCCCCGCCACTGCCGCCTTCTGCTCCTCCATCGTGGAGATGACGGGCACCGGGGTGGACGGGTCGAATTCCGTGGAGGACGCGTCCGCCAACCCCGCCTCGCGGGCTGCGGCGATGACCATGCACTGCAGGCCCAGGCAGATGCCCAGCGCGGGGATCCCGGAGCGCTTGGCGTAGTTCAGCGCCCCGATCTTGCCCTCGATGCCGCGAATGCCGAAGCCCCCGGGGATCACGATGGCATCTACCCCGGCGAGCTGTTCAGCGGCATACTGCGCATCCTCCATTCCATCGGAGGCGATCCAGCGCACATGCGCCTTGATCTTGCGTCCGAAACCGGCGGCCCGGATGGCCTCGGCGACCGAGAGGTAGGCATCCGGCAAGTCGATGTACTTGCCCACGATGGCAACGGTGACTTCCCCCGTGGGGTTGTGCACGCTGTCCAGCAACCCGCCCCAGGTGGTCCAGTCCACGTCCCGGAACGGCAGGTTGAGCCGACGGATGACGTACGCGTCCAGGTGTTGGTTGTAGAGGACCTTGGGGATGTCGTAGATGGAGGGGGCATCTGGGCAGGAGACCACGCCCTCTTCATCCACGTCACACATGAGGGCGATCTTGTCCTTCATGGGTTGTGGCACATCCCGGTCGGCCCGGAGCACAACCGCGTCCGGCACGATACCGATGCTCCGCAGCGCCGCCACGGAGTGCTGGGTGGGCTTCGTCTTTAACTCCCCGGACGGGGCCAGGTAGGGCACCAGGGAGACGTGGATGAACACGATGTTTTCCCGGTCCACCTCGTGGCGGACCTGACGGGCTGCCTCCAAGAAGGGCTGCGATTCGATATCCCCCACCGTGCCACCGATTTCGGAGATCACCACATCCGGGCGGTTGCCCTCGGAATCCGGCTCGCCCATCGCCAGCACGGAGCGCTTGATCTCGTCCGTAATGTGCGGGATCACCTGCACCGTCTTGCCCAGGTACTCCCCCCGCCGCTCCTTGGCAATGACGTTGGAGTAGACCTTGCCGGTGGTCACATTCCCTGCCGCGGACAGATTGCGGTCCAAGAAACGCTCGTAGTGGCCCAGATCCAGGTCAGTCTCCGCGCCATCGTCAGTGACAAAAACCTCCCCGTGCTCGAAGGGATTCATCGTGCCCGGATCGACGTTGAGGTATGGATCCAGCTTCTGCATCGTCACCTTCAGCCCACGCGCGGAGAGCAACTGCCCCAAACTGGCGGCGGTCAAACCCTTACCCAAGGAGGAGGCAACACCGCCGGTGACGAAGATGAACTTGGTTTTGCGATCGGCGCGGGTGCTAGACAAATGATCTCCCGGTCAGTGGTGCGGGGCCGCAGAAAAACAAAACCCCGCAGGTGAATACCTACGGGGCTTCAGCATAACACCCTCGGGTTACCCGACGGTCGCGGCCGTCGCACCGGGCCCCGAGCCGTATTGACCAGCGGCCTTCTCCAACTGCTGCTTGGCCGCCTTGATCACTGTGAGGGCCCCCGCCGCCCGCTGCGCATCATCCACCGTAGACACCGATTTCACCAGCTCCGGACTCTTACGGACAATCGCGATGGCCCCGCCGTCAGCCGCTGAGCCCGCATCCCCGGCCAGCACCGTGCCGGCCATCGTGCTATCCAGTCCCGCCGCCACGTCCGCGGTGAACTGTGCGGCGTAGCCACCGCCGGCCGGGCCGCCATCTTTCCGGTTCTCCTCCTTCTTGCCCGCGGTGCTTTGGGCCCCGGAACCGGTAACCACGATTGCCAGATCGGCCGGCTTGACCTGCTGGTCCGCCTTGTCCACGAAGCCCTGGTTTCGCAGTGCGCCGAACACAATGGACCGATCCGATTCCGAAGCCGACTTGCCCGCACCCGGCCCGCGCCCGGAGGACAGGGCGGCCCCCAAGATCTGACCGGTGTGCATCCCCGGGTTGAGGTTCTTCTCAGAGAGTTTCGCCCCCGCCGGCAGAGAGTTGGCGGCCAACGATTTCAGTTCATCCCCCTTGTCCGGGTTCACTGCCTCCTCCGTTAGCGTCACGCGGGCACTCACCTCCCCGCCGGCATCCCCCACCATTGCCGCGATCCGGTCCACGGCTTGGGCCGGGGCCCCCGGCATCCCAACCAGGGCCACCGTTCGGCCCTTAAGGTCATCTGCCAGCAGCGTTTGGGCCTGGGCATCGATAATTCGATCTGCGGTATTGGCATCCGCCTCGGCCGATTGCCTGGCGCTGCGCTCCTGCTCCAACTGGTGCTGCGCGCTGGCGGAACCCCCGCCGGGGCCACCCTCGACATTCGGGGCCAGGGCATAGAACCCGAACAGGGTCCCTAGGGCGATGCCCGCGCCGAGACCCGCGATGATACGGCCAGTGCTCATGATCCGTGGACTCCCTTCTCCGCCTAGTTTCGGAACAGGTTCTGGAAGCTGATGGCCAGGTTGTTCCACGAATTGATGAGGTTTTCCACGAAGCTGCCATCACCGGACAGGCCGGCGATGAGGACGATCGCCAGCAGGGCCAGCAGGATGCCGAGCAGCGCCCACAGCCAGCCGCCCCCGGCCTTCTGCACGCGGTAGAGCTCGGCGACTGCCGTGGAATCCACCAACCGGGGTCCCACGCGGAGCTGGGACAACAGGGCGGAGGGGGTATCCGGTGAATTGGCGTCGTGGAACAACCGGTCAATATCCACCACCTCCCCCAGGTTCACCACCATGGAGGCCCCGTGATAATGGGCCAGCAAGAAAGCCAAGTCCCGCGAGTTGGAGGTCGCGGCCGGGAAGGTCATGGCCCCCACCCCAAGATCCTGAATCCGCTCCAGGCCGTGGGCGAAGCCGTCCGGCTCGGCGGGCAGGATGACCGTCGCCCCGGAGCGCAGCGCTTCGGTGCCGATGCCCTCCGGATCCCCGACAATCAGCTTCGGTCGGTGGCCCGCCGCCAGCAGCTCATCGGCCGCAGAGTCCACCGCGATGATGACCGGGTCGTACTCCCGCAAGAAGTACCGCAGCTCCCGTAGCTTCGGCTTGAGCTGCTCATCCGGGCTGACCACCAGGACTTTCCGGTCCTCCATGTCCACATCCACATCCGGGATGCCCACGCCGTCGATGAGCAGCGGGGCTTCGGAGCGGACGAACTCGGCGGTGTTGCCGGACAGGGCCTCCATGTGATCCCCGAGGGCGTCGCGCGCATCGTCGAAGCGCTGCATGGAGGTTTCCTCGTCGAGGATTTCCCCGCCCCCGATGGAGCGCTCACCGTAGTAGAGCTTGCCCTCGTGCAGGCGCACCTTCTTGCCGCTCTTGGCTTTGGCGGCGAGTTCCGGGCCGGTGTTTTCCACCAAGGTCACGCCGTTGTCCAGTAGCATTTGGGGCCCGAAGTTGGGCATCCGCCCAGTAGTAAATTGATCGGTGTTGACCACGGCGGCCACGCCCGAGTCGATGAGCTTCTGGGCCATGGAGCGGCTGAGATCGGGAGCCGAGATCACCACAATGTCCCCGTCGGAAAGCTTGGCTTTGGCCATGCTTTTCGGTCCGGTGAGGTTCCGGGTGGAACCCTGGATGCCGGGCAAATCGGAGCGGGAGAAAATCATGGCCACCATTGTGGTGCTTAGGGGCCGCCAGGTGGGTGAGGCGCGCCGATCCGTCGGGCCAGCGTCCCGCTGGTAGCGCGGTTTTAGCCCTCGTCCAGCCTCCTCTTGGCATCGGTGGCCATGGCCACCAGCTCCTCCGCATGGGCCCGGCCGGTATCCGATTCGAGCCCGGCGAGCATCCGGGACAGCTCCTCCACCCGCTCCTCTTCGCTGAGGGTGCGCACACTCGAGCTGACGGTCGCATCGCTGGCGGCCTTGGCAACGTAGAGGTGCGCGTCGGCGAAGGCCGCAACTTGCGGCAGGTGCGTCACGACGATCACCTGGTTCTTTGTCGCCAGCGCCGCGAGCCGCCGCCCGATCTCTACGGCGGCTTTACCGCCCACCCCGGCGTCCACCTCGTCGAAGACCATGGTGCGGCCGCTGCCCGCCATAATTACCTCCAGCGCCAGCATCACCCGGGATAGCTCACCCCCGGAGGCGCTGGCGGCCAGCGCCGTCCGGTGCCCGCCCTGGACCAGTTGAAATTCCACCTCATCCAGCCCCTCCGGCCCGGGTTCGGCGGTGCTGTTGATCTCCACCTCCACCGCGGCGGACATGTGCAGCCCCCGGATCTCCCGGGTCACGTCTTTCGCGAAGGCCTTTGCAGCGTTGGCCCGCTGGGTGGATAGGCGTCTGCCGATGTCCATCATCTCCGCCCGGGCTCGCTCGACCTGTTCGGCCAGCCTGTCCAGCGCGTCTCCACTGACGTCGATCTGTTCGAGCCGTTGGCGGGCCCGGTCGCGCCACTGGATAGCGCCGTCCACGTCTACGGCGAACTTGCGCAGCTCGCGCAGCTCCGCCTGCCGCTGCAGCATGCCCTCCAGCGCGTCCGGGTCCGGGATATCCAGGAGCACTTCCCCCAACTCCATGGCGATGTCGCTGATCTGGCCGGCCACCTCCCCGAGGCGCTGCGCTAGCTCCTGGACCTTCGGGTCCGGTCCGGTGAGTTGTGCCTGCGCCTGCCCAATGAGATCGCTGGCGCTGGCCGCCCCGAGATCCGCCGCGTCCCCGCCAAGCTCCCCACCGCCCACGTCCGCAGACCCGTCCAGGGCACTGAGCGCCGCGCCGAGGCTGGCCCGCTCCTCGTCGGCATCCTGCAACCGGGTGATGTCCGCCTTGAGTTGCTCGTCCTCGCCCGGCTGGGGATCGATCTCGTCGATGGTCTCCAGCGCCCGCTGCAGCGTCTCCGTCTCCAGCGCCAATTCGCGGCGCGCTTCGGTGCGGCGCCGCAGGTCCCGGTCCAGCTCCTGCCAGACCCGCCGCTTTTCTCTATAGGACGCCACCTCCCCGCGCAGTCCGGCGTACGTATCGAGGGCCCGCAACTGGCGGGCGGGATCCAGCAACCGGAGCTGGTCGTTTTGCCCATGGATCGTGATGACGTGACCGGCGAACTGCCCGAGCACCGCCGCGGCCACCGCCTTGCCGGCGAGATGTGCCCGGGAGCGTCCGGCGGCGGTGACTGTGCGGGAGGCGATGACTTCTGCGGGCGCCCCCTCCGTGGCGTCCATAAACCCCCCGATCTCCTCCACCAGATCGGCGACCTTAGCGGACGTCGTGGCGAAGATGCCCTCCACCACCGCTTTGTCCGCCCCCGCCCGGACGCGCGAGGCCTCCGCGCGATGCCCGGATAGCAGGCGCAGGCTGGTGACCACCATCGTCTTCCCGGCACCGGTTTCGCCGGTGACAACCGTGAGGCCGGTGGAGAACTCTGCGGTGGCCTCCTCGATCACGCCGAGGTTGCGGATGTGGATGTCGTTGAGCATGCTGCCTCTAGTGCCGGGGGCCGCGCCAACCCGTGATGGGCAGGCGGAACTTGTGCACCAAACGGTCGGCAAAGGGCGCAAAATCCAGGCGGACCCAACGCACCGGCTGGGGGCCACGGCGCATCTCCACGCGGGCGCCGGGGGGCATGTGGATCTGGCGGAAGCCGTCCATCACCGCCGTCGCCGGGGATGTGGTGGGGTTCGTCTCCACCGCCACCGAGGAATCCGGGGAGACCACCAACGGGCGGGAGAATAGGGTGTGCGCGTTGGAGGGAACCACGAGGATGGCATCCAGCTCCGGCCACAAAACCGGGCCGCCCGCAGAAAAAGCGTAGGCCGTGGATCCGGTGGGGGTGGACACGAGCACGCCGTCGCAGCCGAAGGAGCTGACGGGGCGTTGATCCACTTCCAAGATGGTGTCCAACACACCCTGCCGGTTGAGGTTCTCCACCGAGCACTCATTGAGGGCCCACCCCGTGCCCAGAACGCGGCCGTCGAGATCCCGCACGGTGATGGAGAGGGTCATCCGGTCCTCCACGCGGTAGTCCCGACTGATGACCCGGTCAATGGCCTCCTGCAGCGACTCCTGCTCCCACTCGGCGAGGAATCCGATGTGGCCCATGTTGATCCCGAGCACCGGGACATCCGCGGAGTGGGCGATGTCTGCGGCGCGGAGGAAGGTGCCGTCGCCACCGAGGACGAGGACCATCTCCACGCCCGTGGCTGCCTCCCGGGTGTGACCGAAGCGCTTGAAGCGCCCCAGCACCTCGTGGCGGGCCACCGGGGCGGGGTCCGCCGTCGCCATGACGCGGACGTTGATCCCGCCTTCTTGCAGGGTGGAGGCGGCCTCCGCGGCCAGGCCCAGGTTCTCGTGGACCCCGGTGTGCGCCACCAACAGCACCTCGCGTTTCTCGCCGGTCTTCGCCGATGTGCCGTCGTGGGCGTCGGTCACTGGGGGCCCTCCTTCACCGCTGTGGCAACCATGGATTCCAACTGAACGTCGCTGGGTGCCGCTTCGGCCCCGTCCTTGACCAACCACAGGAAATACTCGACATTCCCGCTGGGCCCCGGCAATGGGGAGGCAGCCACACCCTTCGTTGTTAAACCATACTTCATCGCCTCCCGGGCAACCGCGAGTGTCACTTCCGCCCGCAGCTCCGGACTGCGCACCACTCCCCCGCGGCCCAGGCGCTCCTTACCCACCTCGAACTGGGGTTTCACCATGGGAAGCAGGTGCCCGCCCGGGCGAATGCAAGCAGCAATGGCCGGCAAAACAAGGGCGACGGAGATGAACGACAGATCGCCGACCATGCGGTCCACGCCACTGCCCACGTCCGCCGGCTGCAGAGCCCGGACGTTCGTCCGATCCAGCACGGTGACCCTCGGGTCCTGCTGCAGGCGCCAGACGAGCTGGCCATAGCCCACATCCACCGCATAGACTCGTTCCGCGCCGCGCTGTAGACACACGTCCGTGAACCCCCCAGTGGAGGCACCTGCGTCCAGCACTGAGTGGCCCGCGAGCTGGAACCCCTGGGGTTCGAAGGCGGCTAGGGCCCCAAGGAGCTTGTGCGCGCCTCGGGAGGCCCACCGGTCCTCCTCCGATTCGGCTACGCGGATAGAGGCCTCGGCGCTGACCCCGGTGGCCGGTTTTTCGGCTTTCATACCGTTGACCTGCACCCGCCCGGCCCGAATCATCTCCTGTGCCTGCTCGCGGGAGCGGGCAATCTTGCGCCGCACGAGCTCAGCGTCGAGGCGCTGCAGACCGCCACCTTTTCGTCCTGCCATGGGGCTGCCTCGCTAACCCCGCTCCAGGGCATCGGCGACGATGCGCTGTGCTCGTTCCAGCAACTCCGCCTCCTGGAACCCCTCGGCATCTTGCGACAGCAATTCGGCCACGCGGGCGCCGACGTCGGCGGGGTCCGCGGACGGGGTGGGGTGCGCGGTGTGATGCGCAGGGTCTTGCGCGGCCATGTCGCCCGGGGTGGGCGGGCGGCGGGTTTCATCGTGCGGGGTAGTCATCGCCATGCCTCCACGGCCCGGCGGGCTAGGTCATCCCCGCCGACCACGGCCACCTCCGGCCGGGAATCGGTGCTACCGGAAGCGTCCAGGTGCTTCCACACCAGGGGTGCCGCTGCGGCCAGGGCCTCAGCGGCCATGACGTCCACCGGACCTTCCTCGCCGGCCCTCACGGTCACCTGCAGCCCGTCCGTGCCATCGGCCGCCCCGTGCTCGGAGACCGCCGCGCTCCAGCCCGGCAGGTGATCGCGCATGTTCGCCGCGATGAAGTTCGGGCGGTTCAGCCCGCTGGAGTAGAGCACGTCCCAGTGGCCGGATACCCCCGTGACCGTGCACAGGGTGTCGAAGCCGGCTGCGTTCCCGCCGGCGATGTCGGTATCTAGCCGGTCCCCGACAACCAGGGGGTGGGTGGAGCCCAGGCGTTGCGCGGCGACGTGGAACATCGCGGGCCCCGGCTTCCCGGCGCTGACAGGGCGCTGCCCGGTGGCGGTGGACACGGCGGCAACCATGGAACCATTGCCCACCAGCAAGCCCCGCTCGGACGGCAGAGTCGTGTCCAGGTTGCTCGCGACGTACACGGCACCCCGTCGGATGGCTAGTGCCCCCTCGGACAGCCGGGCCCAGTCGTTGTCGGGGCTGTGCCCCTGCAGCACGATGGCCGGTTCGTCGTCTGCGGATTCGACGACGCGGAAGCTCTCCCGTCGCGCCAACTCCTTGAAGGATTCCGCCCCGATCACGAAGGCCTTTGCCCCCTGCGGGCTAATCCCGCGCTGCTCCAATTCCCGGGAAGCGAGGGTGCACGCGGCCTGTGCGGAGGTCAGCACGCTATCGGCGTCCGCCGGGAAACCGAGTTGGTTGAGGTGCTCGGCCACCTGTTCCGGGGAGCGGGAGGCATTGTTCGTCACGTACACCACCCTCCGGCCGCTCAGGCCCTCTGCGGCCCCGGGGACGGGTCGGCCCCCTTCGAAAACGGTGCCGTCCAGGTCGGCGAGGATCGCGTCGTAGTGATCTAGCAGGTGTAGTGCCATGGTCCTGTTAGCGGGGCCTTTCTCCTCAGTGCAGCGGAGTCTTTGGGAACCGAGGTCAGGTATCCAGTTCTACTCCTCGGCGGTGAGGGCCGCGATGCGGTCGCTGGCGTCCAACACCTCTTCGGTATCCATCTCGGCGGCGCGACGGAACCATTCCACCGCCTCCTCGGTGCGGCCGACGTGCTCCAGGACGTCACCGTAGGCGTACATGAGGCGCATTCGGGTGACTTCGGGGGCATCGGTTTTGCCCGTTTCCGGTTCGAGCGCGAGGACCGCATCGTCCGGTTGCTGGAGGTCGAGATGGGCGCCTGCGACGACGATGGCCAATTCCGCCCGGGTTTCCGGTTCGAGGTCTTGTCCGTCGATTTCGGACGCCACCTCCAGCGCCTTAGCCGGACGGCCCAACCCGCGTTCAGCGTCTGCGAGTACAGCCACCAGGCCCGGGCCGCCGGACATCCGCCGTGCTGCCCGGAGCTCGGCGATAGCTTCCTTCCACTCGCCGGCGTGGTAGGCAGCGATGCCATTAGTTTCGCGCGCGACGGGAACCCGGCCTGCGCGGTCCTTGGCGGCACGGGCGTGGGCGAGGGCCTTCTGTGGGTCTTCGTCCAGGAGGGAGGCTGCCATAATAAGGTGCTTAGCCGTCATGTCGGCGTTGTCCTTGGCAAGGCTGCGCAGCTCCTGCCGGACGGTGGGGTCCAGCTCCCGTGGGTCCACATCTGCGGGAATCGCGGGTTCGTTGACTCGGCGATTGATCCGTTCCTCGCGGTATCCGTGACGTTGAGGCCCGACAAAGGAATCGCGCTGATTCCGGTCGTTGCGCGGGCGGGCGGGCTTGTCCCCGCCCCGGCCTTCTCCGCGCCAATCGCGGTCGCGATCCCGGTGGTCGCGGCCTCCACCGCTGCGGATACCGCGTTCCTCCCGGTCGCGACTACCCCGGCGCTCGCCCGTGTGCCGGTGGTTACGAGGAGCCCCACGCCTCCCGCGGGATGCCCCGTTCTCGCTGGATTCATATCCTCTGTTTCGGGAGTCCACCGTGATTGCCTTCCACTATGCGCTAGTACTCCGGCGATTGTAGTGGTTGCTGGGTCAGCCGCCATTGTCGCCCCACCCCGGCTGAGCGGTCGCAGCTAGGGGGACTGCAAAGGTTTAAGACAAATAGCCTCGCCCCAGGGTAAATAACCGGCCCCAGCCGCGCCCGCCCCTAAAGAGTTTAGGTATTTAAGTATCTAAGTTTCCAAGTATCTGGGTACGAAGAAATGGTGAGGACACAAACCGGGCATCCACCCACACGCTAATGCGTGGGTTTGACCCCTTGTTTGTATCCTCACCATTTCAAAGTTTTGGCCGGCAGTGACCTACTCTCCCACACCCTCCCAGGTGCAGTACCATCGGCGCTGGCAGGCTTAGCTTCCGGGTTCGGAACGGGACCGGGCGTGACCCCCGCCGCTAACAACCACCGACACACTCAATTTTCTTTGTTAACATGCCAACCCCCACGCACCCCACACAAAAAGGCGGGGCACCACGAGGGCTGCTGTGGCATGCCAGACACTGCACAGTCAACGCGAGCAACCCACCACACACCACCACACCACCACCACGGCGGTCACGGCAGCACACAGCACACCATCATCCTCTTGTTCGTCTTCAGTACTCACCACGCACCACCACACGGGGATGCGCGGCACACCAACCCCCGGTATCACCCCGGGGTGGTGCATGTTTTGTGTTGTCGTCGGTTCATTAGTACCGGTCACCTCCACACCTCACGGTGCGTCCAGATCCGGCCTATCAACCCCATCATCTTTAGGGAACCTCAACAGAAACCTCATCTCAAAACAGGCTTCCCGCTTAGATGCTTTCAGCGGTTATCCCTCCCATACGTAGCCAACCAGCCATGCCACGGGCGTGACAACTGGCCCACCAGAGGTATGTCCGTCCCGGTCCTCTCGTACTAGGGACAGCCTTCTTCAAGTTTCCACGCGCGCGGCGGATAGAGACCGAACTGTCTCACGACGTTCTAAACCCAGCTCGCGTGCCGCTTTAATGGGCGAACAGCCCAACCCTTGGGACCTACTCCAGCCCCAGGATGCGACGAGCCGACATCGAGGTGCCAAACCATCCCGTCGATATGGACTCTTGGGGAAGATCAGCCTGTTATCCCCGGGGTACCTTTTATCCGTTGAGCGACACCGCTTCCACAAGCCGGTGCCGGATCACTAGTCCCTACTTTCGTACCTGCTCGACCTGTCAGTCTCACAGTCAAGCTCCCTTGTGCACTTACACTCACCACCTGATTGCCACCCAGGCTGAGGGAACCTTTGGGCGCCTCCGTTACTCTTTAGGAGGCAACCGCCCCAGTTAAACTACCCACCAGGCACTGTCCCTAACCCAGATCATGGGCCGAGGTTGAAGATGCCCAATCCGATCAGAGTGGTATTTCACCAACGACTCCACAACCACTAGCGTGGCCGCTTCAACGTCTCCCACCTATCCTACACAAACCGAACCAGACACCAATACCAAGCTATAGTGAAGGTCCCGGGGTCTTTTCGTCCTGCCGCGCGTAACGAGCATCTTTACTCGTACTGCAATTTCGCCGGGCCTGTGGTTGAGACAGCAGGGAAGTCGTTACGCCATTCGTGCAGGTCGGAACTTACCCGACAAGGAATTTCGCTACCTTAGGATGGTTATAGTTACCACCGCCGTTTACTGGGGCTTAAATTCTCCGCGTCGAACCCAACAAAGGGGCTCTAACAGGTCCTCTTAACCTTCCAGCACCGGGCAGGCGTCAGTCCGTATACATCGACTTCACCGTCTTCGCACGGACCTGTGTTTTTAGTAAACAGTCGCTTCCCTCTATTCTCTGCGACCACCACCAGCTCAAAACCAGTCTGTCACCAGCAGTGGCCCCCCTTCTCCCGAAGTTACGGGGGTAATTTGCCGAGTTCCTTAACCACAGTTCACCCGATCGCCTTAGTATTCTCTACCTGACCACCTGTGTCGGTTTACGGTACGGGCCGTGCGCACACTCACTAGAGGCTTTTCTCGACAGCATAGGATCACCACCATCCCCCACAAAAGTAGGGTACGCATCACGCCTCACCCATCATGCGCGGCGGATTTACCAACCACGCGGGCCACACGCTTACACCGTGAACATCCACCACACGGCGTGGCTACCTTCCTGCGTCACCCCATCGCTTAGCTACTACCACATCAGGTCCACACACACCCACACACACCACCAACCACCCACCCCACAAGGAGGCAGGCAGCCATAACAGCAGCATGCGCATGATACGCGTGTTAGTCTCCGCGTTTCACCATTGGTCGCATACACACGGGTACGGGAATATCAACCCGTTATCCATCGACTACGCCTGTCGGCCTCGCCTTAGGCCCCGACTCACCCTGGGAAGATTAGCTTGACCCAGGAACCCTTAGTCATCCGGCGGATGAGTTTCCCACTCATCATTCGCTACTCATGCCTGCATTCTCACTCGCACGCCGTCCACCACACGGTCACCCGGCAGCTTCCACCAACGCACGACGCTCCCCTACCAACCCACCCCACAACAGGGCAGGCTCCGCGGTTTCGGCGGTGTGCTTAAGCCCCACTACATTGTCGGCGCAGAACCACTCGACCAGTGAGCTATTACGCACTCTTTCAAGGATGGCTGCTTCTAAGCCAACCTCCTGGCTGTCTTCGCGATCCCACATCCTTTTCCACTTAGCACACTCTTAGGGGCCTTAACCGGCGATCTGGGCTGTTTCCCTCTCGACTACGAAGCTTATCCCCCGCAGTCTCACTGCCATGCTCTAAACCTTCACCGGCATTCGGAGTTTGGCTGATGTCGCTAAGATGATAGTCCCGCTAAACCAACCAGTAGCTCTACCTCCAGGAAGAAACACACAACGCTGCACCTAAATGCATTTCGGGGAGAACCAGCTATCACGGAGTTTGATTGGCCTTTCACCCCTACCCACAACTCATCCCCTCAGTTTTCAACCTAAGTGGGTTCGCGCCTCCACAACCTCTTACAGCTGCTTCACACTGGCCATGGGTAGATCACCCCGCTTCGGGTCCAGGACATGCCACTAAACACACTCGTTAGTATTCGCTTTCGCTACGACTACCCCACCACAGGGTTAACCTCGCGACATGCCGCTGACTCGCAGGCTCATTCTTCAAAAGGCACGCCATCACCCCACAGGGCTCTGACGGCTTGTCAGCACACGGTTTCAGGTACTCTTTCACTCCCCTCCCGGGGTACTTTTCACCATTCCCTCACGGTACTAATCCGCTATCGGTCACATCAAGTATTCAGGCTTACCGGGTGGTCCCGGCAGATTCACAGCAGATTCCACGAGCCCGCTGCTACTCGGGGCGCACATCCACGCAACACGACAGGTGCTTTCACGTACCGGACTCTCACCGTCTACGGCAGGCCATTCCAAACCACTTCCGCTAACACCCACACATCACGCCGCAGCCTGGTAGAACCACGAACAACACACACCCCACAACACCACACACGCAACCCCTACCAAGTATCACACGCGCATGGTTTAGCCAACAATCCACGTTCGCTCGCCGCTACTAGCAGAATCATTATTATTTTCTTCTCCTACGGGTACTAAGATGTTTCACTTCCCCGCGTACCCTCCACACCACCTATTTCATTCAGCAGCGGGTGACCGCACACAACCACGGCCGGGTTTCCCCATTCGGACACCCTCGGATCAACGCTTTCTTGGCAACTCCCCGAGGCTTAACGCAGCCTGACACGTCCTTCATCGGCTTGATGTACCCAGGCATCCACCGTGTGCCTCAAAAACAACACACACAACACTAAGACACACAACACACCCCCACACACAGCAGGGATGCGATGCACACAACAAGAATAAAGAAGATTACTCGCGTCCACTATACAGTTCTCACACACCACAACCACACCCCACACACACGCACAACCAGCGCGCGCGCACAAAGCGCAGCCACAAGAACACCACACACACGTGTCAGCGTTCCAGACACCCAACAGCAATCAACGACACACCCACTTGCCTGCTTCAACCGGCTCACACCCACACACCCCACCGAAGGGGCGTGCCGTGACATGTTCACACTGGATTTCAACCAAAAATATTAAAAACTCCTTAGAAAGGAGGTGATCCAGCCGCACCTTCCGGTACGGCTACCTTGTTACGACTTCGTCCCAATCGCCGATCCCACCTTCGACAGCTCCCTAACGAGTTTGGGCCACTGGCTTCGGGTGTTACCAACTTTCATGACGTGACGGGCGGTGTGTACAAGGCCCGGGAACGTATTCACCGCAGCGTTGCTGATCTGCGATTACTAGCGACTCCGACTTCATGGAGTCGAGTTGCAGACTCCAATCCGAACTGAGGCTGGCTTTCAAGAGATTCGCTCCCCCTCACGGGATCGCTGCTCACTGTACCAACCATTGTAGCATGTGTGAAGCCCTGGACATAAGGGGCATGATGATTTGACGTCGTCCCCACCTTCCTCCGAGTTAACCCCGGCAGTCTCTTGCAAGTCCCCACCACCACGTGCTGGCAACACAAGACAAGGGTTGCGCTCGTTGCGGGACTTAACCCAACATCTCACGACACGAGCTGACGACAACCATGCACCACCTGTATACAGACCACAAGGGAAACCACATCTCTGCGGCGATCCTGCATATGTCAAGCCCAGGTAAGGTTCTTCGCGTTGCATCGAATTAATCCACATGCTCCGCCGCTTGTGCGGGCCCCCGTCAATTCCTTTGAGTTTTAGCCTTGCGACCGTACTCCCCAGGCGGGGCGCTTAATGCGTTAGCTACGGCACGGGAATCGTGAAAAACCCCCACACCTAGCGCCCACCGTTTACAGCATGGACTACCAGGGTATCTAATCCTGTTCGCTACCCATGCTTTCGCTCCTCAGCGTCAGTTACTGCCCAGAGACCTGCCTTCGCCATCGGTGTTCCTCCTGATATCTGCGCATTCCACCGCTACACCAGGAATTCCAGTCTCCCCTACAGCACTCCAGTTATGCCCGTATCGCCTGCCCGCCCAGCGTTAAGCACCGGGATTTCACAGACGACGCGACAAACCACCTACGAGCTCTTTACGCCCAGTAATTCCGGACAACGCTCGCACCCTACGTATTACCGCGGCTGCTGGCACGTAGTTAGCCGGTGCTTCTTATCCAGGTACCGTCACCACCCACAAAGAGTGGCTTCTTCCCTAGCGAAAGGGGTTTACAACCCGAAGGCCGTCATCCCCCACGCGGCGTCGCTGCATCAGGCTTGCGCCCATTGTGCAAGATTCCCCACTGCTGCCTCCCGTAGGAGTTTGGGCCGTGTCTCAGTCCCAATGTGGCCGTCCACCCTCTCAGGCCGGCTACCCGTCGTCGCCTTGGTAGGCCATTACCCCACCAACAAGCTGATAGGCCGCGGGCTCATCTCATACCGACAAAACTTTCCACCATGCACACTAAAACATGGTCCTATCCAGTATTAGACCCAGTTTCCCAGGCTTATCCTGAAGTACGAGGCAGATCACCCACGTGTTACTCACCCGTTCGCCACTCGAGTACCGAAGCAAGCTTCGGCCTTTCCGTTCGACTTGCATGTGTTAAGCACGCCGCCAGCGTTCGTCCTGAGCCAGGATCAAACTCTCCATAAAAACCACAAACAGGCCCATGAAAAGCCCAAACCATGGCACAACAAAAAACTAGCCACCCACCACTTCACACCACCAACAACCCCCTCCACACAAGGAAGAAGACCATCAACAGCGCCGCGCTGGCAGGCACCACGCAACCAGACCACACCACAACCACCACCTACAACACGCAAGCAGCAGCCAGTGCAGACCACACACCACCACACGCACACCCACAAAAAGAGCACACGCACAGCAATGCCAAACAAACAAAAAATGCATCGTCAACGCTATTGAGTTCTCAAACACCACACGCACAACCGCACGCGCCCTAGGATCCAGGACGGCGTATTGCGCAGAAAACCGAGTTTAAACACCAACGCCCGCTTAAAGCAAAACGAGGTTCTTGTTCTCAGGGGCCTCGGCGGAAGCCCCGCACCAGGCGACTTGCCGTCGCGGTGACTGGAGCTAATGTACACACCATCCAAAACGCTGACAAATCGCCTGGTCAGGCGCCGTCCTAAGCCGGCTGGATCCCGCCCTGGTCGGCCCGCACCTGCACTCCGGCAAACCGCTTCTTACCCTTGCGCAGCACGAGGAACTCGCCGAATAGCAGATCTTCGGGACCCGGCACCCAATCGATCTCGCCGATGCGTTCATTGTTGGCGTAGGCGCCGCCTTCCCCGATCGTGCGCCGGGCGGCGCCGTTGGAGGGTTCCAGACCCGCAGCAACCAAGAGGTCCACAGCGGTGGCGTTCGCCTCGACAACACTGAGACCCGCCTCACCCAGGGCCGCTTCCAGGGTGTTGCGGTCCAGCGCGGTTAGCTCGGCCTTGCCGAACAGCGCTTGGGCGGCGAGCTCTGCCTGCTCCACCGCAGACTCGCCGTGCACCAATTTGGTCATTTCTCGCGCCAGGGTCCGCTGTGCCTCCCGCTTGAAAGGCCGGTGTTCCACTTCCTCCGCCAAGCGTTCGATTTCCTCCCGGGAGAGGAAGGTGAACCACTTGAGGTACCGCAGCACATCGGCATCAGCGGTATTGAAGAAATACTGGTACCAGGTGTAGGGGCTGGTCAGCTCTGGATCTAGCCAGAGTCGGCCCCCACCCGTAGACTTACCGAATTTGTTGCCTTCCGAGTCCGTAACCAATGGCACCGTCAGGGCGTGCACGCTCTCCCCATCCAACCGGCGGTTGAGATCCACTCCGGAGATGATGTTCCCCCACTGATCCGAGCCACCGATCTGTAGCCGGACATCGTGGTTGCGCCGCAGGTGAACGTAGTCATTGGCTTGCAGCAACATGTACGAAAACTCCGTGTAGGAGATGCCGTCCCCGGCAAGCCGGCGCTTAACGGTGTCCCGCGACAGCATGGTGTTAAGCGAGAAATTCTTCCCCAGATCCCGCAGGAAGTCGATGACGGACATCTTGCCTGTCCAGTCGGCATTGTTCACCAGCCGGGCACCAGTACCGGTGGTCTCCCTTACGCCAATGGCTGCATCAGTCCGATCCCCGTTGGAACCTCCCTCACCCGTTGCAGGTTCCAAGTCGATGAAGGTGGCCAACTGTCCCCGAATCCGCTCCAGGTTCCGCTGGACCTGCTCGTCGCTAAGCATCGACCGCTCCCCCACATCTCGGGGATCCCCGATCATCCCCGTGGCTCCCCCGGCCAAGGCAAACGGACGATGCCCGGCGAGCTGGAAGCGGCGCAGCATGAGCAGGGGAACGAGGTGCCCGGCATGGAGGGATTCACCCGTGGGATCGAAGCCCGCGTACAGGGCGGTCGGGGTTCTAAGCTGCTCCCTCAGCGCGCCAATGTCCGTGGACTGGGCAATCAAACCCCGCCACTGCAGATCCTCGATGATGCCGCTATGGTCCGCACTGCCATCTGCCTTGCTCATTGCTTCTCGTCTCGCTGGTTCTTGTAATTGTCGATGTCGAGTGTCGTCGCTCCCGGACACACCCGGGTTGGCAATTCGCGGTTACCCAGACCGCTAACCCGCAGTCATCACGACCGATAACCCGCAGTCAACACCACCGGTGCTACGCCGCAGCCCAGGCTGCGTCGGCGGTCGGTAGACCGCCTAAGACCCCGGCCGCCTCGGCGGGCAGGAGCACCCGCGCTAGCGTTCGGGCGTCCACGGGGTAGCTGCATCCGGCAGAAGTACCGGGATTCCGTCGCGCACCGGATAGGCCACGGCCAATCGAGGGTTGACCAAGCTGTCGCCATGCCTTTCAAGTGGCCCCTTGTCCCGGGGGCACACCACGAGCTCTAGCAGCTTCTCGTCCACCGCGTTCTCGCCTCCAACCATTGTCTCCCTGTTTCCTCCTATCGGCCGCGTGCCGTTCCCTCCTGCCGACCCTATGTCCCGTCGGCTCATTGTCGTCGGCCAATGATGGTTTGCTCCGCCCACTTTTGCGCTTCGCCCATCTTCTCAGCGACCCCGCGTAGCTGTTCCTGCACGCGCGCACCAGCGGTGCCACCTCGGGTGGAACGGGAAGCCACGGCTCCATCTATGGTCAGCACCTCCCGCACCTCCCCCGTCAGGGCCGGATGCACAGACCGGTAGTCCTCGTCACTGAGGTCATACAGATCGCACCCGCGCTCTTCGGCCATGCGGACGCAAGCACCGGAGGCCTCGTGTGCCTCGCGGAAGGGCACGCCCTGGCGCACCATCCACTCGGCCAGGTCGGTGGCCAGCGTGAACCCGGCGGGCGCCAGTTCCCGCATCCGCTGGGGGTGAAACTCCAGGGTCCCCACCAACCCCGCCATGGCCGGCAACAGCAGGCGCAGTTGGGCCACGGAATCGATAACGGGCTCCTTGTCCTCTTGGAGGTCGCGGTTGTAGGCCAGCGGCTGGGCCTTGAGCGTTGTCATTAGGCCGGCCAGGTTGCCGATCAGCCGCCCCGTCTTGCCCCGCATGAGCTCTGCGACGTCCGGATTCTTCTTCTGCGGCATGATGGAGGATCCGGTGGACCATGCGTCGGCTAGGGTCACGTAGCCGAATTCCGGCGTGGACCAGGCGATGATCTCCTCGGCGAAGCGGGAGAGGTCCACCGCCAACTGCGCAAGCACGTAGGCTGCCTCGGCGGCGAAATCCCGGGAGCTCGTGGCATCAATCGAATTGTCGGCCGCATCCGCGAAGCCAAGCTCTTCGGCGATCGCTTCCGGGTCCAGGGCAAGAGAGGAACCGGCCAGGGCTCCGGACCCATAGGGGGAAATGGCCAGCCGAGCGTCCAGGTCCCGCATCCGGTTGATGTCTCGGAGCAGCGGGTGGGCGTGCGCGAGGAGCTGATGTGCAAGCAACACCGGCTGGGCCGCCTGAAAGTGTGTCTTGCCCGGCATGATCGCCTCGGGATGCCGCTCGGCCTGCGCCACCAGCGCCCCGATTACGTCTGCAGCGCCCGCGGCCACCTCGCGAATCGCGTCGCGCAGCCACATCCGGAACAGCGTTGCCACCTGGTCATTCCGGGAGCGTCCCGCCCGCAGCCGCCCGCCAACTTCCGGGCCCACCAACTCGATCAGGCCGCGCTCCATGGCACCGTGAACGTCTTCATCGCGGGGTTCCGGACCGAATGATCCATTGTGGACGCCACGACCAAGGCGCTCCAATCCATCCAGCATGGTGTCCAGATCCGCGTCCGACAGCAGTCCGGCACGGTGCAGTACCTTGGCGTGGGCCTTGGAAGCCAGCACGTCATATGGGGCCAGGACCCAGTCGAAGTGGGTGGACTTGCTTAACGCAGCCATCGCGTCCGCGGGCCCGCCCGCGAACCGACCGCCCCACAGAGCGCCCTCGTTGGTGGTGGATGTCGCGCCCATCAGTTGGCCAGGTCCCGCTTGGAGGCGATCTTGGAGGACAGTCCGTGCAGCTCCACGAAGCCGCGGGCCATGGACTGGTCGAAGGAATCCCCCTCGTCGTAGGTGGCCAGGTTGAAGTCGTAGAGGGACTTCCCGGAACGGCGCCCGTTGACGGTGATGGTGCCCGCGTGAAGTTGCAGCCGAATGTCGCCCGTGACGTGAGTCTGGGTGGATTCGATGAAGGCATCCAGGCTCCGCTTGAGCGGGGCGAACCATAGGCCGTCGTAAACCTGGTTGGACCACTCCGCATCCACCTGCCGCTTGTAGCGGGCCAGTTCGCGCTCCACGGTCACGGCCTCCAGGGCCTCGTGCGCGCGGATGAGGGTCATGGCTCCCGGGGCCTCGTAGACTTCGCGGGACTTGATGCCCACCAGGCGGTCCTCCACCATGTCCAGGCGGCCCACGCCCTGGGCACCGGCCCGCCGGTTGAGCTCCTCGATGGCCTCCAGCACGCTGACCTTGCGGCCGTCGATCGCCACGGGCTTGCCGCTCTCGAAGGAGATGATCAGTTCATCCGGAGCCTGCCCCAGGCCGGGATCCTCGGTGTAGGCGTACACGTCCTTGGTGGGGGCATTCCACAGGTCCTCCAGGAACCCGGTCTCCACGGCACGGCCCCATACGTTCTGGTCGATGGAGAACGGGGACTTCTTGGATTGCTCGATGGGGATGCCGTTGTCCTCGGCGAAGGCGATGGCCTTCTCACGCGTCCAGGCGTAGTCGCGCACGGGCGCAATGATGTCCAGGTCGGGAGCGGTGTTGGCGAATCCGACCTCGAAGCGCACCTGGTCGTTGCCCTTGCCCGTGCAACCGTGGGCCACGGCGGTGCCGTTATGCTCCCGGGCCGCATCGCTGAGGTGCTTGACAATCAACGGGCGCGACAAAGCGGAGACCAGGGGGTACTCCTTCATGTACAACCCGTTGGCCTTGATCGCGGGCAGGCAGTAGTCCTCGGCGAACTCGTCCTTGGCGTCCACAACAATGGATTCGACCGCACCGGCACCCAGGGCGCGCTGGCGTACGGTCTCCATGTCCTCGCCCCCCTGCCCCAGATCTATGGATACCGCCACGACCTCGGCATTGCGTTCCTTGGCAATCCAGCTGATGGCGACGGTGGTGTCCAATCCGCCGGAGTAGGCGAGTACGACGCGGTCCTTCATGTGACAAGTTCCTTTCATCGGCGCCAGAAAAGGGGGTTGGGCACCGGTTGTAAGCGTTCGTTGGAAAGAGTTTAGTGCAGCGCTAAACCGTGGAAGTGTTCGGCAAGCTCAGCGCCAGTTAGGGGTTCGCGCGGCAGGGCGAAGATCGTATCGTCCCCGGCGATCGTGGCCACCACCTGCGGTAGTGCGGCCCGATCAACGCAGCTAGCGAGGTACTGGGCGGCGCCCGGCGGGGTGCGCAGCACGGCCATGTTCGCGGAGTGGTCCGTGCCGACGAGCAGTTCGGACAACACGCGGCGCAGACCCTCCGGCCCATCGGCCCGCAGCTCCTCGCGCAGCGCGTAGTAGGCCTGGCCGTCGGCGCGCACCTTGCGGGCCCCGAGGTCCACGAGGTCTCGCGACAACGTGGCCTGGGTGATCTCCACCCCTTCGGCCTGCAGGCCCTCCAGGAGCTCGCGCTGGCTGGTGAACTTCCTGGCTTGCAGCAGCGTAGCCACCTTGCCCTGCCGTGCGGAACGGGTCAGCGCAGCAGCCATACCAGCAGCGCCTTCTGGGCGTGCAGCCGATTTTCGGCCTCGTCGAACACCCGGGACTGGGGGCCGTCGATGACCCCGGGGGTCACCTCGGAGTCCCGGTAGGCCGGTAGGCAGTGCAGGAAGATGGCCTCGGGCGCGGTGGCCATGAGCTCCTCATTGACCTGATAGTCGCGCAGCACGGACCGGTCCTCCGAGGGATCCTGCCCCATGGACAGCCACGTATCGGTGATCACCACATCCGCGCCGCTAACGTCGATGTCCTCGGTCACGGTGACGCGTGCCCCGGTCTCCTGCGCACGGTCCCGAGCCTTCTCCACAAACTGCTGCTCCGGTTGGAAGCCTTCCGGCGCGCAGATGGTGATGTTGACCCCCGCGGTAGCGAATCCCAGCATGTAGCTGTTGGCCATATTGTTGGCGCCGTCGCCGAGGTACACCGCGTTCAGCCCGCCAATGCCCAGCGGTCCGTTACCCTGCCCACCCTTGTTCTCCGCCACCGTCTGCAGGTCCGCGAGAATTTGGCAGGGGTGGAAGTCGTCGGAGAGCGCGTTGATCACCGGCACCGTGGCGGTTTCCACCATGGCCTCTAGGTTCGCCTGCGCCCCGGTTCGCCACAGGATGGCCGCGGCGTAGCGGGAGAGCACCGCCCCAGTGTCCTGGTACGTCTCCCCCTTCCCCATCTGGGAGCTCTTGGAATCCGCCGTGACCACGTTTCCGCCCAGCTCGGTCACCCCGGCGCTGAAGGAAAAGCGAGTCCGGGTGGACGTCTTGTCCAGCAGAAGGGCGACGGTGCGCCGCTCCAGCAGGGTCCGGTATTCGTTGTTGTAGCGGTTATCTTTCAATTCCGCCGCGAGCTGCAATACCTCGGCCTGTTCGGCCGGGGTCAGGTCCGCGTCAGTCAAAAAGTGGCGCATTCTTGCCTTTCTCCAGCCTGATCAGCTGTGGTCTGGTTCGTTGGAATCTGCGGCGTGATCGCCCATCTCGCCGTTGCTGCCATCACCGTGGTGATGTGGTGCGGACGCCACGCCGAACGTGTCCCGCAGCATCGCCTCGATGGCCCGCACCCCCTCCTCTGCTTCCGCCAAGCTGAGGTTCAGCGGCGGCACGATGCGAAGAACATCGGGGGCGGGGCGGTTGAGCAGCAGGCCGTAATCTAGGGGGTCCACGGTCAGGGGGCCCCGGAGCACAACGCCCAGCATCAGTCCGCGCCCGCGGACCTCCACCACATGCGGGTTGCCGCTGAGCGCTTCGGCGATGTACCCGCCAACGCGCTGGACGTTGTCCAGCACCTTCTCATTCCTCAGCGTGTCGATGACAGCGTTGGCGGCCGCGCAGACCACGGGGTTGCCCCCGAACGTGGTGCCATGCATCCCCTTGGCCAGCAACTGGGCGCGAGGGGTGGCCAGGCAGGCACCAATGGGCAGCCCACCGCCTAGCCCCTTGGCCATGGTGATCACGTCGGGCACAATGCCTTCGGCCTGGAACCCGAACCACTGCCCGGTTCGGCCCATTCCGGCCTGAACCTCGTCCACCACCAGGAGGATGCCCAGCTCATCGCACAGTTCCCGAAGCTGGGTTAGAAAGCCCGGCGGCGCGGGGATGATGCCGGTCTCGCCCTGTATGGACTCCACGAAGATGGCCGCAGTGTCCTCGTCTGCCATGTCCCGGACAGCGGCAATGTCCCCGAAAGGGAAGAACTCCACGCCTGCGGGCATCGGTGCAAAGGGGGCGCGCTTGTCCGGTTGCCCAGTGAGCGCCAGCGCACCCATGGTGCGGCCGTGAAAGCCCCGCTCTGCGGCGAAGATCTTGGTCCGGCCCGTGGCCCGCGCGATTTTGAAGGCCGCCTCGTTGGCCTCCGCTCCGGAGTTGCAGAAAAACACGGTGGAGCCGTGGGAACGGCCTGTGGGGTCCTGCTCCCCCACCAAACCGACCAGCTTCTCGGCCACCGCGATCACACCCGGGTGGGCGAAGATGTTGGAGGTGTGGCCCAGGGTGTGCATCTGGGTGGTCACGGCCTCTGTGATCGCCGGGTGCCCGTGGCCCAGGGCGTTGACGGCGATTCCGGAGAGGAAGTCCAGGTAGCGCTTGCTGTTGGCGTCCCAAACATAGGAACCCTGGCCCCGGACCAGCTCAACCTGGGGCGTGCCGTAGTTGCCCATGACCGCCGTATCCCACCGCTGCTGCCAGCTATCCATTGCAGTGGCGGTGATTCCTGCGTTGTCCTCAGGCATGGATGTCCTCCCAATCTTCATCGGTGACCATCGTGCCGATGCCACCTTCCGTCATTAACTCCAGCAACACGGAGTGCGGGGTGCACCCGTCGATGACATGCGCGGCGGCCACACCGGTGCGCAGCGCGCCGAGGCAGGCCTCCATCTTCGGAATCATGCCCGTATCCAAGGTGGGCAGAAGCTGTGCGAGCTCCGTCGGCGTCAAACGGCTAACCAGCGAGGCCTGGTCGGGCCAATCCGTGTACAGGCCAGCCACGTTGGTCAGCATCACGAGGCGCTCGGCGCCCAGTGCCCCGGCCAGTGCCCCTGCGGCGGTGTCCGCATTGATGTTATAGATCTCCCCGTTGACATCCGGACCGATCGTGGAGACCACCGGTATCCGGCCGGCCTCGATGAGGTCGAACAGGGACTCCGCGTGAACATGGGCAATGTCCCCCACCCGCCCGATATCCACCATCTCCCCGTCCACTTCCACCAGCCGCTTGCGGGCGGTGAACAGGCCGGCGTCCTCCCCGGAGGTCCCCACGGCGTAGGGCCCGTGCTCGTTGATCAGCCCCACCAGCTCGCGTCCCACCTTGCCGAACAGCACCATGCGCACGTACTCCATGACCTCCGGGGTGGTCACCCGAAAACCGCCGCGAAATTCGCCCTTGAGCCCCACGCGGTCCAGCATCGCGTTGATCTGGGGCCCACCGCCGTGCACCACGACGGGGCGTGCTCCCACCGCGCGGAGGAACACCATGTCCGCGGCGAAGGCGCGCTTGAGCTCCTCGTCCACCATAGCGTTTCCGCCGTACTTCACCACCACGATCTTGTCCCGGAAGTGCAATAGCCACGGCAATGCCTCCGCGAGGACATGCGAACGCTGTTCCGGGGTCAGACCAGCGGTGCCCGCGAAGGTTGAATGTCCAAAAATGGGACTCATAAATCGTTGCTTTCGTTTCAGTTGGGGTCAGCTCGAATTGGGTTAGCTGGAGTGGGGTTAGCTCGAGTAGGCGGAGTTGATCTCCACGTAGCTGTGGGACAGGTCCGTGGTCCACACTGTGGCCTGTCCCCTACCCACCCCGAGGTCCACGTCCACGGAAATATCCACCCCACTCAAATCCACCTGCCGGGCCCCTGGCGCCCCCGTGGAGTTCACGCACACGGGGTTGCCGTTGAAGGACACGTCGATCGCCTCCGGGTCCATGTCCACCGGAGCCATGCCGACTGCGGCCAGAACTCTGCCCCAGTTGGGGTCGGACCCGAACATTGCGCACTTGAACAGGTTGTCCCGCCCGATCACCCGTGCGGCGATCTTGGCCTGGTCATCGTCGGCGGCTCCCCGCACGGTGATGGCCACCCGCTTCGTCACCCCCTCCGCGTCCGACTGGAGCTGCATGGTGAGGTCCAGGCAGACCTGGTGCACGGCCCGGGCGAACTCCTCCGCGTCTGGGGTCACCCCGGAGGCCCCGCTGGCCATGAGGATCACCGTGTCGTTAGTGGAGGTGGAGCCGTCCACGTCGATGCAGTCGAATGTGCTGGCCGTGCTGGCGCTCAGGGCCCGCGCGAGGTCGGAGGCGTCCGACATAACGGCATCTGTGGTGAGGAACACCAGCATCGTCGCCAGAGAGGGGGCCATCATGCCCACCCCCTTGCCCATGGCACCGATAGACCAGCCGTCCCCGTGGTAGACCGCCTGCTTGTCCACCGTGTCCGTCGTCATAATGGCACGCGCAGCGGCGTGGCCGGCTTCCGGTTCCGAGGAGAGCGAGGGCACGAGGGCCTTCACACCCGCGTGCACCTTGTCCATCGGCAGAAGATCACCGATCAGCCCGGTGGAGCATACCGCCACGTCCTGCGGGGATATGGACAGCGACTCGGCGACGTGCTCGGCCGTGGCGGTGGCGTCCCGGTCCCCCTGTGCCCCATTGCAGGCATTGGCGTTGCCGGCGTTGATGACCACGGCGCGGAAGGTGCCGTTGTTGTTCTGGCGGGTCACCTTTACTGGGGACGCCACCACCCGGTTCTTGGTAAACATCGCCGCGGCGGTGTACAGCGGCCCCTCGTTGACCAGCAGGGCCATGTCGGGCTTGCCGCTGGGCTTAATTCCCGCCGTGGTCGCTGCCGCGGTGAAGCCCCTGGGCACGGTGACGCCGCAGAGCTGCGGGGCGGCGTGGCTGGTGGGATTCGAGGAGCTGGACGAGCCGTGATCCATGTCGTTTTACAGTCCTGTCTGCGGGAGGCCCGCGATCTCCGGCCAGCCCTGCATGAGGTTGAGGCATTGGACGGCGGCACCGGCGGTGCCCTTGGTGAGGTTGTCGATGGCGCTGGTGGCGACGATCATCCCGTCGGTGACCTCCACCTGGAGGTGAACCATGTTGGAACCCATGACGTGACGGGTCTCCGGCTGCTGCCCCTCCGGCAGGAGGTGGAGGAAGGGTTCGTCGGCACAGAAGCTCTCGTAGGCGTGGCGCACATCGCTGGCGCTCCCGCGGGCGGGGGCGGTGACGGTGCTGAGGATACCCCGCGTGAGGGGGGCCAGGATGGGGGTGAAGGTGACGTGCACACCGTCGGTATCCTCCACCAGTTGCTCCAGGTTCTGCTTGATCTCCGGGGTGTGCCGGTGAGAGCCGACGGAGTAGGCCCGCAGATTGGCCATCGTCTCGGCACCAAGGAGGTTGACGGCGGGTTTCTTCCCAGCCCCGGATACGCCAGTGACAGAGACGACACTGACCTGCGGAGCCATGACCCTCCCGACGATGCCCGGGGCGGCAGCCAACGTGGCGCCGGTGGGATAGCACCCCGGTGCGGCTACAGTGCGGGCGCGGGCGATGGCCTCCCGGTTGCCGGGCAGCTCCGGAATGCCGTACACCCAGGTCCCGGCGTGTTCCGTCCCGTAGTACCGCTCCCACGCGGAGGTGTTCTTTAACCGGAAATCGGCGCCGCAGTCGATGATGCTCACGTGCTCGGGGAGATCCTTGGCCAGGGCGGCAGAAACGCCGTGGGGCAGGGCGAGGATCACCGCGTCATGCTCGCCCAGGATCTTCGGCGTGGTCTCCTCCAGGCGTTTGGACGCCAGGGCCGGCAGCGCGGGTACCAGGTCCCCGAAGCGGGCACCGGCGTTGGAGCCACCGGTGAGCGCTCCGATGGTGAAGTCCCGGTTGTAACCGGGGTGGTTGAGCAGAAGGCGTAGGGCCTCGCCGCCGGCGTATCCGCTGGCTCCTGCAACTGCGATGCGTTTCATGGGTCCCCATCTTGCCCTACGGGACTGCTCAGTGCAAACTATTCAGACTCATGTAAATTATGCAGGTTGATTCTGGGCACACTGGTTCTAGACACGCTTGTTCTGGGCGTACTCGTCAGCCGCGGGATTAGGACACCGCTCTCAGGGTGGCCCCCACCTCGCTTTCCGCGGCGGCGACCGCAGCCTCCCGGGCGGCGGAAGCTTCCTCCTCCGTCAAGGTGCGGTCCAGCGCGCGGAACCGCAGGGAGAACGTCAGGGAGCGCTTGCCCTCCCCCAACGACTCGGCGGTGTAAACATCGAACAGCCGAATGTCTTCGAGGAGCGGACCGGCCCCGCCCCGCAGCGCCTCCGTCACGGCAGCCGCTGGGGTGGTGGCGTCCACCACGACTGCGACGTCCTGCAGCACTGCCGGGAACGGGGACAACAACGGCCGCGGGAACGACTCCTCGATGTGCAGCGCGCTGAGGTCCATCTCCACCGCGCACGTGCGGGCCGGAATGTCCGCCCGCTCGCACACCTGCGGATGCAGCTCACCGGCGTGGCCCACCGTGACCCACTCCTCGGTATCACCGGAGGTGGGCACAGGCGCGAGCACCTCCGCGCAGCGGCCCGGGTGCCACGGCAGGTAATCATCGGCGTTGCGGAACTGGAGAGTCACCCCCGCCGCGCGGCCGACTGTCCGGGCAGCCTCGATGGCATCTGCTGCGGCAAACGGGATCGCCGGGCCCCAGGTTCCCTGCAACTGCCGAGACCCAGAGGTGATGACCGCCACGTGCAGCGGCTGGGCCGGCAGGGAAGCCAGCAGCCCGGACAACTCCTCGAGTTCCGGGCGGCGGGTGACATCCAGCATCGGGGAGATCCGCTCCTCGGCCCGCTTGGCGGCATCCGGCAGGCACACCTGCTCCACGCCGTACAGGGCGACGTCCCGTTGCCCCCGGGCCACATTGCGCCGCAGTGAGTCGATCATGGACGGCAGCAACGTGGTCCCGATGGTGGCGTAATCGTTCTCCAGAGGATTGAGTACCCGCACTGCGCTCCGGCGGGGATCTTCCGGATCCAGGCCCCAGACGTCAAAGACATCGTTGGCGATGAAGGGGCTGGGCAGGATTTCCGCGTATCCGGCCCAGGCCAGGGCATGCCCCACGCTCCGGCGCATCCGCTGCCGGGGGCTTAGGCCACGGCCCGCCGGGGCCGTCGGAACGATGGAGGGGATGTTCTCCAGCCCCTGCAGGCGCAGCACCTCCTCCACGCAGTCAGCGGGGGTATTGAGGTCCGGGCGCCACGAGGGCGGGGTCACCTGAATCTCGCGGGCCCCATTGGCATCCCGACGACCCGTTTCGCGCACGATGCAGCCGATCTCGCGCAGCCGCCCGATGGTCGTACCATCCGGATACACCATTCCCGCAGTCTTGCCCGGACGGGAAGTGTGCATGGTGATCGTCGGCATCGGCGGCACCAAACCGACCACCGTGGAACCGGCCACGACCCGGCCGCCGGCAATCCGGCTCAGCAATGCCACGGCCAAGTCCAGGGCCTCGGCGACGAGCGCCGGGTCCGTGCCCCGCTCGAAGCGCCGGGAGGCCTCGGAGGACAGCTTGTGCCGCCGGCACGTGCGAGCCACAGTGATCTGATCCCAATGGGCCGCCTCGAACAGCACTGTGGTGGTCTCCTCCGAGACCTCGGAGGTGGATCCGCCCATCACCCCGGCCAGGGATTGGATGCCGCTGTCGTCGGAGATCACCACATCCTCCGCGTCGAGGGTGCGCTCGACCCCGTCCAAGGTGACCAGCTTCTCCCCGCCCTCGGCCCGGTGTACCCGCAAGGGCCCGGTGATTTTGTCCGCATCGAAGGCGTGCATCGGCTGGCCCAGCAGGAACATGACGTAGTTTGTCACGTCCGTCGCCGCATTGATCGGCCGCTGGCCGCACAGCATGAGCTCGCGCTGCAGCCAGAAGGGCGACTGGGCCGTGGGATCGATACCCTCCACTTTGCGCAGCCCGAAGATGGCACACTTCGCTTCTTCCGCCACGCTGAGGTCATGCACCTCCCCCGCATCTGCACTGGGCAGGCCAGCGATGAGGGCGTCCGGCAGCGCCGCGGCCGCCGGATCCGTGGAGGGATCCCGGAACTGCAATTCGAAGGAGTGCGCCAGCTCGCGGGCCAAGCCGCGAGCGGACAGGGCGTAGCCGCGATCGGGGGTGACATTGACGTCGAAGACCGTGTCCTCCAGGCCCAGCAGGCCGCGGGCGTCGTCGCCCACGCCAACCCCCGCCTCCTCCAGGTCTTCGGCTCCGAAGGTCATAATCCCGGGGTTCTGCACCTTCGCCAGCCCAACCTCCATGGCCGAGCAGATCATCCCCTCCGAGACCTTCCCGTACGTCTTGCGCGCGGAGATACGGAAATCCCCGGGCAGCACGGCCCCGGGCAGGCTGACAACCACGTAATCGCCCTCGGCGAAGTTCCGGGCCCCACACACAATCTGCTGCAGTTCCCCGGTGCCATTGGCCTGCCCCACGTTCACGCCGCAGTAGCGGATGGGCTTTTTGAACCCCTCTAGTTCCTCGATGTGCTCCACTCGGCCGAGCACGAGGGGCCCAGTGGTCTCCGGGATGGCTTCATAGCCTTCGGTCTCAAAGCCGACCCGCACGAAGCCAGCATCGAAGTCCTCCGCGCTCACCGACCAACTGGGGTTGGCGGTGCGCAGGATGCGGGTGAGCCAGGCTTGGGAAATCAGCATCGGTGTCTACTTCTCGTTTCCTTGGAGTTCTGTTCGGCGGGGAGCTACCAGGGTGGACTGACGGGGGACGCGCACCATGCGACGCTATCCCCGCACGCCGAAGGGCAGGGTGAAGCGCACGTCCCCTTCGACCATGTCCCGCATGTCCGGCAGTCCATTGCGGAACTGCAGGGTGCGTTCGATGCCCATTCCGAAGGCGAACCCGCTGAACTCCTCCGGATCGATGCCCGCGGCGGTCAAAACGTTGGGGTTGACCATGCCGCAGCCACCCCACTCGATCCAGCCCGCTCCGCCCTTCTTGTTCGGAAACCACACGTCCACCTCAGCGGAGGGTTCGGTGAAGGGGAAATAGTTCGGCCGGATGCGGGTCTTCGTGTCCGGGCCGAACAGCGTTTTGGCCAGGTGATCCAGGGCTCCCTTGAGGTGGGCGAGGGTTAGCCCTCGGTCCACAGCAAGGCCCTCTACCTGGTGGAACACCGGCGTGTGGGTGGCATCCAGCTCGTCGGTGCGGAAGACGCGGCCCGGGCAGGCGATATAGATCGGCACTTCCCGCTCCAGCATGGTGCGCATCTGCACCGGGGAGGTATGGGTGCGCAGGACTTGACCGGAACCCTCGGGGGCGATGTGGAACGTGTCCTGCAAAGTACGGGCGGGGTGGTCCGGGATGAAGTTCAGGGCATCGAAGTTGAAGTACTCGGCCTCTACCTCCGGCCCTTCCGCGATCTCCCAGCCCATTGCCACGAAGATGTCCGCGATCTGTTCGGAGAGGATGGTGATGGGATGCTGGGCGCCAAGTTGTCCGCGCGTGGTGGGTTCGGTGACGTCCATGCGTTCCGCCCGCAGCACCTCTTGGTTGCGCTTTTCCTCCAGCTCGGTCTTGGCTGCGGCGTAGGCCTTTTCCGCCTGGCCACGGGCCATGTTGACGCGTCGCCCGGCGTCCTTGCGCTGATCTTTGGGGATGCTGCCCAGGGCCCGTCGCGCCTGCGGTATGGGGGCTTCCTCACCCAGGTGCGCCCGGCGTGCCTCGGCCAGCTCATCCAGGTTGGACGCCACGGAGAACGCGCTCTCGGCAGCCTCCGCAGCGGCCGCGAGGGCCTCCTGGGATAGGTCGGCGGCGCAGGGGGAATCAGGCAAGGTACACCTCGGCGGTTGTTAGTGCGGTTCCGGCGTGGTGACCGGACACCTGCGGGCTGGGCTGGTGAGCAGCGTCTTGACGCGAGTATTTTAGCAACGGGGGTGGGCCTAGTCGCCAGCTGAGGGGGCGCGGTGGTGCGCCTTGGCCGATTCGTACAGGCAGATGCTCGCCGCAGTAGCGAGGTTGAGGGATTCCGCCCGCCCGTACATGGGAATGCTGACGCGAACGTCGGCGAGATCCAACCAATCCCCTAGACCATGGGCTTCATTGCCGAAGAGCCAGGCGGTGCGTTGCGTGAGCAGCGGGCGGGATACGCCCTCGCGCCCAGCTTCCCGGCTCAACTCGTCCAGGCTGCAATCTCCGCGCATGGCAGTCGCCAATACCACGAGGCCCTCCTGCTTGAGCTGGGCGATGGTCTCCGCGACATCGTCCTCCCGAGCCACCGGAAGGTGAAAGACGGACCCAGCACTAGCGCGCACGGCCTTCCCACCCAGCGGGTCCACGCTGCTGCCGGTGAAGATCACGCCGTTGGCCCCGCACGCATCGGATACGCGAATGAGGGTCCCCGCGTTGCCGGGTTCCGCCGTTTCCACGGCGATGCTCAGTAGCCGCGATCCGGGGAGAATGTCGCCAGCCGGACGTAGCTGGAACCGGCACAGGGCGAACAGCCCGGTACTGTGCACCGTCTCGCTCAACCGCTCGACGGCCCGATCGGTGATCAGGCTCAGCGGAACGTCACTGCCTCGGAGCACGTTGCCGAAGCGTTCTGCAGCGGCGGGAGTCGCGAAAACCTCCACCACCGATCCATAGCTCAGCGCCGCGGAGACCGCGTTTTCCCCTTCGGCGAGAAAACGCTGAGCCTTGCGCCGCGCGGCGGCCCGGTGCAGCTTCGCTGCGGCGACGATCCGGGGTGTGCGCTCGGTGAAGAGTTCGGGGGTGTGGGGAATATCCATGGCTGGGGGACAAAGAGTCACTTCCACTAGGAGGGGAAAAGACGGCGAAACCCCGGTGCATCCCGCCCGCGCCGCTATCTAGGGCGAAGGGGAGTACCGGGGTTGTACCGGGGAAACTTGCGGCCTTAGGAGGCAGCGGGAGCGTTAACGTCCTCCGGCAGAGCGGCCTTGGCTGCATCGCAGAGGGTGGAGAAAGCAGCGAAGTCGTTCACGGCGAGCTCGGCGAGGTTCTTGCGGTCCACCTCGATCTCGGCGAGGCGCAGGCCCTGGATCAGACGGTTGTAGGTCATGTCGTTCATCCGGGCTGCTGCGTTGATGCGCTGAATCCACAGCTTGCGGAACTCATTCTTGCGGGCGCGACGGTCCCGGAAGGCGTAGGTCTTGGAGTGGAGCATCTGCTCCTTGGCCTTGCGGTACAGGCGGGAGCGCTGACCACGGTAGCCCTTCGCGGAGTTGAGTATTTCGCGACGCTTTTTCTGTGCGTTCACTGAGCGCTTGACACGTGCCACGGTGAATACGTCCTTTGCTTCTTTTGTGCTACCTGCCGGAAGGCGGTGCGCTTAATGGTTGCAGTCTTTCGAGTGCAGGGGGAAGGGAAAAGCTGATACCTGGGTTAGCTAGGTGGCTCAGCCCTTGCCCAGCAGGCGCTTGACGCGCTTGGTATCTGCGGGTGCCACGGCCTCGGTGCCCTTCAGGCGGCGGGTCCGCTTGGAAGGCTTGCCCTCCAGCAGGTGCCGGCGGTTGGCCTGCTCACGGCGCAGCTTGCCGGAGCCGGTGACCTTGATGCGCTTGGCAGTTCCCTTGTGGGTCTTTTGCTTCATTCTCGAAATCCTTTGAACTGTGGTTGGCGTGCAAGAGCCAAACGGGTGTTGGCTTTACTTCTTGCCCTTGCGGATAGGTCCCAGGACCATCGTCATGTTCCGGCCGTCCTGCTTGGCCCGGGTCTCCACTACGCCGAACTCGGCGACGTCGTTGGACAACCGTTCCAACAGGCGGAAACCCAGCTCCGGTCGGGATTGCTCCCGCCCGCGGAACATGATGGTCACCTTGACCTTGGAACCCTTTTCCAGGAACCGAATCACGTTGGACTTCTTCGTCTCGTAGTCGTGATCATCGATCTTCGGGCGGAACTTTTGTTCCTTCACCACGGTCTGCTGCTGGTTCTTCCGAGACTCACGGGCCTTCTGGGCCTGCTCGTACTTGAACTTGCCGTAGTCCATGATCTTCGCCACGGGCGGCTTGGCGTTCGGTGCCACCTCGACGAGGTCGAGGTCGGCGTCATAGGCCAGCTTGCGCGCATCATCGGTCTTGACGATGCCGACCTGTTCTCCGCTGGGACCGACGAGCCGGACCTCTGGGACTCGAATACGGTCGTTTATGCGAGCTTCAGCGCTAATGTGAACTCCTCCAGTAGCAGTGGTAATCGAATACCGTTTCTCCTGCTCGTGGAAGCTCCCCCGGACGACTCGTCAGAGCCGCTTTCGCTAGTACTTCCCCCCAAGGGACACCCCGGAATCACACCCCCAGCCGGGTGACGCAGTGAGCATGGCTCCCGGACACATCCGGCAGTTGCCCCCAGCACCTAGTCGGCTGTGGCTATGACCCGAGCCCAATCGAATGGACGGTCTCAGGTGGGAGGTTCTACTAGGGAACTCCACTTGCAGTCTGTGCCCGGCGGCCGCACCTTCAGCGATGAAGGGGAACGCGTTAGCTGCGCTGGGTTGGTGGCGTCCTTAAGCAAAAGGACCGAAACTTACCCCGAACCGCAACCGACACAGACGGTAGTGCCGACAAGACTAGCATCTCGCTATCCCAAGATGAAATCCGCCGCAAAGGTTTAGGTTGAGATACATGGACGATCACCACATCGCCCAGGGGGGCGGAATTCAGCGGAGACAGCGGCCGACACCATCCATCGCGGACGTGCGTGCTGCGGCCGAGCGCGCTCAGCAGGCGCAGCAGGAACTCATTCGGATTACCGACGCCGATAGCGCAGCGCCGCAAGAACAGGCCCCCACCCCGCAACGGCTCCCCTACCCGCAGGGCTTTCAGCAGCCGCGGCCACCCCAGAACCCAGGGCTCGGCGAAACTCACCCCCACTGGTGGGAAGGGGAGGCCGGGCCCACTCGAATCCTCGCGGTGTTGGGCGGAGTGATCACGGTCATGGGCCTGACTTTCCTCGCGCTCTTCGCCTTTTCTTCCGGGCTGCTGGGACCGCGCAGCGGCACGGCCCTGGCTGCGGGGCTCTCTGCGGTGCTTTTCGCCGCGGCCCTGCCCATGCACGGCAAGTTCCCGAAGGGAGCGGTTGCTCCATCCCTTCTGCTCACGGGCACTCTCTGCGGCTTAGCCACGACGTGGGTCGCCGTGTTTCTGCTCGATCTGTTCCCCGAGCTCGCCGGGGCCGCGCTGACGGTTGCGCTGCGTGCCGCAACAATGGGCATCGCCTATCGGTGGCAAAACCAGCCGCTGGCAATCTCGTTCACACTGCTCGCACCCCTGTTCATCTTCCCCGTCGCCGTCTCCGAACTCACCGGCCGCGACTACGAGGGCGGGATGCGCGTATGCGTCGGATTTTTGGGCGCCCTGGCCCTGGCGGCACGTTACCGCCGCCGCTGGTTCGCCCTCAGCGGCACGGGAGCAGCCGTTTTGGCGATCGGACTCCTGCTGACCGTTCGGCCGCTGCCCGTTCTGCTGGTCGGCAGTGTGGGTGCGCTGGTGCTGCTGGGCCTGGCGCGAACGCTGCCGCGTCCCAGCAGAACCCAGCTTCACCTGGAGACGTATGCGATTCTCGCCCCCACACTCATTGCCCTGGCCCCGGCTCAATGGTGGTTTGGGGTCCGTGTCATCGGCACTATCACGTTGATCGGTCTCGGCGCCGCGATGACCAGCTTGGGTGCGGGGTCTGCCCTGGGTGGCCCGGCCCTGAAGTTCAGTCCCAACACGGACCAGCCCACCGTTGCGGATGCCTACGTGGTCCTGGCCAACACCAGCCTGGTGCTCCTCGTCCTCGCACTGGCGCAGCGAGGCACGGCTTCCGGGTGGTTCGCCGTTCCCGCTGTGGTTCTAGCCACCGGGATCGCGTTCTTCGCCCGGAGGCTGGAGCGGTTCGTGCCCATCGTGACCACCACCGTGGGAGTGCTTTGCCTGTTCCCCACCTCGCCTACTCCTGGGTGGACTACCCCCGCCTTGAAAAGCCGCTTTCCCTGACCGTCCTGCTATGCGGAACGGACCTGGCCCTCACCGTCGCCAGCGTGGGGCGGACCATCTACGTGCATTCCCCCGCCACCGCCCGGAGCTACGGCTGGGTGTTTCAGATCGGTGCGCTGATCTGCCTGATCGTCGGTTCCTCCGCGATTCCGGCGCTGTCTCAATTTGTGGTGGAGGGGCGGACCTCCTTCAACGTGTCGCACGTCGTCATCTCCGTGCTGTGGATCATCCTCGGGGTGGGCGTACTACACCAAGGGCGGACCTCGTTGGGGGTGTTCCTTGCGGTCATGGCTTCCCTCAAACTCGTCCTCTACGACCTCTCGGCGCTATCGGGGATCATCAAGATGGTGGCCTTCATGCTCTGCGGCCTCCTGCTGCTGGGCGGTGCCGCCTTCCGCGAGCGCCGGCCCAGGCTGGGCGAACCGCCTCAGCCCGGCGAACCGCCTCAGGCCGACAACTCGCGTCAGCCCAGCAATTTTCGCAGGTAGTGGCCCGTGTGGGACTTCTCCACCTGCGCCACTTGCTCCGGGGTCCCCTCCGCCACGACGGTCCCCCCACCGGATCCGCCCTCCGGGCCCATGTCCACGATCCAGTCCGCGGCCTTGATCACATCCAGGTTGTGCTCGATGACAAGGACGGTGTTGCCCTTGTCCACCAGGCCCTGGATAACCAACATAAGCTTGCGAATGTCCTCAAAGTGCAGGCCCGTGGTGGGTTCGTCCAGGATGTAGATGGTCCGGCCGTTGGAGCGCTTCTGCAACTCCGCCGCCAGCTTCACGCGCTGCGCTTCGCCGCCGGACAACGTGGTGGCGGACTGCCCCAACCGCACGTAGCCTAAGCCGACGTCCACGAGGGTGTCTAGGTACCGGGAGATGCTCGTCACGGGCGCGAAGAACTCCGCCGCCTCCGTGATGGGCATATCCAGGACCTCTGCAATGGTCTTGCCCTTGTAGTGGATTTCCAAGGTCTCCCGGTTGTACCGGGCCCCGTGGCACACCTCGCAGGGCACGTACACGTCGGGCAAGAAGTTCATCTCAATCTTCAGTGTCCCGTCGCCCGAACACGCCTCGCACCGGCCCCCCTTAACGTTGAAGGAGAAGCGCCCGGCCCCATAGCCACGCACCTTTGCTTCCGTGGTCTCCGCAAACAGCTTGCGGATCTTGTCGAAGACTCCAGTGTACGTTGCCGGATTCGACCGCGGCGTGCGGCCAATTGGGCTCTGATCCACCTGCACCAGCTTGTCCAAGTGTTCCAGGCCAGTCACCCGCTTGTGCCGACCGGGAACGAGACGCGCACCGTTGAGTTCGTTGGCCAGGGACTTCGCCAGGATGCCGTTGACCAGGGAGGATTTGCCGGATCCGGAAACGCCCGTCACGCAGGTGAGGACCCCCAGGGGCATGCTCACTGTCACATTGCGCAGGTTGTTTTCTTGGGCACCCAGCACCGTCACCATGCGGGTGCGGTCGATGCGGCGGCGGTTCTCCGGGACGGCCAAGATGCGCTCACCGGATAGGTAAGCCCCGGTCAGGGATTCGGGAACGTCGGTGATGCCCCCCGGTTGCCCCTGGTAGACCACTTCCCCACCGTATTCACCGGCCCTGGGGCCGATGTCCACCAGCCAGTCGGCGGTACGAATGGTGTCCTCGTCGTGCTCGACGACGATGAGGGTGTTCCCCAGGTCTCGCAGGTGGGCGAGCGTAGAGATCAGTTTCTCGTTGTCCCGCTGGTGCAAACCAATTGACGGCTCGTCCAGGACGTACAGCACTCCTGCCAGTCCGGAACCAATCTGGGTGGCCAATCGAATGCGCTGCGCCTCCCCACCAGACAGGGTGCCGGCCGATCGGGACATGGACAGATAGTTTAGGCCCACGTCCAGCAGGAACTTGAGCCTCGCCTGGATCTCTCGTAGCACCGCCCCGGCAATCATCTCCTCCCGCTTGCCCAAGGTGAGGTTGCTGAGGAACTCGCTGGCTTCGGAAATGGAGAGGTTCGCCACGTCCGCGATGGATAGCTCCTTGCCCTTCGCGGCGATGGTCACCGCCAGCACCCCGGGCTTTAGTCGAGTGCCGCGACAGGTGGGGCAGGGCACCTCCCGCATGTAGCTGCGGTAGCGGTCTTTGGACCAATCCGAATCCGTCTGATCCATCTTGCGCTTCAAGAAGGGCATGACCCCCTCGAACGGCGCAGAGTAGTGCCGCCCCCGGCCATAGCGGTTCTTGTAACTCACGTTGATCTGGGCGTGATGCCCGTTCAGCACGGCCTTACGCTGCTTCGCGGTCAGCGATTTCCAGGGGGTCTTGGGGTCCACGTCCAGCTCGCGGGCCAGGGCGGTGAGCAACTTGTCGAAGTATTTCGAGTTCGGGCTGGAGCTCCACGGTGCAATGGCCCCGACGAGGGGCGCGTCCTCGTCGGGCACGACGAGTTTCTCGTCCACCTCCAGCCGGGTACCCAGACCATCGCATTCGGGGCAGGCTCCATAGGGGGAGTTGAAGGAGAAGCTCCGGGGCTCCATCTCCTCCATGACTACGGGGTGGCCGTTCGGGCAGGCCATCTTTTCGGAGAAACGGCGCTGCTCTTTTTGTGCCACGAAGTCGATCACCACGAGCCCGTCGGCCAGCCGCAGGGCCGTCTCCACCGAGTCCGTGAGCCGCTGCTTCTGCGATTCCTTGACCTGCAGGCGGTCGACGATGACGTCAATATCGTGTTTGATCTGCTTCTCCAGCTTCGGCGGCTGCGATAGCTGGTGCATCTCCCCGTCCACGAGCACGCGGCTGTAACCCCCGGCGGCCAGCTCGGCAAAGAGATCCTGGAACTCTCCCTTGCGGGTGCGCACGACGGGAGCGAGCACCTGGAACTTCGTGCCGGACTCGTAGGCCAAAATCTGGTCCACGATCTCCTGGGGGGTTTGGCGTTGAATTACCTCCCCGCACACGGGGCAGTGCGGAGTGCCGGTACGGGCATAGAGCAGGCGAAGGTAGTCAAAGATCTCGGTGACCGTGCCCACGGTGGACCGGGGGTTGCGGTTGGTGGACTTTTGATCGATGGATACCGCCGGGGAGAGGCCCTCGATGAAGTCCACGTCGGGTTTGTCCAGGCGGCCCAGGAACATGCGCGCATAGGAGCTCAGCGATTCCACGTAGCGCCGCTGACCCTCCGCGAAGATCGTGTCGAAGGCCAGGGAGGATTTGCCAGACCCGGACAGCCCCGTGAACACGATCATTTTGTCGCGGGGCAGGTCGATGTCCACGCCCTTGAGGTTGTGCTCCCGGGCACCCCGGACAATTAGCTGGTCAGCCACTACATACTCCTGAACTCACCCCCTTCAGGGGGACTCTGGTCCGTGACCATTGGGCCCCGGTCTCGAACACAGGTTCACATTTTTACCGCACCTAGTGTACGGCACAGTCGCAATCGGCTATCCCCCGCCCGTCGCGGCCCCTCCCTCAACTTACTCACCATGCGCACATTCACCACCCACCGAGCTGCCAGCCAGTGCCACTACGTTAGGTAACCATGAATATCACCAACGTCACGGAGTTTGGCCACCTGGAAAATCCGCGCGATGTCCAGGTCATCGTCGAGGATTCCACCACTCTTGCGGTCACCACCGTCGGCTCCATGGACAACAACTGCTACCTGCTGTGCTCCGGCGGCGATGCGCTGCTCATCGATGCTGCCGACGATGCAAAACACCTCTTGGCGCTTGCCGACACGCTAAAGGTGCGGATCACCGATGTGCTCACCACCCACCAGCACTTCGATCATGTCCGGGCCCTTCGGGACATTGTGGACGCCACATCGGCGCGCCACCATGCCCCTCGCCTCGATGCTGCGGATCTGCCGGTTCCAGCAGACGAGACCTACGGCAAGGACGACGGCTCCCAGGAGGCCCTGCGCTTGAAGGGGAACGTTAGCGAACTGGGCCTGCGCGTCGTGGAGCTGCGGGGACACACCCCTGGCGGCCTGGCGGTCATCGCGGAACTGCCGGAGGATGCTCCCCGCGCTTTCGTGGGGGACAGTGTTTTCCCGGGTGGGGTGGGCAAGACCAGCTCCACGGAGGACTTCTGCCAGCTCCTGGACGACGTGGAGGGCCGCATCTTCTCCCTGCCCGCGGGCACCCGTATCCACCCCGGCCACGGCGATAGCACGACCGTGGGGGAGGAAGCCGACAAGGTGGAACAATGGCGTTCCCGGGGTTGGTAGCGGCCGGTTTTCGCTAAGGTTGTGTGCATACCCCCGCGCCGTCACTGCCCCTCGGGCACTGCGGCGCACCGACAGTCCGCAAGATGAACTGAGCTTTCCAAGGAGCCGCACCCTATGATCCGCACCCTAGCCCGCCCCCTGTTGGCATCCGCGTTCGCCCTTGATGGTGCGCAGATGCTGACCAACAGCAGCGAGTACACCGATAATGCGAAGGCTGTGGTGGGCACGTTGCGTGGCGTCCTCCCCCCGAACGTGGCCACGGCTATCCCGAAGGACCCGGAGAAGAACGTTCGCATCATCGCCACCACCAAGCTCGTCGCTTCTGCAATGCTCGCTACGGGTAAGAAGCCCCGCCTGGCTGCGGCGACCCTCGCCGCCATCCAGTTGCCCACCACGGTGGCTCGTCACGCCTTCTGGACCGCGACGGATTCCCGCCAGAAGAAGGAAATGCAGCGTGGTGCTGTGGCCGACATGGCCCTGCTGGGTGCGCTCGCCATCACCACGGCCGATACCCAGGGCAAGCCGGGACTTGCGTGGCGCGTCCAAAAGGCCCTGCCGGGCAAGACCGAGCAGGAGAAGATGGTTGCCAATGCCCAGGAGCAGGCTCAAGAGCTGTTCCACAAGGCCAAGGACGGCGCCAACCAGGCTTCCACCGCAGTTGCCTCCTACGTGGACGATCACTCCGACGAGTGGAAGTCCACCGCTGCGGGTCTCACGGACAAGGCGAAGGTCTACGCCGCGCAGGCCAGCGATGTCGCGCAGGACTACGCCGAGCAGGCTTCCGGTGTGGCTAAGGAGTACTACGGCGAGGCCAGCAAGCAGACGGCGAAAGCCCGTAAGCAGGCCCGCAAGGCTGCGAAGAAGCAGGCCAAGAAGCTGAAGTAGGTTTTCCTTCCCCTCCCGTTCCAGCTTCCCGCATACAGCCCCCGCCCCTCAGAAGGGTCGGGGGTTTGCTCACTTACCCCCACACTCCCCTTCCTCCCCACCACCCCCACCTGAAAGTCCCCCCTCCCCTTGCCTGAAACTACCCCCATCAGCGCGGAGCAGAGCTACCTCGACGAGTTACTCGCTCTGGTCGACGAAGCCCGCGCACGGTTGATCAACCGACTTAAAGAAGTCCGCCGCGAGGCCGATATCGATGACCCCCAGGGCCTCATGATGCGAGACAGAGAGGCCCAGGAGATTGCTCTGCGGTTGGAGAACTTCTCGGCCGCCGAGGTGGGGTTGATGTTCGGCCGGATCGACGTGGAGGATCCAGAACCGGAAAACCCGGTGGCAGGCGAGCAATCGGGGGCTGAAGACGGGGAATCGGTAGCCCTGGACCGCCGCTATATCGGCCGGATCGGGCTGCACGACAACGACGAGACCATGCGCACGCTGCTCATGGACTGGCGCGCTCCGCAGGCCCGTCCCTTCTACCTGGCCACCACGTTGAACCCGGAAGGGGTACACCGCCGCCGGCACATCCGAACCCGGGGCCGCGCGGTCGTGGGGGTCACCGACGAAGCTCTCGCGGCCGAGGGCGCCTCCCCCTCCGCACCGACAGACGTGGGCAAGGAGGCAGCGCTGGTCGAGGCCGTCACCCGGGCTCGCACCCCGGTGATGCGGGACATCGTGGAAACCATTGCGGCCGAGCAGGATAGCATCATCCGCTCCCCCCACCGGGGTGTGCTGGTGGTCCAGGGGGCTCCGGGTACGGGGAAGACCGCAGTGGCCCTCCACCGCGCCGCGTATCTGCTGTACACCTGGCGCGAGCAGTTGGCCCGCACCGGTGTTTTGATTGTGGGGCCCAATGATCGGTTCTTGCGCTATATCTCCCAGGTTCTGCCGTCTTTGGGGGAAACCGGGGTTGTCTTGGCGACGCCAGGGACTCTCGTGCCGGGAATGCAGGCGCGCCCGGAGCACTCTCCGCTGTCCCGAGAGGTGAAGGGTTCTATCGAGATGGTGCCCATCCTGCGCTCGGCCGTGCGCTTGTTCCAGCGGGTGCCGGAACAGCCCCGTCGCTTTCGAGTGGATGGGGTGGACGTGGATCTCACGCCCCAGATCGTACGCTCGGCGCGAACCCGAGCCCGGCGCTCGCGGCGCAGCCATAATGCCGCCCGCCCCGTCTTTGTGGATGCCGCCGTGGAGCAACTGGCGCGTCAGATGGCCGATCGGCTGGGCGAGGATCCCCTGGGCGGGGACAACTTGCTCAGCTCCACGGACGTGGCCCAGCTCCGGGAGGAGCTGCGGGAGGATCCGGACATCGCCGGCGCCCTGGAGGAATGCTGGCCCCTCCTTGGCCCCGAGGATGTGCTGACGGAACTCTATGCACATCCCGAGCGGGCAGCGGCGGAGTACGACGAGGAGACGTGGGAGGGTCTGCGGCGGGCACCGGAGGTCACCGGGTGGACCGATGCAGATACCCCCCTGCTCGATGAACTCGCCGATCTGCTGGGATTCGTCGATGACGAAGAGGCTGCCGCTGCAGAGCGGGCGGAGTGGTTAGAGACGATCA